>NZ_ASXX01000003.1:0-186808 GCF_001526505.1 Agrobacterium sp. D14
GTGAATGCAACGCCTTCCCAAATCCATCGGTCTGCGGATGCCTGAGGCGCTCCCTCCATTTCACAGCGGAAACAGGCTGGTCAGCGGCATATGCGATTTGATGATCGGCGATTTCAGCACCACGAAGCTGAAATATTTGTCGATGCCCACGTCCATATCGGTCAGCCGCTCCATGATCGACTGGTATTCGACGATGCCAGAGGTGACGAATTTCAGCAGGTAATCGTAACCGCCCGAAACGAGGTGGCATTCCACCACCTGGTCGATCTTTTCGACAACGCCGAGGAAGCGGGCGAAATCGATCTGGCGATGGTTCTTGAGCGTGATTTCCGTAAACACCGTCAGCGTCTGGCCGAGCTTGTTGATGTTGATCTGCGCCGAATAGCCCTCGATATAACCTTCCGCCTGCAGCTTCTTCACCCGCATCAGGCAGGGGCTTGGCGACAGATTGACAAGCTCCGCCAGCTCGACATTGGTGATGCGACCGTTTTTCTGCAATTCGTAGAGGATCTTGATATCGATCCGGTCAAGTTTCATCACGTGCGGAACCCCTTTTTTGTTTTTGGAACACGCGGCATAAAATTCTGGCGCGGCAAAAGAAATCTTACCACATGGGCGAGCCCTGTCGACGTGGGGATATTTTTTTGATGCAGCATAAAGAGTTGCAGAGGCGTCGCCCAACAGCAGGAGATTCCGGCAAGAGGCCCAGTCTGGCAGCGTTTACACGCCGGCTGAGGTAAATTAGGACGAATACAAGGAGTCCGACCATGCCCGCCCCGCTGCAACAGATCACGACATCGCCGGAACTGCCCACATCCGCAGACGCCGTCATTATCGGCGGCGGCATCGTCGGTGTCTTCGCCGCCTATTATCTTGCGCGGCGCGGCCTGAAAGTGGCGCTGGTCGAGAAAGGCCTGATCGGAGCGGAGCAATCCAGCCGCAACTGGGGCTGGTGCCGCCAGCAGAACCGCGACGCCCGCGAATTGCCGATTTCCACCAAGAGCCTGGCGCTCTGGGAAGAGTTTGGCGCAGAGAGCGGTGAGGACACGGGTTTTCGCCGCTGCGGGCTGTTTTACCTGAGCGACAATGAGGCCGAACTTGCCGGCTGGGCGCGCTGGCGCGACTTTGCCATTACCGCAGGGGTGACGACCCATATGCTGAGCGCCGATGAGGCGAGCGAACGCGGCCGATCCACGGGAAAGCGCTGGAAGGGCGGCGTATTTTCGCCGACCGACGGCACGGCCGACCCCTCCATGGCGGCGCCCGCAGTGGCGCGCGCCATCATCAAGCTGGGCGGCACGGTGCATCAGAATTGCGCCGCACGCGGGCTTGAGACGGAAGGCGGCCGGGTCAGCGCCGTCGTCACCGAAAAAGGCACGATCCGCACCAAAACCGCCATCATGTCCGGTGGGGCCTGGGCGTCGTCCTTTTGCCGGCAGCTCGGCATTCGTTTCCCACAGGCCTCTGTCCGCTCTTCCATCCTCTCCGTCACTCCGGGTGCGGAAGGGCTGCCGGATGCGCTGCACACCGCCGCCGTTTCGGCAACGAAGAGAAAAGACGGCGGCTACACGCTCGCCATCAGCGGGCTGGGGCGCATCGACCCGACAGCGCAGCAGATGCGGTTTGCCCGTGAATTCATCCCGATGTTCCTCAAGCGCTGGCGAAGCCTGCGGCCAGGCGGGCTGGAAGGCATTCGCGGCGGCCACGAGACGCTGAAACGCTGGCGGCTCGATGCGCCGACACCGATGGAACGGGTTCGTATTCTCGACCCGAAACCCAACGCCGCCGCCATCCGCGAGACCCATAGAAGGGCGCTGGAGCTTCTGCCCGCCCTCGGCAAAACGCAGATTTCCGCCGCCTGGGCCGGTTTCATCGACAGCACGCCCGATGGTGTGCCCGCCATCGGCGAAACCAGCGAATTGCCCGGCTTCATCCTCGCCGCCGGCTTCAGCGGCCACGGTTTCGGCATAGGGCCGGGCGCCGGCCATCTGATCGCCGATATCGTGACGGGCTCGAACCCGATCGTCGATGCCGCCCCCTATCACCCCAGCCGTTTTCTTGATTCGTCCTGGGGCAAGGTCGCGGATTTCTGATCCTCCCTTAATGGGATGCGACAGGCCCACCGCGGCGGAAACGGCCAATGTGAAAATCCGCAATCGGCGTCGTGGTCTTTCCGGTCGCTATCAGCTCCGCCATCACGTCGCCGACACCCGGGCCGATCTGGAAACCGTGGCCGCTGAAGCCAAAGGCATAATAAAGGCCGGAGGTTGCGGCACTGTCTCCCATGACCGGCAGATCGTCGGCCATATAGCCTTCCACGCCGGACCAGGTGCGGATCAGCCGGGCATGGCGCAAGGCGGGTGCCAGCCGCAGAAGCTGACGCAGCTGGGCATCGAGCCCGGCGGGATCGTATTTCGCCCGGCGTTCGTCCAGCGCGGCGGCGCATCGTTTCACCCCGCCGAAAATGACGTTTCCGCGCGGGATTTGCCGCATATAGATCACTTCGCCGGGAATTTTGGTGGAGACGCCAACGACCGGGTGAATGAACCATGGCAAGGGTTCCGTCACGCCCATTTGCGGGCCGGCAACCTCCAGCGGCACCGCCTCCCCCAAAGCGCCGGCAAACCCGCCGCCCCATGCGCCGCTGGCGACCAGCACCACGGGCGCGCGATAATCCCCTTCCGCCGTCATCACCCGGAAATCCTCACCGGCCTTTTCGATGGTCAGAACCTCGCAATTTTCCACGATTGTTGCACCGTCCCGCCGCGCCGCACGGGCAAAGGCGGGCGCGACGAGGCGCGGATTGGCGTGACCGTCATGCGGCGACCATGATCCGGCAACCGCTTCCGGCCCGATGAAGGGAAATTTCTGCCGGATGACCTCGCGCGGGAGGATATGCAACTCCAGACCATATTGCGCGGCATCGTCGCGGTATTTCTCGACCGTGGCGATCTGTTCTTCCGTCCAGAGAAACCGGATATGGCCGACGGGCATGAATTCCACATCCGCACCGGTCAGTTGCGGGATACGGCTCCAGATATCCCGCGATCTGTTGGCGAGCGGAAGCTGCCCGAGGTAACGGCCCTGACGGCGGACATTGCCGAAATTGGTGCCGCTCGCCTGCTGACCGACAAGGAAACGCTCCAGCAGAATGACGCTGACGCCCCGTTGCCGCAGGAAAAACGCCGTGGCGGTTCCGACAATGCCGCCGCCGACAATAATGACATCCGCCTCCGCAAGCGTGTTACGCATCATCGTCTCCCCTCGCAATCGCCAGCGGCAAGGGTTTTACCGGCGCCTGCCCGCGCAACCGTCCCGCCGATTCCACCGGCAGACCACAGGCGGCGGCGACAATCTCCTGTCCCGCCTGCCCGCAGAATCGCCCCTGGCACCGGCCCATGCCAGCCCGCGAGAAGGCTTTCGAGCGATTGACTTCCGTTGCACCTTTGCCGGTGACGCTTGCGCGTAACTCGCCCGCCGTTACCACCTCACAGCGGCAGATGATCGTGTCGTCGGCAAGCGCCTGCGCCAACTGGTGCGGCCAGGGGAAGGCTCGGGCCATTCCCTGCGCAAAGCGTCTCGTCGCTTTCAATTGTTTCCGGCAGCGGCCGATCTCCACGCGGGATGGCTTCAAGCCTTGATCCTCAAGGAGCGCGAAGGCGGCAAGCCGACCGGAGGCTTCCGCACCATCTGCACCGAGAATACGCGCGCCATCGCCCGCCAGATAGACATTCGGCACAGAACTGCGTCCCATATCGTCCACATCCGGCAACCATTGCCGGATCAGCGGATGAAAGGAGAAGCGACAACCGGCAAGATCGGCAAGCTGGCTTTCCGCCCGCAGATGATAACCCATACCGACCGCATCGCAGGCGAGGCGTTTTTCCTCACCGGACGCATCCCGATAGCAGATACCGGTCACGCCGCTCTCGGCGTCACCGAGAATCTCTAACGGCACAATGCCTCGCTCGATCCTTACCCCGCCGGCCAACAGCGCCCCAACGAGCCGCATGCCCTTGAAGAGCTGCGCCGGCCGCGCCATCATCCCCGGCAGCCCCTTGATCTGCGTGGAAAACGGCGTGGTATCCAGCACCGCCACGGGGGCCGCACCCGCCTTCATATATTGATAAGCCACGAGATAAAGCAGCGGTCCCGTGCCCATAAAAACCACCCGCCGACCTATCGCACAGGCTTGCGCTTTCAGGGATATCTGCGCAGCGCCAAGCGAAAAACATCCCGGTCTCGTCCAGCCCGGCAAAGGCATGATGCGGTCGGTCGCACCCGATGCGATGATAAGGGCATCGAAATTGAGAGCTTCGGCTGTCTCGGCGCGCTGAATATGAATGCGATTGTCGCGGATTGCCCATGCCAGCGTCTGCGGCCGGTAATCGATGTGGTCTGAAAGCCCGTCGAATGCCTCGTGCAGAGCCTTCGCCTTATCCGCTTCCGTGCCGTAAAGGGCCGTATAGGAACGCCGGAAATTTTGCGGCTGGCGGCGATAGATCTGGCCGCCGCTGCGATCTCCCTCATCGATGACGACGGGGCGGAGCCCCGCCCGCACCAACGCCTCGGCGGCACGCGTACCGGCGGGGCCGGCGCCCACGATCACGATGCGCAAATCTGCCATAACCCCTCCGGAACCTCGGTTCTGATATCCATGCCCGGGAGTACGGCGGTGGAACAGGCGCGCAGCCGCTCGCCTTCACCCGTCCAGACCCAGCAATCCTGACAGGCGCCCATCAGGCAGAACCCCGCCCGCTCGCCATCGGCGAACTCGGACAAACGGGCAAAGCCGCGCGAGAGCATCAGCGCCGTCAGCACTGTGTCTCCCTCCAGCGCCTCGACAGGCATGCCGTCGATCAGGACAGGGCAAGCCGCGCGTCGCTCTTCGGCGATGCGCCTGAATCTGGCCAGCATCCGCGTTTCCTTTCCCGAAACCTTCGCAGGCACCTCTCCTGCACCCTCACAGATTTCCACGGCAGAAGGTTTGCCGCCAATCGCAAATGGTCGCTTGAACAGAACCTTGGGTTATGGAAGAGATGACGCTGGAGGTTTCCATGAACGCCCGACAGCTTGAAATTTTCCGCGCCATCATGCGCGACGGCTCCGTGACGGCGGCCGCCAATTCGCTTGCCGTTTCCCAGCCCGGCGTCAGCAAGGCGCTGCACCATCTGGAAAGCCAGCTGGGTTACAAGCTGTTCGAGCGCATCGGCGGGCGGCTGGTGCCGACGATGGAAGCGCATCTGATCTATGAGGATGCCGACCGGGTTTTTCGCGAACTTGAGGTTCTGAAAAAGCTGACGCGCACCATCGGCGAGCGCAAGCTCGGCCTTCTGCGCATCGGCGCAAGCCTGCCGGTCACCTATTCCGTGCTGCCCGAGGCGCTGCTTGCCTTCCGGCAGGCGCATCCGACCGTCAAAATCCACCTCAACGCCCTGCCCAAAAAAGAGATTGCCGAACAATTGCTGCTGGGCGACATCGATTTTGCGGTAACGCTCTCCACCATTCAGGCGCCGACGGTGCGCAGCGAAATCCTCGCCTCCGTACCGGTCGTGGCGGTGATGCGGCATGATGATGCCCTGGCCGAAATGATGACGGTGACGCCCCGCGACCTCGCCGGCAGGCCGCTGATTTCCTATGGCAACCATGCGGACGAGATCGGCCCGCAGCTGAACGAGGTCTTCGAACGCGACGGGCTTATACGGGACGTCTCGGTGCAGGTCACCTCATCGGTCGGTGCCGTGCCGCTGGTACGCGGCGGCATCGGCATCGCCCTTGTCGACGGTCTGGTGCGCTGGAACAGTTTCGAGGGGGTGACGGTGCGCCCTTTCATGCCTGAAGTGACGATGAATGTCGCCGTTTCCACCAACACGGCCCGGCCGCTCTCGCGCTTCTTCAAACCCTTCGTCGGTGAATTGCGAAAGCTCTTCGCGCCCTTCCCGCGCAGAATTGACGGACAAAACAATACCCGCAAGGCCTGAGCCTGCGGGTATTGCAGTCCGCCGCATGTGTTCGAACGGTCAGCTTTTCGGCAGGCCGGGCGGGTTGGTCCGCGATTCCGGCAGGGCTTCTTCCGATAGCTGCCAGCGATCCAGAATCTTCGCGTAGGCGCCGCTCTTGATCAGATCGTTGGTGGCAAGCGTCAGCGCATCTGCCAGTCCCGATCCCTTGCGGGTGGTGATGGCGACATCTGACCGCTCCGGCCAGCCGGCCGAGAGCGTTCCGACACGCTTGATGGTCTTGTCGCGCGCGGCGATGAAGACCAGCTGCGCATGCGGCTGAACGATCACATCCGCCCGCCCCGCTGAAAGCGCCACAAGCCGGGTCGCTTCATCATCGTAATATTGCAGCTCGATCGGCTTCAATCCAGCGGCGACGTTTTCGTCGCTCCATTTCAGCAGAATGCGCTCCTGATTGGTGCCGGCGCCGACGATGATCCTCAAGCCGGCCGCGTCCTTCGGCTCGCGGATGGCGGTTATGCCGCTGTCTGCCTTGACGAAAAATCCGTGCAGGCCCTGACGATAGGTGGAGAAATCGAACTTCTCCTTGCGCTGCTCGGTAACGCCCACATTCGAGATCACCGCATCGTATTTGCCGGAGGCGAGCCCCAGCGGCCAGTCCGCCCAGGCAACCGCCACCAGTTCCAGCTCCAAGCCGAGGCTGTCGGCCACCGCAAGCGCATAATCGGGATCTGCACCGACCACCGTTTTTGCATCCGTCGCATAGGTCGCGAGCGGCGGTCCGCCGGGTGCGACCGCGACGGTGAGTTTGCCCGGTGTGACGAATTTGAAATCCTTCGGAACGGCGGCAATTGCGCCGGGGTCTTTCTCAACCCGGATGCGGCCGGGCTGATCCGGCGACAGGTCGAAGACATCGGTTGCGAAAGCCGACCCAAGACCGACGATGGAGAGAAAGACGCCGAGCGTGGCCGTGGCGAGACGAGAGGTGAAGGTCATTGTGGTTTCCCGATAGGATGATTGCGGGACGGAGGTGGCGCGAGCGGGAGGATGCCCGCGCCACCGGCTGAGTGATGTCCCACCTTCAACTCAGCTTTTTGGCAACTCAGCTTTTGGCAACTCAACCTTTGGAAAATCTGGCCTCAGCTCTTGGGCAGGCCGGGCGGATTGGTGCGGGATTCGGTGATGGCTTCGGAACCGAGATTCCAGCGGGCAAGAACCTTGCCGTAATTGCCGTTCTTGATCTGGGCGTTCAGCGCGGCGGTGATGGCGTCCGCTATGCCTGCGTCCTTTTTCGAAGCGACGGCGATCTCGGCCGCTTCCGGCCAGCCGCCGGAGAAGGTGCCGACAAGCTTCGTCTTCTTCTGGCTTGCCGCCTGGAAGGCAGAGGTCGCATTAGGGCCGAGATAGGTATCCGCGCGGCCGGATTGCAGGGCGACGTCAAGCACGGCCTGATCGTCGTAATATTGCACCTCGGTATCGGCAAGCCCCTTCGCCTTGTTGTCCTTGATCCATTTCAGCAGGATCTGCTCCTGATTGGTGGCGGCTCCGACGATGACCTTCAGCCCTGCGACATCCTCCGGCTTGCCGATTGATGTGACCTTGCTGTTATTGCCGACATAGAAGCCGAGCAGATCGTTGCGGTAGCTGGAAAAATCGAACTTTTCCTTGCGAGCTTCCGTCACCGTGATGTTGGAAGTAACGGCGTCATATTTGCCGGATGCAAGACCGAGCGGCCAGTCTGCCCAGGCGATGGGCACAAGCTGCAGCTCAAGGCCAAGGCTGTCGGCGACCAGCTGGGCGATGTCCGGCTCCACGCCGATCGGCGTCTTTGTGTCGCTCGCATAATCCACCAGCGGCAGGCGGAAGGGAACGGTCGCGACCGTCAGCTTTCCGTCGGCAATGAACTTGTGGCCGGCGGGCAGAAGCTTGATTGCCTCTTCCACTTTTTCGGCGCGCACCCGCCCCTTCTGTTCGGGCGACAGGTCAACCTCCTGCGCATGCGCGGCCGGGATGAGCGCAGCGGTGGCGGTGAAAAGACCGCCGGCAAGCAGGGACAATAATTTCGATGAAAATGCCATGTGAGTGTTTCCTTTGTTGTTGATTAGAGAACTTTTGCGAGAAATTCGGCCGTGCGCGGGTGGTCCGGCTTGTTGAACACTTTCTCCGGCGTGCCCGTTTCGAGAATGCGGCCCTGTTCCATGAAGACGACCCTGTCGGAGACTTCGCGGGCAAAGCCGATTTCGTGGGTGACGATGATGAGAGTGACGCCGGAGCGGGACAGCTCCTCGATGACATCCAGCACCTCATTGACCAGCTCCGGGTCGAGCGCGGATGTCGGCTCGTCGAAGAGCAGCACCTTCGGCCGCAGCGCCAGAGCCCGAGCAATCGCCACGCGCTGCTGCTGCCCGCCGGAAAGCTGGCGGGGGTAAGCGCCTGCCTTTTCGGCAAGACCGACACGGGCCAGAAGATCGCGCGCCTCGGCTTCCGCCTGTTCTTTCGATATGCCGCGAACCACGACCGGCGCTTCGGCGATGTTTTCAAGCGCCGTCAGATGCGGAAACAGGTTGAAGCTCTGGAACACCATGCCCACTTCGACGCGGCGCTTCAGAATGTCCTTTTCCTTCAGCTCATAAAGCGTGTCGCCTTTCTGGCGATATCCGACCAGTTCACCGTCGATGGCGATGAAGCCGTCGTCGACACGCTCCAGATGGTTGATGGAGCGCAGCAAGGTGGATTTGCCGGAGCCGGACTGGCCGAGAATGGTGGTGACGCTGCCTGCCGGAATGGAGAGCGTGACATCGTCCAGCACCTTCAGTGTTCCGAAGGACTTGGAAACGCCGTGGATATTGACCGAACCGCCACGATTGCCGAGCTGGAAACTTCCCGTCCTGGCGGCGGCCGGTCGTTCAGGTCTTTCAATGGCGGGCGCTGGCGTCTCCACCGCTTCCGGCAAAGGCTTGCGCGGCAGGAATGTGCGATAGAGCGTGGCAAGCAGCGAGGGCGGCGGATTGCGCAACGCGCCGCGCGAGAAGTGCCGTTCGATGTGGTGCTGAACGATGGAAAGCGCGGTCAGGATCACCAGATACCAGACGGTGGCGACCATCAGCAGCGGGATCACTTCCAGATTGCGGCGATAGATGATCTGGATCGTATAGAACAGCTCCGGCAGCGCGAGGATATAGACCTGCGACGTGCCCTTTGCGAGCAGGATTATCTCGTTGAAACCATTTGGCAAAATGGTTCGCATCGCCTGCGGCAGCACGATCCGCGAAAACTGTCGGCGGCGCGGCAAGCCGAGGGAAGCGGCCGCTTCAAGCTGGCCCTGTTCCACCGAGAGGATGCCGCCACGCACGATTTCCGATGAGAAAGCCGCGGCATGCAATGTCAGCCCCAGAACCGCTGCGGCAAAGGGTGTCATGAGCTGCGTCGTATTCCAGCTGAAGAAATTGATGCCGGTATAGGGCACGCCGATCGTCACGGTCTCGTAGAGATAACCGAGATTGTTGAGGATCAGCAAAAGCACGATCAGCGGAATGGAACGGAATATCCAGATATAGGTCCAGGAGATCGCAACCAGCAGGGGCGAACCCGAAACACGGGCGAGCGCCAGAACCGTGCCGAGCACGAAACCCAGGAAAGCGCCAAGCACGGTCAGCAGCAGTGTGCGGCCGAGCCCCACAAGCACCGGTTCGGCAAAGAACCATTCCGCAAACACGTTCCAGCCCCAGCGGGGATTGCCGAAGACGGAATGCAGGATGGCAGCAATGATGAGAACCGCAAGCACGGTGCCCGCCGTGCGCAGCGGATAGCGGGCGGGGACGACGCGAAAATGCGCGTAGCCGTGCCTGGCCGGCTCACCCTTCTGTTCGCTCACCGCAACATGCGGAAAATCGGAGGCTATTGTCATCGGAGAAAGCCTTTCAGGGATGAACCGGAGAGAGTTGCGACCGGGCGGCCTTTATTGGCGCACCATCCGGGATGGAGGTGGCCGTGTCGGAAAGAAATTTTTCGAAGGGCAACGACCGGATCGTCTCGGGATCGGCCGCGGTATCGAACAAAGCGCGATAACCATTGGTGAGATAAAGACCGACCGCTTCCGGCTGACGGAAGCCGGTGGTCAGATAAACGCGGGCATAACCCTGCCGGATCGCCTGCTGCTCCAGTTCCCGGAGCACGATTTTCGCAAGCCCCTGCCGGCGGTGGGCCGAGTGGGTCCAGACGCGCTTGAATTCGGCCGTCTCGTGGTCGTAGCGCATGAAGGCGCCGCCGGCGATCGCCTTACCGTCACGCAAAAGCAGCAGGAAATTGCCCGATGGCGGGCTGAAGGCTTCCGGCGGATATTTGTTCAGCTCGGCCTTCGCCCCTTCCGCGTTGAAAAATGTGCCGTAACGGCTGTCATATTCAAACAGCAACTCCTCCAGAAGCGGCGTTGCGAGCGGATCCTTGACCGATGTGTAGAAAAAACTGTCGCTCATGTCCTTGTCCTAATTTTCGCGTCAGGAGAGATAGGCTTCCGCCAGCCGCACCCAGAAGCGTGCTGCCGGTGCGATGATCGCGTCGTTGAAATCATAGTGGGGGCTGTGCAGCGGCGCGCTGTCGCCATTGCCGACGAAGAGATAGGAGCCGGGCCGCTCCTGCAGCATGAAGGCAAAATCCTCGCTCGCAGTGCGCGGCTGGAACGCTTCGGCAATCTGCGCGGACGGGAAATGCCTTTTGGCAACCTCACGGGCGAAGACCGTCTGCGGGGCGTGATTGATGACCGGAGGGAAACCACGGGAATAGGAGACATCGGCCCTTGCGCCAAAACTCTCCGCCTGCGCTCTGGCCAGCGCCGGAAGCCGCTCCTCCAGCCTGTCACGCACGACGGGCGAAAAGGCCCGGGCGGTGATCTGCAGCTCAACGCTCTCGGGAATGACGTTGGAGGCGGTTCCGCCATGGATGGAGCCGACCGTCAGCACCGCCATCTCGCGCGGATCGACATTGCGCGAAACGATGCTTTGCAGGGCGGTGATGAAGCTTGCCGAGGCGAGAACCGGATCGACCGTCTCATGCGGCGCCGCCCCATGCCCGCCCCTGCCGATGATCTGCACCTTCGCCTTGTCGACGGAGGCCATGGCAGGACCTTCGACGAAGCCGAACTGCCCGGTTTCGACACCCGGCCAATTGTGCAGGCCGAAGACCGCATCGACCGGAAACCGCTCGAACAGCCCGTCCTTTATCATCGCCCTTGCACCCGCACCGATCTCCTCGGCCGGTTGGAAGATCAGTGTCAGCGTGCCGGAAAAATTCGATGTTTCGGCAAGATAACGGGCGGCTGAAAGCAGGATGGTGGTATGGCCATCATGACCGCAGGCATGCATGACGCCCGACGTCTGGCTGGCATAGGCAAGGCCGGTTTCCTCGATAATAGGCAGGGCGTCGATATCGGCGCGGATTCCGAGACGTTTTTCACCATGACCGCGCTTCAACGTGGCGACGACACCGTGACCACCGACACCCTCCGCCACCTCGTATCCGAAAGACAGGAGATAACGGGCAATGAGCGCCGCCGTGCGCGTCTCCTTGAGCGAAAGCTCCGGATGCCGGTGGAGATCATGCCGGATGGCGATGCTCTCTTCGATGAAGGCAAGGATTCCCCGTTCGGCGTCGTCCTGCGGACGCGCGCCGTCAATGCGGATATTCATGGTTCTGTCTCCTGCGCGGCTCGCTACGCGCCGCGTCTTGAAATCTGCACCGGGCGGCAATCGTCTCCGCCCGGCTGCAAGCTCAGGCGATGGCCTTGTCCGACCCGTTTTCGCGGCGGGAATAGACGCTTTCCCTGAAAGGCAGGCCGAGATGGTCGCGCAGCGTCGCCCCTTCCAGATGCGGATCGAAATAACCGCGCCGTTGCAGCACCGGAATGACGAGGCGGACGAAATCGTCCAGTCCCTCGGCAATCACCGGGAAGCCCAGAATGAAGCCATCGGCCGCATCGTGCTCCACCCAGCGGATGATTTCGTCAGCCACCTTGTCCGGCGTGCCGATAAAACCTTCACGCGGGGTCGCTGCCTCCAGCGCCGCCTCGCGCAGCGTCTGGTTCTTTTCCTTTGCCCGCCGCTTGATGCGGTCGGTCGTGGAGCGGAAACTGTTCTTGCCGATCTCGCCGAGTTCGGGGAAAGGCTCATCCAGCGGATAGACGCTGAAATCATGATGATCGAAGAAACGGCCGAGATAGGCCAGCGCATCCTCGATGGTGATGAGGTTGCGAATGACGTCGTATTTCGCCTCCGCTTCCTCCTGCGTCTCGCCGACAATCGGGCCGATGCCGGGGAAAATCTTCACATCGCCAGCGGACCGGCCCTGCGCGACGGCGCTCTGTTTCACACGCTTGAGGAAGGTCTGGTTTTCCTCCAGCGAAGCGGAATTGGTGAAGACGGCATCCGCATGTTTGCCCGCAAGACCGATGCCGGCATCGGAGGAGCCGGCCTGGAACACCACCGGCTGCCCCTGCGGCGAACGCTGGATATTGAGCGGGCCTTCCACCTGGAAGAAACGACCCTTATGGCCGAGTGTGTGGAGTTTGGCGCGGTCGAAGAACTGTCCCGTCTCGCGGTTGCGCAGGAAAGCGTCGTCGTCCCAGCTATCCCACAGGCCCTTGATCACTTCGAGATATTCGTCGGCAATCTCGTAACGCAGCGCATGTTCGGGGTGGTTGCGGCTGTAGTTCTTCGCCGTACCTTCAAGCGGTGTCGTGACCGCATTCCACCCGGCGCGGCCGCCACTCAGGAGGTCGAGCGAGGCGAACTGGCGGGCAATAGTGAAGGGGTCGCTATAGGAGGTCGAAACGGTGCCGGCGAGACCGATCTTCGAGGTCACGGAGGCCAGCGCCGAAAGGATCGTCAGCGGCTCGAACCGGTTGAGGAAATGCGGGATCGACTTGTCATTGATATAGAGCCCGTCCGCCACGAAAGCGAAGGCGATGCCCGCCGCTTCCGCCTTCAGCGCGGTCTTCCTGAAGAAGTCGAAATTGACGCTGGCATCCACCGGGCTTTTGGGGTGCCGCCAGGCATTCATGTGCCCGCCGGGGCCCTGAAGCATGATGCCGAAACGGATTTTCTTTCTCGTCATGTCATTCCCTCCTCAGAGAAAATTACGCCGCCCGGGAAAGGCGATGCGTGGCAAGCAGTTCTATCGAGGCAAGCCGCTGATCGGCCCCGACATGCGGCGGCTCGATGATGAATTCCTCGATGCCGTGCTCTTCGGAAAGCGCACGAAGCGCCTTGTGAATATCCTCCGGCCCGCCATGCAGGACGTTGGGCTTGCGCTCTTCGATGCGGTAATCGGTATCGCCGGACTGGCGGGCGAATTCCTCCGCCTGTTCTCGGCGGCCGAGGTTGAACGCCCGGCCGTCGCTGAGGAATACCCGGTAGATGCGCTGACCTTCCACCTGTCTCGCAGCATGGGCGGGGTCACTGGCCGCAAAAGCCGACAAAGCAAGGATCGGAGCGCTTCCGCCGCTTTCTTCCCGGAAAGCCGAGAGGCTGCGGCGAAGAACCTCCACATCGCCATTGAGATGGCCGGCAAAGACGAAATTCCACCCCCTTGAAGCCGCAAGCCTTGCGCTTTCCGGGCTGGCGCCGAGCAAAAATCGTTCCGCAGCGACCGGCGGTACAGGTGTTGCCCGCAGCCCGGCCTGTACGTGGTCCTGCGGCGCGGCGCCGGATAGAAACGTGGTGAGTTCACTGAAGGCCGTTTCGAAATCCGGTTTACGGGCAGGGTCATAGGCCTGCTGCAAGGCCGACGTCGCCAGCGGCAACCCGCCCGGTGTCTTGCCGACGCCAAGATCGACCCGGCCGGGCGCGAGCGACGACAGCACGTTGAAAACCTCGGCGACCTTGTAAGGGCTATAGTGCTGCAACATGACGCCGCCCGAGCCGACGCGGATGTGGGAGGTCTTCGCCAATATCCACGCAACCAGCGCTTCCGGTGCGGAACCAGCAAGCTCCGGCGAATTGTGATGTTCGGCCACCCAGAAACGGCGGTAACCCAGCTCTTCGGCGCGCCTGGCAAGATTGATCGTGTCGCGGAATGCACTCGCCGCGTCCTCACCCGTTGGAACCGGGCTCTTGTCCAGCAAACTGAGCGTATACATCATCACCTCGCGTGTCTTTGATGCATACTTTGTCTACCGATTTTATATTCTAATAAAGGATGATCGTTCCACGTTGCAGCGCGATCAGAGAAAATATTGTTTTCAGTGATGTTTTCGGAAGCCAGCCCCGACAAAGCCATCGGTAAAGCCGAAGGAATGGCCCAAAAAGGCTGCAACAAGCCGTTTTCCGCGCCAAACCCGGACGAAACGGGCTTGCGCCGGAATTCGCTAAAAACTACTTAGTAAGTTAGGAATAATATGGCCCGGCGCCGTAAAACGTGCCGACTCTCTTTTCGGATCATGCGATGTTGACCAAAAAAGGCAAATACGGATTAAAGGCTCTTGTCGATCTGGCGCGGTTGCCCCAGGGCGAGACCGCCTTCGTGACCGAAATTGCAACCCGCAACAATATCCCGAAAAAATTCCTGGATACTATTCTTCTGGAGCTGCGCAATAGCGGTATTCTGCGCTCCAAGAAGGGTCCGAATGGCGGTTATTCGCTGTCGAAAATGCCATCCGAAATCATGATCGGGCAAGTCATCCGCACGCTGGACGGACCTCTGGCCCCCATCCGCTGTGCAAGCCGCACGGCCTTTGAAGCCTGTGACGACTGCGATGATCCGGAGACCTGTCAGGTCAGGGTTTCGATGACGGACGTGCGTGACGCCATCGCAACCATTCTGGACAATATGACGCTTGCGCAATTCGTGGCGAAGGACGGGCAGAACGCCCGCTCCATTCCGGCCGGCGAATAGGATTCCGCACGGCCCTTCATTCGAGCTTTGCTTATTGCCTGCGCAGATCGTCGTCCAGCGACGCGATCAGCCCGGCTTCACTGACGCCTTCGACAAGACCGAGGCGTGCCATCAGGATTTCAAGCGTGATGGCATTGTTGCGAACCGAGCGAAAGGTGACGTTTTCCGCTCCCACCTGTGCCGCATCGATATTGGCCGCAAGGCTGGATATCTGCGCCTTCAGGAGTTCGATGGCGAGAAATATTTCGCCTATCACGGGTCGCGCCGCGCCATCGCCGGCCAGCCTGTCGATCAGCAGCGCCGAAAGTTCACGCTGCTTTTGCCCCAGAGCCACGGCGGCTTTCAAAAGGGTGGAAACGGAAACGGCCAGATTTCCGGCACCCTGAGCCAGAAACACCACCTGATCGGCGCGTAACAGACCTTCCCATGACGTATTGGGGCGGTTGCGCAGAACGACGAGCAAAGGCTGCCCGGCCGTGTTGACGGCCGGCACGACGATCCAGTCCGCGTCGCCCCTCACCGACCCCGCAACGTCATCGGGAAGCCGCAGGGCATAGTCGTCTTCCGTCACCGTAACCGCCTGATCCAGATCCGCGGCAGATATTGCCAGTGCGAAGGTCTCGCCAAGATTGAGACGGGCGAAGAGCGCCTTGCGCTGATCTTCGCTGCCCGCATTCCTGATGAATTCAAGCGCGGTGAAATGTTCGACGAGATCATGCGCCGCCGCCGCATCGGCTGCGGAAATGATGGCGAGCGCCTGCGAGAGAACATCATTGGTGATGTCCGCCCCGCCGAGTTCCGTTGGAACGGAAAGAGCAAGAAGACCGGAGCGGGCGATCCGCGCTTGGATTTGCCCGGGACTTTCAACGGCGCAGTTTTCGGCGATCGTCCGGGCAACGGTCAGCACATCGACATCCGCGCCGAGGCGTGGAGGAACGAAACGAAGTCTTTCGCCGAGAGGCGTGACGGATCCCATGCTCAACTCCCTCAAAGAATGACAAAGTGAAAGCGCCGAACGACCGACGCTCAGTCCAGAGAATGATAACGCCCGTTTTGATAGAGCAGCGAATGGCCGGAGCCGATGCGGATCGCCTCCACCTTGCCGATGACGATGACATGGCTGTGCCGTTCGATCGTCTCTTCAATGGTGCAATCGATCGCGGCAACAGCATCTTCGAGAATGGGCGCACCGCTCGACAGCCGTGTCCATTCCGCACCGCGATACCGGTCCGGACCCTTCAGGCCGCCGATGCCGGCAAACTGATTGGCGACAAACTGATGGTTCGCCCCAACGATGTTGACGGCGAGATGACCGAAACGCTGCACCACCGGCCATGTGGATGAGGATCGGTTGAGCGCCACCAGAATGCGCGGCGGATCGACCGACAAAGCGGTGGCCGAGGTCACGGTCGCGCCCGTTCGTTCGTCGCCCTCACCCGCCGTAATCACGCTGACACCGCCGCCCAGCGTTCTCAGCGCCGCCTTGAGGCTGTCGGCATCCGCCGCCTTGCCGGCGACCGGGTCGCGGAGGTTGATGAATTGTTGATCCTTGGCCGCATATTGCAATGTCATCGGGTTGCTCCTGAAAACAGCTGAATTGTTCAATAGCTAGCAGCGGCGGCGGGGGGTGAAATAGACATCGTTTTCCATAATGATAATATTCTATAGAAATAATGTTTTATGTGCCGTCGCCTGATTTCGTCCCGCCGCAAGGATATCTGCCGAAAAGGTGGGAGGCACAGGTGGCCTCCCGTCGATGGATCAGGATCCGGACACCAGCTTGACGTTGCCGCCATGACCGCCGCCACCGAAAACCTGTTTCGCGCCGAAAGAAGATCGTATCTGGTTGCGAGGCCCGCCAAGCCCGATTTCCGGAAACAGCAGTTCGGATAGCCGATAGGCTTCCTCCAGATGCGGATAACCCGAGGCGATGACGGTATCGATGCCCAGCGCCTGATATTCCCTGAGCCGCGTCGCCACCGTCTTCGGCGAACCGACCAGCGCCGTGCCCGCACCCGAACGGACGAGACCGATGCCCGCCCACAAATTCGGAGAGACTTCCAGCCGGTCGCGCCGGCCATTGTGCAGCGCCTGCATTCTCGCCTGTCCGACGGAATCCGAAGCCCTGGAGAAGACCTCCTGAGCGGATGCGATGGTTTCGTCGGAGAGCTTCGAGATCAGCCGCTCGGCATCGGCCCATGCTTCCTCGTCGGTTTCACGCACGATGAAATGCAGACGGATGCCGAAGGTAACCTTGCGCCCCTTTTTGGCGGCGGCGGCGCGCACCTTGGCGATTTTTTCCGCCACCTGCGCCGGCGGCTCGCCCCAGGTGAGATATTTGTCGGTGATACCGGCTGAAAACTCGATTCCGGCATCGGAAGAGCCGCCGAAATAAAGCGGCGGGCGCGGTTCCTGCACCGGCGGCAGCCCGAGTTTCGCGTCCACTGCCTTGATATATTTGCCGTCGAGGCTTCCCTTGCCGGTTTCGATCAGCGAATTGAACACCTGGAAGAACTCATCGGCGTGATCGTAACGCTCGTCATGCGGCAGGAAAATGCCGTCACCGGCCAATTCCTGCGCGCTGCCGCCAACCACGATGTTGAGAAGCAGCCGGCCATGGGAAACGCGATCGAGCGTCGAAGCAAGCCGCGCATAATAGGCAGGCGAAGCGACGCCCGGACGGATGGCGACGAGGAATTTCAGCTTTTCGGTATAGGCAGCGAGATTGGCCGCAAGGATGAAGGATTCTTCGCAGGCGACACCGGTGGGGATGAGCACGCCTGAATAGCCGAGCCGATCGGCGGCCTGGGCTATTTCCCGAAAATAGCCAGGATCGGCAGGACGCGAAAGATCATCCGAGCCGAGATAGCTGCCATCGCCTGAGGTGGGTATGAACCACAGAAAATCGAGTGGTTTATCGGATGTGCTCATCGGCAGGTCCTTTGCAATCTGCCCTCGGGCAATGCGCTTGATGATAAAAGGGTAGCCAATTCCCCGGCACGTTTAAGAAATTTTGTTCCAATTTCCATCCGGCGAGGAGAGTTTCTCTCCCGGATAAACCGCGCTTCGAAGGGAAAAGGAGCCCTCGCTGATGGTCGTCAGAAGACCGGATAAAGGCCGAGCATCGCAAAATTCATTTCGCAAATCTCTTCCCGTTCGAGTTCGAGATCGCTTTTCTCCTGCCTGATGCGTCCGGAATGATCCAGAGGATGAAGGCTGACCTGTTCCTCTTCCCGCGGCTGACGCCGGGTCAAACCGAATAGATCGAAAGTAAACGCATGAAGTCCCTGCGGCATGTGCGCCTCCTTTGCTCAACTCCCCTTATCCTCGGGCGACCGTCCGAAATCGTCAATATTTTCCATAAAATTACTATTCTATAATTGGAGGATCGCCGGCAAATGTGGACTAAGGTTGCGGCGGCGGAAAAAAATCCGTTTCCGGCCGCCGATATGGAGCCATCGCCGCTTCATCTGGCGACAGCGGTGATTTTCAGGTGTCCGGCCTCACGGCAAGGCAAACCGGCGCTTGAGAAAAAGGCCGGCAAATGCGCCCAAACCGCAAAAAACAAGAAATACCCAGCCGGAAAGCGCGCCCGCATGGATGCCCGACAGCAGCACGCCAATTGTGCAGCCAAGCGCGGTCATACCGCCCCAGCCCATCAGCACGCCACCGGCAAACCGTGTCGCCAACCCACCGGCGGAAGGCCATGCGGGCTGAAATTTTCCTGATGAAAGCGCAGACGCGAGACTTGCAAATATCAGTCCCGAAACGAAGAGGCCGTTCGGCGACAGGATCGTCGTTTTAACGGCACTGATGCATCCCCGCACCGTGTCGAGCCCCGCAAGCGTTTCCGGCACCCAACCCGCCGCAGCCCCTGCCGTTCTGACGATGCTGCCAAGTTCGGCCGTCACCCCGAGCGGTGCGACACGGAAATAGGAAAAGGCGCTGATGGCCGCGACGAGAACCCCTGTGACGACGGGCGGCCAGCGGTCGATGAAGACGCTTCGGAATGCCTGTTGCAGCCGGTTTTCCGGGGCCGCGGTCGCAGAAGCGGGGACGGTTTTATCGAAAAACAGAACGAGAAGGATCAGAACGGTCAACACAGTGCAGGCAATCAGCAGCGCCGGGCCGTATCCCAGATGATGCGGTAACCAGATGGGCAGATCGTCAAAAACGCTGACCGTATAGAGAAAATTCCAGCTGAGAAACGCCAGCAGGAAGCCGACCCCCGCTCCCACTATGGCAAGCACGGAACCGAAAGCCCCCTCGCCCAGCCGGTAAAAATGCCCTGACAGGCAGGAGCCGGAGAGCGCTGCGCCGAAACCGAAGACGGTCGCCGCCACCGCCAGAATCCAGCCGACGGGGCCGATATGCGCATTGGGCGGCAGGCGGCCGGGTTGCGGCACCGGCATCCACGCTGCGGTGACGATCTGGTAAAACACCACCCCCGCCAGCAGGGCGACGAGAATGGCCACAACACCGTCCGAACGCCTGCCGTCGATGAAGTCACGAAAATTGCAGAGAAAGCAGAACCGTCCGCGCTGCATCACGATGCCGAAAGCGGCCCCGGCCAGAAGGGAAAATGCAAGCGGCCTGCCGTTCTCAAGCAGCTCCACTCGATAAGCAGCAACCGTCACGGCACATAAGATGGCAAGCGCCACGAGGCGGGAAAGGGTCGAGCGCATGGAATACCGGCAATGTCGGAAAAAAGGATGCCGGCGCGCCACCCGACGCGCCGGCTCACGGATGAAGGCAGCTAAGGCTTATTTGCCCGTCCAGACCGTTCCCGTCGGATTGCTGATCGGCACACCGACCGCATTTCCGTACTCGGTCCAGGAACCGTCATAATTGCGGACGTCGTAACCGAGGATCTTTTTCAGCGCGAACCAGGTGTGGCTGGAACGCTCGCCGATGCGGCAATAGGTGATGATGGGAGCCGAGCCGTCGACGCCCTTCTCGGCATAGATCGCCTTGATCTCTTCGGCCGATTTGAAGGTTCCATCCTTATTGACGATTGTGCCCCACGGAACATTGACGGCGCCGGGGATGTGGCCGGCCCGGACGGACAGTTCCTTGACGCCATCCGGCGCGAAAATCTTGCCGGAATATTCATCCGCCGAGCGGATATCCACCAGCTTGATGTTGTGCTTGCCCTCGGCCACCGCAACCACGTCCACAAAGCGCGCCCGGACCGAGGTGTCGGGCTCGGCAAGCTTCAGTTTCGTTTCGGCCTTTGCGGGTGCGGATGTGTCGAAAGGCAGTCCCTGCGCTTCCCAGAGCTTGCGGCCGCCATCCAGCAATTTCACCCGGTCGCCCAGACCGTAGGTTTCGAAAATCCACGCCCCCCAGGCGGCAAACCAGTTGTTGTTATCGCCATATAGAACGATCGTCGTATCGTCACCCACGCCCGCCTTCTGCAGCAGGGACTGGAAATTGTCGCGCGCGGCAATGTCGCGTTTTTCCTTGTCGACGAGATCCGTATGCCAGTTGAGGTTCACCGCACCGGGAATATGCCCGCGCTCATAGACGCCCGTATCGACGCTGACTTCAAAGACCCGAACTTTCGGATTGTCGAGATTTTCCTTCAGCCAGTCGGCCGTCACCAGCGCTTCCGAAGCCCCAGCCGTGGCCAACGATACCGTCGACAAAAACAACCCGCCGAGAGCCGACGTTACAAGCTTGATCCTGGACATTTCCTTACCCCTTTCCCTAATTTGATGACCAATGAAAGGTGACGGCAAAACCGACCGGCGCGAAGAAATGCTTTTCTATATTTTTTATGGAAAATAAATGCGGCCACTCAAAAACAATCTTCAGGCGAAATTCAAAATTCCATCGGTAAAAATCGCCAATAAAGCGCCCAAAGGTTGTAAATGATGCCAAAAACAAAAGAAGCGATCAACCAACCCGCACTCATCCCATTCGGCAAGGAGGCTGGAAAGCCCCGGCCTTTCTCTAAAAATGCGCGTCGCCCAGGGCAGTCAATCTGCGCAGCCTCGATCCGGCCACCGCCTTTGCAGGCGCGTCCTCTGCCTTCAACCGTTGGAGAAGAGCATAACCCTCAGGCCATCGTCCGTAGCCGCTGGCAATATTGATATGTCCGACGGCGCCGAGATTGATGAGATCGCTCCCCCACAGGCTCGCACTGCGCGCGAGCTCTTCGCAATCCATATAGGGATCGTTCATGCTGCCCACGACGAGGCTGGGAAACGCAAGCGGTTGCTGCGGAAACGCGCCGAACCGGACGATACAGGGATGCATCGCCTCAACGCGGTCGAGATGGGCGGGTGCGACCAGAAGCGCGCCCTTGATTTTGGCGGCCGAGGGGCGAGAGGCCATATTCGCCACCAGCAGGCAACCGAGGCTGTGGGCGACGATATAAGCGCTTTCGACTGTCGCCAGCGCGACCTCGAGACGATCGAGCCAGTCCTCGAGAACCGGGCATTGCCAATTGTCCTGATCGACCAGCCGCGAGTCGGGATCATCCAGCAACCAGTGCCGTTGCCAATGTCCTTCATCCGAACCATTCAGGCCAGGGACAATCAAGGTGGTACACATGCCTGCTCCATGGGTTGTGGGCGGTATGTCGCAAGCATGGTGAATTTCGCGATTTCCGTCGACTATTGCCTTGCTCACCTTTCGAAGCCTCGCGAAAAATCGATCCAGACAATTTCGATCATGCAGAAAATGCGTTCTCAGCGATGCAGATAATGTCGACCAGAGGGAATCATTTCCTCAAATTTTTTATATAGAAAATATGTGCAATATAGTCTTTCCAGACGGAAAGCTTTTCCTCCGCCGCATGACAAAAGAAACGTCGCTGCTTCGCCGGGCCGCCGCCGCTTTGCCATTCTCGCACCTGCGGAGGTTTGCGCCTCCCGTAGGCCCAAGTGGTGAAGGCCAAACGTCAGCAGGGCCACCCACCGCACCATAAAACAAAAATTCAGGCGGATAATGTGAGCAGCACAAGCGAATTTCTCTGGTACATTCCCAACGACGTCAAACCCGGCCACCGGGGCGACGCCGTCAGCGAAGACCACAACAGTCTCGATACATTGACGAGCCATGCCAGGGCGCTTGAAACCCATGGCTGGAAAGGCGCGCTGATCGGCACCGGCTGGGGACGTCCGGATACATTTACGGTGGCGGCGGCGCTTGCGGCCCGCACCACCACATTCGAGCCGCTGATCGCTATTCGTCCCGGCTACTGGAAGCCTGCCAACCTCGCATCCGCCGCCGCCACGCTCGACCAGCTTTCCGGCGGTCGAGTTCGGATCAACATCGTTTCCGGCAGGGATGAGCTTGCCGCCTATGGCGATGAAGAAGGCGATCAGGCGCAGCGTTATGCCCGCACGAAAGAATTCATGCGGCTGGTGCGGCGGCTCTGGACCGAGGAGAACGTCACTTTTAATGGCGATCATTTCCGGGTCACGAACTCCACCGTTTCGCCGCGCATCGCCGTGCGCGAAGGCCGGCCGCATCCCAAACTCTATTTCGGCGGCGCTTCCGAAGCAGCCGAGCAGGTTGCCGCAACCGAGGCCGACGTGCAGCTTTTCTGGGGAGAACCGCTCGCCGGCGTGCGTGAAAGGATCGAGCGGCTGAGAAACTTCAGCGAAAAGCTCGGCCGCGATCTGCCGCCGCTGCAATTCGGCCTGCGGATCACCACGCTGGTGCGAGAAACCACGGCCGAGGCATGGCGCGATGCGGAAGCGAAAGTTGCCGAGATGGCCGCAAACAATGGCGTACGCTGGAACGACCATCTTCAGGCCGTGGCGGTCGGCCAGCGCCGCCTGCTGGATTTGCACCGTCAGAGCGACGTACTGGACGACAATCTCTATACCGCGCCGGGCAAATTCGGCGGCGGCGGGGCCGGAACCACATGGCTTGTCGGTTCGGCGGAAGATGTCGCCGCGTCACTGCGCAAATACCGCGCGCTGGGCATCAGCCATTTTGTGCTTTCCGACACGCCCTATCTCAAGGAAATCGAACGGCAGGGCGACAGCTTGCTGCCGCTGCTGCGGGATTGATGGGCGTGGCTTGAAGATGGGCGGCCCGCCTCGGACAAGGCCGCCCTTTTGCTTCATCGGTCAACCGCCCGCCGCCTTGATGCGCTGACGGCCGAGAATCGTTCGGATCATATGGCTCTGCGGCGCATGCGCCCTTGCCGTTATGGCATCGCGGTGATGGCGCTCAAGGTCGTAGTCCCGGCGCAGGCCGCGATTGCCGCCAAGCTCCAGCGCCAGATCCGTCACCGCCACCGCATTGTCGATGACCACATGGCGAACGGCCAGTGCATCGGTTCCCACCCTCTCCCCCGCATCGACATCGCGCGCGACGGAGAGAAGGAGGCGTCGGTTCGCCGCCAGCAGCACTTCGATCTGGCCGAGACCTTCCTGAATGCGAGGGATGGAGGACAGCGGTGCGCCAAGACTTGCCGGAACATGGCCATTCAGATGGCGCAACAGATCGTCCCGCGCCGAAAGCGCGACACCGTGATAGACGGAAGCCAGCAGCACGAAGAAATTATACCCGTCCGCTTCATCGCGCCGCAGCGGCTCATCCGCCGGCTGCTCGGCGACGATATCGGCAAGCGGCACCTTCACGTCTTCCAGCACCAGATCATGGCTGGCTGTGGCGTACATGCCGGTCGCCTCCCATGCTTTTTCCTGGGCGATGCCAGCCGCATCGAGAGGGACCAGAAGCTGGATGAGGCGCGGCGTCTCTTCCGTAGTCACTGCAAGCACGATCGCCCATTTCAGGCCCGGCAGGCCGGTGACGAAGCTCTTGCGGCCATTGACCACCCAGACATCGCCCTCGATCCGCGCTGTCGTTTCCGGCAGGCCGCCATGGGCCGGCGAACCGACACCCGGCTCCGCCTGAGCATTGTTCAGGAGCGCCGGTTCCCTGCTATTGGCGGCCAGTACCTTTGCAGCAAGTGCTGCCGGCCACTTGCCGCGCCGGATCGCGGCATGAACGCTGTAATGCATGGCAAGGATGAGGGCGGTCGATGGATCGCCCCTGGCAATGGCCGTAATGACGACATGGGCCGTTTCCATGCCCTCGCCCCAGCCGCCATCCTTTTCAGCCGTGACGAGACCCAGCAGGCCGGACTTGAAGAGCACCTCGAAATTACCGGCGGCGAATTCGCCGCTTTTGTCGTGGTCCGCAGCGGTCAGGCTGAAATCCCCGGCCAGCGCGGTTGCAACGGCGGCGGGATCTGGCCGCTGCGCCGGCTCGTTCGCAACGGCGGAAAGTGCAACGCTCATGCCACCGCCCTTTCATTTGCCGTGACGAAACGGTTATCGATCCAGTCGCCCAGATCAAAGTCGTTTTCAAGGAAGCCCCATTGATGCAGGAAGTCCTTGTAATGGCCGACGGCACCGACAAGATCGGTATCGAGGCCGAGGCCAAGATGGCGATGAACATCCGGCCCGTTGGCGGCTAGAACCTGCTCTTCGGTCGCACCCGCCTCGCGTGCGATGAAACGGCGGGTTTCTTCCGGATGCTGTTCGGCCCAGAGCGAGGCCCTGGCAATTGAAGCAACCAGCCGCGCCACCAGATCTGGGCGCTCATCGGCAAGCCGTCCATCAACCGTCAGCACGCGCGGAGAACCGGAATTGATGCGTATCTTCGGATCGGGATGAAAACCGAACTCCGCCACCTGCACCGCACCGATCAGGTTCGCGGCGGCAATGCCAGCCGTTCCCTTCACGAAAATCGCATCGACCTCACCCCGCAGCAGCGCAATGATTTCCTCGCCGAAGGATTGCCGGCGCTTCAGGCCGAACAACGACGGCCCTTCCTGCGAAGCCAGCACCGAATCCTTGATGACGATGTCCTTGAGTTCGACATCCTCGACCTTCAGCCCTTCCAGCGAAAGCGCCGAAACAATGCCTTTCAGCGCCGTCGCGCGCATGAAATCGACGATGCCTTCCGGTCTGCGCGGCACGCCAAAACGGCGGCCGACGAGATCGGCGAGCGAGCGGATACCGGTCTCCGGCAGGGTGATGATTGCCTGAAACTCATCCGTCCACGTCACCCCGATGAGGCGCGTATTGCGCCCTTCCGAACGGGCGCGGATGGGCGGCACATTGCCACCGTGGCGGAAGGACCATTCCAGCGTGTGGTTGAAATGGCTTTGGCGAACCGAGCGATCCGGCGAATCGATGATGGATTTCAACGCTATGCCGACCTCTTCGAAGGTCTGCTCGAGATAACCGAGTTGTGCCGCCAGCCCCACCGGCGTGGGCACCGGGCAGCGTGTGTACCAGATTTCAGAAAGTGTCGTGCTCATGGCTTTGGCCTCGATGAAAGGGAAAGGTCCCGGCCCGCCGCAAAGGGCGAGCCGGGTCTGGCGAGACGATCAGGATGCGGCGATATGCGCAAAGGCGAGGCTTCCCGCCACACCTTCCGCGCCGATGGTGTGATCGGCAATGCGCTTGTTGAAGATGGTGATCTCCGGCGCTGCGACGATATCGATAGCCGGCACGTCCTCGACGAGAATCTGCTGGATTTCCTTCCATTGCGCGACACGCTTGTCCGGATCGATCTCGATGGCGGCGGCCTCCAGCAGCGCATCCACCTTGGGATTGCTATAGGCAGCGCCGTTGGAGAAGGGCACGCCCTTCTTGAAGTTCTTCGACCAGTAGAGCCGCTGCACGCCGACAGTCGGATCGAAGAGATTGCTCATGCCCTCATAGGCAAAATCGAAATCGCGATCCGTGTAGATGCGCTTGGTATAGGTGGCGAAATCCTGCGTCCGCACCGTCACGTCCACGCCGACCTTTGCCAGCGCCTGACGAATATAATCCGCACCGCGCGGATAGGCCTCGGTGCTCGGCACATAGTCCAGATTGAGCTTGAAACGGATGCCATCCGCACCGCGCTTGTATCCGGCTTCATCCAGCAGCGCTTCCGCCGCCTTCAGATCGATCGGATAGGTCTTCAGATCGTCGACGAACCATTTCGTCAGCTTCGGATTGATCGGCCCGGTAATCGTCGCGCCATAACCGAAATTGACGGTGTTGAAGATGACGTTACGGTCAATCACATGCGCGAAGGCGCGGCGGACGCGGACATCCTTGAACACGTCCTTTTCGAGGTTGAATTCCACGCGGCTGATCGAATTGGTATATTGATAGCCATTGGTTTCGAAGCCGAGGCTCGGCAGTTCCTTCAGCCGGTCGAGATCGCTATAGGCGACCGGCGTGCTGGGCGCGAGATCGATCTCACCGGTTTCGATGGCAATCGCCCGGGCCGACGCATCAGGAATGAAGCGAACAATCAGCTTGTCGAGATAGGGACGCGGCGCATCCCAATAATCGGCATTGCGCTCAAAAACGATATGGCTGCCGCGCACCCACTCCTTGAACTTGAACGGACCGGTGCCGATGGGTGCGAGATTGACCGGATTTTCGGTCACCTTCGTACCCTCATAAAGATGTTTCGGCACGATGGGCGTTTCGGCGGCGGCGAGCGCCGTAATCAGATAGGGCGCGGGTTTGGAAAGAACCAGAACTGCCGTCAGCTCGTCCGGCGTCTCGACAGCAGTGAGGTTCAGGAATGTATTGCGGCCGCGCGGATGCACTTCCTTGATCGTATTGATGGAGAACGCCACGTCGGCGGATGTGAATGGCTTGCCGTCATGCCACTTCACGCCGGGCCTCAGCTTGAAGGTGTAACGCAGGCCATCCGCGCTCACTTCCCATGATTTGGCCAGCAGCGGCTTGGGATTGAGGTCAAAATCATAGGTCAACAGCCCTTCGGTGACCTTGGGCGATATATAGACGGAATTATAGGCTGTGTGTGCGATCGTCGTCAGCACCGGCGGCTCCGATGAGATGAGCAGGGTGGCCGTGCCACCGCTTGCCGGCTCCGCCGCGTTGAGCTTCAGCCCCGGCAGCGACACCACGCCAAGCGCCACGGACGCCAGCAGAAATCCACGCCGCGTCGTCTGGTTGAAAACAGTCATGCAATACCCTCTCCTTGATTGAACCGGCGAAAAACCGGCAAACTGAACGGTCGCGCTTATGAAGAAGTTTGTTCCGCAGACGAGAGCGAGCTTGGCATGAAGAACCAACCATTCTCATAAACAGGAATTATCTTTTCTTTATGGCGCATATTTCCGTAAATTTCAGAAAATAATTCTATTACTCTTTGACAAATTCCATAAAATTAGTCAACTAATACCAATGCCTTCAGGGGCCGATTTCATATTTCCACGCTTACGGACTGGAGCCGATGTCGAATTCGAAACGGATTTTATCGCAGGCAAGGCGGGTGGCCATTCAGGCCATTCCGACGGTTCTCGGTATCGTCATCCTGAACTTCTTCCTGCTGCAGCTGGCGCCCGGCGACGCCGCCGATGTGCTGGCCGCGGAAGCGGGTTCAGCGACCGTCGAGACCATGGCCGAAATCCGCAATCGCTTCGGGCTCGATCTGCCGGTTCTGCATCAGCTGATGAATTATCTCGGCAATCTCGCGCAATTCAGCCTCGGCTTTTCGCCGCGTTACGGCATGCCGGTGGCAGACCTCATCGGCCAGCGTCTGCCCGGCACACTCGCCCTGATGGGCGCGGCACTCGGCATTGCGATTTTTGTCGGTGTGTTTCTCGGCTCGATCATGGCGCTTTTCTCCGGCAAGCTGCCGGACCGGATCATTTCCATCGGTTCGCTGATCTTTTATTCCGTGCCGGGTTTCTGGATCGGCCTGATGTTGATCCTGACCTTCTCAGTGAAGCTCGGCTGGCTTCCCTCCGGCGGCGACAGCACCATCGGCAGCAGCCTCACCGGTTTCGACGCCCTGCTGGACCGGCTGCGTTATATCGTTCTCCCTGCCCTATCGCTGGCGCTTTATTTTCTGGCGATCTATGCCCGCCTTACCCGCGCGGCGATGCTGGAAGTGAAATCCCAGGACTATGTGCGCACGGCGCGCGCCAAGGGCGTTTCTCCGCTCCGGCTCACCACACGCCATATTCTGCGCAATGCGCTCATCCCCATCACCACCATGGCCGGCATGCATATCGGCGGCCTGCTCGGCGGCGCGGTCGTGGTCGAAACGGTCTTCAGCTGGCCGGGTCTTGGCCGTCTTGCTTTCGAAGCCGTCATGGCGCGGGATTTCAGCGTGTTGCTCGGCATTCTGCTTCTCTCCTCCCTCGTCGTCATCATCGTCAATGCAGCCGTGGACCTGTTGCAGGCATGGCTTGACCCTCGCATCGGAGAAAGCCGATGAATACCTCCCAGACCGCCGCTGTCCTCGACACGGCCGACCTTGGCGTCGAAGAAAACAATCCCAAACCGAAGAAACCGGAAGAAAAAGCCTGGCCCTATATCCATGCGCCGGATGCGCTTTCGGCCCGTTCCGTCTCCGTGCCACGGCGCGGCCTGCGGCGGGAACTGAAAATCTTCCTCACCAATCCCAACGCCATCGTCGGGCTGCTGTTTCTCGCAACCGTCATCGTCACCGCACTGATCGCCCCCTTGATCTATCCCGGTGATCCCCTGGAAATGGTGGCCCGCCCGTTCCTGTGGCCCGGCCAGAACGCAGCCTATCCGCTCGGCACCGATTCCATGGGCCGGGATGTTCTGGCCGGCATCGTGCATGGCGCGCGTATCTCGCTCACCGTTGGGGTCGTGGCGACGCTGATCGGGCTCACGATCGGCATCGCGGTTGGCGCCTTCGCCGGTTATTTCGGCGGCGTCATTGACGATATTCTCGTCAAGCTGATCGAAATCTTCCAGACCCTGCCGAATTTCGTGTTGCTCGTCGTGCTCGTCGCCATCGCCCAGCCGTCGGTCACCACGGTTACATCGGCCATCGGCATCATCACCTGGCCGCTCGTTGCACGACTTACCCGCGCCGAATTCCGCGCCATCCGCGAGAAGGACTATGTGCTCGCCGCCCGCAGCCTCGGTTACGGCCATGCGCGCATCGTCTTTCAGGAAATTCTGCCCAATGCGCTGCCGCCGATCATCGTCACCTCCTCGGTCATGGTGGCCGGCGCGATCCTCATGGAAGCAGCACTCTCCTTCATGGGGCTTGGCGATCCCAACCGTGTCTCCTGGGGGTCGATGATCGGTTCGGGCCGCGATGTCATCCGCACCGCCTGGTATCTGACAGCCCTTCCCGGCCTCGCCATCGTCTTCACCGTCATTTCGCTGAACCTCATCAGCGATGGCCTCAACGATGCGCTCAACCCCCGTTTTTCGGAGGAACGCCGATGAGCAAACTGATCGAAGTCCATGATCTCTCCGTCAGCTTCGGCTCCGCCCAGCCGGTCAAAGGCGTCAGTTTCGATGTCAGCCCCGGCGAAATGCTGGCCATCGTCGGCGAAAGCGGCTCCGGTAAATCCCTGACCGCACTCGGTCTCATTGGCCTCCTACCCTCCCACGCCAAGACCGGCGGGCGGGTTCTGCTCGAGGGCCGCGACCTGCTGCCGCTTTCCGAGCGACAATGGCGCGGCATTCGCGGCCGGGATATCGGCATGATCTTTCAGGAGCCGATGACCTCGCTGAACCCGGTTCTCACGGTTGGCGAACAGATCATCGAGGTGCTGCGCATCCACGAGAAGATCGACCGGCATCAGGCCCGCAAACGCGCGATCGCGCTTCTGGAACTGGTCAATATTCCAGACGCCGGCCGCCGGGTGGATGATTATCCCCACCAGCTTTCCGGCGGCATGCGCCAGCGCGTGATGATCGCCATCGGCGTCGCCTGCAATCCGAAACTGCTGATCGCCGACGAAGCGACGACGGCGCTCGACGTGACGATACAGGCACAAATCCTCCAGCTGCTCGACAATCTGCGCCGCGACCTCAACATGGCCGTCATCCTCATCACCCATGATCTCGGCATCGTGGCGCAATGGGCGGACCGGGTGATGGTCATGTATGCCGGCCGCAAGGTGGAAGAGGGATTGCCGGAACCGGTTTTCTCCAATCCCTACCATCCCTATACGCGCGGCCTGCTCGCCGCCTCGCCGCGCGCGGAAGACGGCCAGCATTATCGCGACGGGCCGCTCATCGAAATTCCCGGCTCCATCGTTTCCGCCACCGGGGAACGCGGCTGCGCCTTCCGTCCGCGCTGTCCGAGCGCCCGCGGTTTCTGCGGGCAGTTCGTACCGCCGCTGCGGCAAATCTCGCAAGGCCGTTACGCCGCCTGCCCCTTCGTTGCTCCCACTTCCCACGAGGTACCCGATGGCGCTCTTGTCAGTGCATAGTCTTTCCACCCATTATGCGGGCGGACGCGGCACCGTGCGCGCTGTCGACGATGTCTCCCTCGATATCGAGGCGGGCGAGACCGTGGCGCTGGTGGGTGAATCCGGCTGCGGCAAATCCTCGCTCGGCAAATCGCTGATGCGGCTGGTCGAGCCGTCTTCCGGCAAGATTACCTTCAAGGGCGCGGATGTCACGGCAATGACATCGTCCGAACTGCGCGGCATCCGCCGCCGCATCCAGATGATTTTTCAGGACCCCTTCGCTTCGCTCAATCCGCGCCAGACGGTACGAACCATCCTTACCGGGCCGTTGAAGGTGCACGGCATCGGCGACAGGGCGCACCAGCGCGAAATCGTCGAGGCCATCGTCGCGCAGGTGGGCCTGCCGCCGGATGCGCTCGACCGTTACCCGCATGAATTTTCCGGCGGCCAGCGCCAGCGCATCGGCATTGCCCGCGCTTTGGTTCTGGAGCCGGAACTGGTGGTCTGCGACGAGCCGGTCTCGGCGCTCGATCTCTCGATACAGGCGCAGATCCTCAATCTTCTGGTGGAGATGAAGAAGCGGCTTTCGCTCTCCTATCTCTTCGTGTCCCACGACCTGTCGGTCGTGCGCTATTTTTCCGACCGCGTGCTGGTCATGTATCTTGGCAAGATCGTGGAAAGCGCGCCGACATCGGAACTCTGGGCATCGCCAAAGCACCCCTATACGCGTGCGCTTCTCGCCGCCGTTCCCGATCCCGCGCGCCGCAAGCAGGCGGCACCCATTTCCGGCGACCTGCCGAGCCCGCATAACCCGCCATCCGGCTGCCGGTTTCACACCCGCTGTCCGCTCGCCACCGATCTCTGTCGCGAAAAAGCGCCGGATTACACCCTTTTCGGCAAGAACCACGCCGTGGCCTGCCACCATGCCCAATAAACTGAAGGAGCAACCATAATGGTCGATTATCGCTATCTCGGGCGCAGCGCGCTGAAAGTTTCACCGCTGAGCCTCGGCACGATGATGTTCGGAGGCCCGACGCCGGATGACGTGGCCTTCCGCATCATCGACAAGGCACGCGAGCAGGGCATCAATTTCATCGACACAGCCGATGTCTATCACGACGGCAAGTCGGAAGAAGTCGTCGGTCGCGGCATCAAGGCCAGTCGCGATCACTGGGTTCTGGCAACGAAATTCGTCAACTCCCATACCAAGGGCCCGAATCTCGGCGGCCATTCGCGCAAATGGGTGATCGAAACCGTCGAAAATTCACTTCGCCGTCTCAACACCGACTATATCGATATCCTCTATTTCCACCGCGCCGTCTTCGACGCGCCGCTGGAAGAGCCGGTGCGCGCCATCGCCGATCTCATCCGCGCCGGCAAGCTGCGTTATTTCGGCGTGTCGAACTTCCGTGGCTGGCGTATCGCCGAAATTTCGCATCTGGCCGACCAGCTCGGCATCGACCGGCCCGTTGCCAGCCAGCCTCTCTACAACATCGTCAACCGCACGGCCGAGGCCGAGCAGTTGCCTGCGGCCAATCATTATGGCCTTGGCGTGGTCTCCTATTCGCCGCTCGCACGCGGCGTACTGACCGGCAAATACCAGCCGGGCGAACAGCCGGGCGCCGATACCCGCGTCGGCCGTGGCGACAAGCGTGTTCTGGAAACGGAATGGCGTCCGGAATCTGTCGAAATCGCCCAGAAGGTTGCAGCCCATGCCGCTTCGAAGGGCGTTTCGGCGGCGGATTTCGCGCTCGCCTGGGTGCTGAACAACAAGTTCGTCACCGCCGCCATCACCGGCCCGCGTACCGAAGAGCACTGGGACGGATATATCCGCGCGCTCGATGTGAAGATCGATGCGGAAGATGAAGCGCTGGTCGACAGCCTCGTCACCACCGGCCACCCCTCCACACCCGGTTTCAACGATCCGAGCCATCCCGTCGAAGGCCGCGTGCCGCGCAATCTCGAGCCCGCACACCGCCCGGCGCTCAAGCCGCGCGCGGTCGCCTGATCGTCCAGAAGACCATGCCTGCGGCGCGCCCGTGCCGCAGGCTCTCACATCCGCTCAGGGAAAACCGCAATGTCCACTCCGAAACTGCAGACAACCACCACCGACAATTCCGGCGTACCGAGCCGTGACGAGATTCTGGCCCGGGCAAAGGACATTGCGGCCATCGCGGCCAAGGATGCCGCCCGCCGCGAACGCCAGCGGGAACTGCCCTTCGATATCTTCGCCCTTATCAAGGAGGCGAAGATCGGCACGCTGCGCGTTCCCGAAGCCAAGGGCGGACCGGGCGGTTCGATTGCCGACTATATCGAAGTGCTGATGATCCTCGGCGAAGCCGACAGCAATATTCCGCACGCGCTTCGCAGTCATTTCAATTTCACCGAAAACCTCGCCCTTGCACCCATCGAGCTGGAAGACCGGCGGCATCTCGAACATGTGCTTGCCGGCAAGCTCTTCGCAGGCGCCAGCACCGAACAGGGCACCAAGCGCCCCGGCGAAATCACCACGCGGCTGAGTGCCGATGGCGACCGCTACCGGCTGAACGGCCGCAAATGGTATGCGACAGGCACGGCCTTTGCCGATTTCGGCACCTTCAGCGCCATTGGCGATGACGAACAACCGATCGGCGTGCTCATTCCGCTCGATCGCGCCGGCATCACCATTCTCGACGACTGGGACAGCATGGGTCAGCGCATGACGGCGAGCGGCGGGGGCTGCTTGAGAATGTCGAGGTCCTGCCGCATGAGCTGACGACCCGCAAACTCGGCACCCAGATCGGTCGCCACAGCTCGGCCATGCGGCAGCTGCATCTCGCCGCCTCGGCCGCCGGCGCCGTTCAGGGTGCGCTGAAGGACGGCGTGGAGTATGTGTTGCGTCAGGCGCGCACCACACTTCACAGCAGCGCCGAAACCGCCAATCAGGACCCGTTCGTGCAGAAGATGCTCGGCGAAATCAGCGCCGGTGCTTTCGCCGTGCAGACCCTGATCCGCGAAGCGGCGAGAACGCTCGACCGCACCGCCGCCGCCTTCGCCACCGGGGACGAAGAGGCGATAGAGGCAGCCCTGCTGGAAGGTTCGCTCGCCACAGCCCGCACCCAGATCATCGCCTCGCAGCTTTCTTTGACGGTCGCCACCAATCTCTATGAACTCGGCGGCGGCTCGGCGACATCGAGCGAGCGGAATTTCGACCGCCACTGGCGCAATATCCGCACTGTCTACAATCACAATCCGCTCGCGCACAAGGCGCGGGTGATCGGTGATTATTATCTCAACGGCACAACGACGCATCTCAGGGAAGGCCGGGTGTTCTGACCATGCGGAAGATGCAGGCGGCAAAGGAGAAACAGCAATGAGAACGGAGTTTATCGCTCCCGCCGGGAGCCGGGCGGCTTTTCGCCTGCCCACACTTTCCCGGCTGCCACCGCTGACCGCCTTGCGCGCCTTTGTCGTCGCCGCCCGCCATGCGAGCTTTTCGCGGGCGGCGGAGGAGCTGCATGTCTCGACCGCCGCCATCGGACAGCAGGTGAGAATTCTCGAAACCCATCTCGGCCAGCCGCTCTTCAGCCGCCAGCGCGGTGAATTGCTGCTGACGGATGCCGGCAGCGCGCTTTATCCCGGCCTTGCCGATGCTTTCGAGACCATGATCGGCAGTCTTTCCGACCTGATGGTTTCGAACGCCCGACCGCAACTGAAGGTTCTGGCGGAAGGTTGCTTTGCCGCCCGCTGGTTAGCGCCGCGGCTTGGCAGCATCGTTCCGGCGCTCGGAGACGTGGAGCTTTCCATTGAATCCCTAGAGAGCGAAACCATCGATCTCACCCATTTCGATGCCGATTGCGCCATCGTCGCCACCCATGCGCAGATTCCCGGCTTCATTCATGAGCCGCTTTTCGCCGATACCGTCAGCGCCGTCTGCACCCCGGAATTCGCTACTCGCCATGGGCTTGCAGACGAACCGGAGCGCTTGCGGGATCTCGGTTTCGCGATGTTGCGTGGCAATGGCCTGGACCCGGCCTTCGAATGGGCGAACTGGCTTCGCGCCTGCCGCGTTCCGCTCAGGCTTTCGGCAACCGGCCCGCGTTTTTCACGCCAGAACGCGCTAATAGAGGCAATCTCATCCGGCCACGGTATCGGCCTCGTGCGCCATTCGCTGATTTCGGAAGAGCTGAAAAACGGCCGGCTGATCGCTCCCTTTGGCGCACCGCAGCCGACCGCCAGCCGTTATCACCTGCTGACCAGTCCTGACAGGCGGCGGCTGCCGGAGGTCGCATCTCTACTCGCCCTGTTGCGCGAGGATATGCGCTCTCTCGAGGCCGCCGCCTGAACACGCCCGTCCCACCTCAGGCGCGTTCCCTTTGCAACTCTCTCGCCGCATAGATATTTTCCGGCCGGGGCAGGCCGTAGTGATCTCGCAACGTGTCGCCCTCATAATCCTCACGGAACAGCCCTCGCTGTTTGAGGATCGGCACGACCCCGTCGACGAAGTTGTCGAACCCGCCATTCAACCATGGCGGCATGATATTGAAGCCATCGGCCGCGCCCTCGCGGAACCAAGTCTCTATCCAGTCCGCCACCTGCTCCGGCGTTCCAGAAATCACCTTGTGGCCGCGCCCGCCGGCAAGCCGGTGCAGCAATTGCCGGATCGTCGGATTTTCCCGGTCTATGACATCGAGAACCAGCTGATGGCGGCTGCTATCCGCCTGTGCCCGGGTCGCCTCCACGGCTTCGTGCGGCAGCGGCTGGTCGAGATCGGCCGATGAGAGATCGATGCCGGTGATGCGCTGCAGTTGGCCGAGAGAAAAGGCCGGCTGGATGAGATCGTTGAAAGAGGCCTCGAGCCTGCGCGCCTCCTCTTCGGTTGACGCGATGAAGGGGCTGATGCCCGGCAGGATTTTCACATGGGCGGGATTGCGCCCCGTGGCCGCGACGCGCCGCTTAATGTCGGAATAAAAAGACCGCGCACTCTCCAGAGTCTGGTGCGCGGTAAAGATTGCCTCGGCATAATGGGCGGCGAAACCACGCCCTTCCTCCGAGGAGCCGGCCTGCACATAGACCGGCCGGCCCTGCGGTGAACGCGGCACGTTCAGCGCGCCTCGCACCCGATAAAATTCGCCGTCGTGATTGGCCGGATGGATGCGGTCGGTATCGGCGAAAAGGCCGCTTTCCTTATCCGCAACAATGGCGTCATCTTCCCAGCTGTCCCAGAGCTTCGTCACCACATCGACGAATTCTATCGCCTGACGGTAACGATCGGCATGCGGCGGATGCTTCTGGAGATTGAAGTTGCCGGCGGCCGCATCGGCCGAAGTCGTGACGATGTTCCAGCCCACCCGGCCGCCGCTGATATGATCGACGGACGCGAAGAGCCGCGCAAGATTATACGGCTCGTAATAGGTGGTGGAGGCCGTGGCGATGAAGCCGATCTTTTCGGTGACGGCGGCGAGGGCCGCCAGCATGGTGATCGGCTCCAGCCGGTGGCGGGCGGCATAGCGGATATTGGCGTCCAGCACCGGCGCATCGGCAAAGAAGATGGCATCCAGCTTGGCCGCCTCGGCCTTGCGGGCGATATCCTGATAGAGCTTTATATCGGTGACGCGATGCGGCTCGGAGTCCGGATGCCGCCAGGCCGCCTCGTGATGTCCGCCCGGATAGATGAAGGCATTGAGAACCAGCTTCTCGGATTTTCTGCTCATGGAAATGACCTCTTATTCGCTCTGAACCGAAGGGTTGGGAGGCTCTCACGCCTCCTTCGTCACCCAGGCCTTGGCGAGATTGCCGCTCAGCCCCTCCGCCCCGGTCGCATAATCCTTGATGCGGACGCTGCCGACGACCGGCTGGATGGGAGAAACAAGATTGATGACGGGAAGATCTTTTGCGATAACGGCCTGAAATTCCTTGAAGAAGGCGGCGCGTTTTTCGATATCCGGCTCCACCGCCGCCGCTTCCAGCAGCCGGTCCACCTCCGGATTGGCGTAGTGGCTGGCATTGGAGAATGGCAGGCCGATCTTGAAATTCTTGCTCCAGTAGACGCGCTGAACGCCGGCTGTCGGATCGAAGGTATTGGAGAGGGATTCCACCGAAAGGTCCCAGGCACGGTCGGTATAGACCACCTTCACATAGGTGCCGAAATCGAATTTCTGGATATCCGCCTCAATGCCGATCTTCGAGAGCGCCTGCGCGATGAAATCCGAATAGGTCTGCGGATTGAACGGGTTGGTGGTAACCCGGAGCTTGAAGCGCTTGCCGCCATCCTTGCGCGGGAAACCAGCCTCATCCAGCAGCTTTTCAGCCTGTGCGACATCGAACTTGGCGAAACCGATATCCGGATTGTGGAACTTCGCAAGGCCGGGGCTGATCGGCGTCGGCGATGGCACGGCGTAGCCATAAAGCACGGTATCGATGAGCGCCGGAACATCGATGGCATGGGCAATGGCCTGCCGGACCTTCAATTCCTTGAGATATTCATTCTCAAGGTTGATCACCAGCTGGTTCTGCTGGCCGGCATAGGCATAGATGCGGTCATCCACCTTCAGTGTCGGAATGGATTTCAGCCGCTCCAGATCGGCAAGAGCCACCGGGTTGGGGCCGATGTCCCCTTCCCCGGTTTCCAGCGCCGCAGCGCGGGCGCCCGCATCGTTGATGAGGCGGATGATGACGCGGTCGAGATAAAGGCGCGGCGCATCCCAGTAATCGGCATTCTTCTCCAGAAGAATATGGCTGCCCGGCACCCATTCCTTGAGCACGAAGGGGCCACTGCCGATGATCTGGGCGGGTTTCGGATTATCGGTCGGCTTGAAGGTCTCGAAGATATGCTTCGGTACGATGGGCGATTCAGACGAGGCGAGCGCGGTGATCAGGCCCGGCGCCGGCTTGGAAAGCTTCACTTTCGCGACCAGCGGATCGGAGGCATCGACACTTTCAACATGCGAGAAAGTGGCGCGACCGCGCGGATGGGCTTCCTTCAGCCGCAGAATGGAAAATTCCACATCTGCCGATGTCACCGGTTTGCCGTCATGGAACTTCGCCTTCGGCTGCAGATGGAAGACATATTCCAGTCCGTCTGCCGAAACGCTCCATTCCCGGGCGAGGCTCGGCTTGGGCGAAAGCTCGTAATCATAGGTCAAAAGCCCATCGTAAATCTTCGAACCGATAAACTGCGGACCGCCCGCACTGGTATTGATCGCCACGAGCTGGGTCGGCTCTGGAAAATAAACTATCTTGAGCGTGCCGCCCGAAACCGGCTCTTCGGCAGCGGCAAAGGAACCGCCCGGAAGGGCGACGAAAGCGCCGGCGGCAAGTGCAATTTTGTGAAACTGGCGTCTGGAAATGGTCATGTCTGTCTCCGAAAAAATCCGATAGCGGGCGCGGCAACTCAGTGCAGCTGCGGGAAACCGTGGCGCTCGGCGAGGATTTGCAAAATGCGTTTGGTGTCCTGAATGAAATGCGTCTCGCCCTTGGCCGTCACGTCGCTGGGCGCGTCGCCGGCGAAGATGAACAGCGGCAGCGACTGGTTTTCCTCTCCCACGGCGGCGATGACAGCCTCACGCGGGCGCTGGAAACCGACACGGCGGATATCGATCCCGGCGGCAAGGTCCGGAAAGGCGGCAAGCAGGCCTTCGATCTGGTTGCAATGTGGGCAGACGAAGCGGACACCGGGGTGTTTTGGGTCTTCAAAACCGGGGGCGATCAAAAAAAGCGTATCCTTGGCCATGGCATCCATCATGTGAGGGTGAGATTTCCAGCTCACAGTGCAGGTGGCCAGAGTGCGGGTCCAGAAAGCAATTCTTGCTTTGAAACGAAGAATTCCTTTGCGCTAAATTATTGATGAAACTTATTTTTTTGAAATTTTCACGGCTGGCATCGCTGTTTCGCCCGACCTGTTTCATGCGCAAAGTTTTTCCCTGAAACGGGCGTGCCGCGCGAAGATGTAAAAAAGGATGGAAGGCGGATTTCGGCAATAAAAAACCCGGCAAAATTGCCGGGTTGATGTTGATGATCGCAGATCCCTCCTCCGTCATGCCGGGCTTGACCCGGCATCCAGCCACGGCGCGTCTGCGCCGTGAGAGGAGTCTCTCGCGATCAAGGACTTAATCGCGCTGGACCCCGGATCCAGTCCGGGGTGACGGAGCTTGGATACCCCTTTTGACAAACACTCACTCGCCTTTCCAGGCCGTCGCCAGATCGCCATAGGCAATGTCGATGGTCGTCACGAGCGATTTCAGGCTGGTATTGCGCAGAATGACGGTCGGCAAAGCGACGATGGAGAAATTCGGCAGGTCATCGCCGGTGATTTTCTGGATATCGTGGAACTGCTCCGCCCGTTTCGTTTCGTCCACTTCAATCGCGGCGGCACGGAAAAGATCATCCACCTTTGGATTGTTGTAGTGGGCGGCGTTGACATAGGGCGCGGGTTTCTTGATCCCGTCGGACCAATAGAGGCGCTGCACGCCCGCTGTCGGATCGAACAACCGGCTGATGCCGTTCACCGTCAGATCAAAACCGCGCTCCGTATAGACTCGCTTGATGAAGGTGGCGAGATCGCCTTCGACAATATCCACCTTCACGCCGAGTTTGCCGAAGGAAGAGCGGAGATATTCGGAGGTCTTACGGAAGACGTCGGAAGGCAGGAAGGCCAGCCGCAGCGAAAAACGGGTGCCATCCGCACCCTTCGGGTAGCCGGCCTTGTCCAGCAATTCGTTCGCTTTGGCGAGATCGAAGGGATAGGTGAAAGGCTTCTCGTCATTATAGGCGGTGAAGACCGCCGGGATGTTTGAACCGGCAGGTTTCGCCGTCCCGAAGAAGATGGCGTCGTTGATGAAATTGCGGTCAATGGCATGCGCCAGCGCGTGCCGGACCTCCTTTTTCGCAAGGATCGGGTTCTCCAGATTGAATTCGAAGACGGCAGCATTGTTGAGATAGGAGTCGGTATAGACCTCCACGGCAAGCTTCGGATTTTGCCGCAGACGCTCCAGATCGCTGTAGGACACATCGGCGGTATAATCCGCCTCGCCCGTCTCCACGGAAATGGTGGTGGAAGCCGAATCCGCGACGAAACGGGCCACGAAACCGTCGAGATAGGGAAGATCGGCCTGCCAGTAGTTCGGGTTCTTCTTCAGTTTCACATAGCTGCCGCGCTTCCATTCCTCGAAGACGAAGGGGCCGGTGCCGACTGGCGCGTTACCATTCGGGCTTTCGTTATAATTTTCCGAAGCATAGGCGTGGGCCGGCAGGATGGGTGTTTCGCCGCCGGTCAGCGCCCGCAGGAGATAGGGCGCTGGCTTGGAAAGCACCACCACGGCCGTCAGCGGATCGGGCGTTTCGATGTCGGCAACATTGGCGAAGGTGATGCGCCCACGTGGACCGACCTTCTTGAAGGCCAGCAGGGAAAATTTGACGTCCTGCGACGTGAAATCCTTGCCATCATGCCATTTGACGCCCTTGCGCAGCCTGAAAGTGTGGCGCAGCCCGTCGGCCGATGTTTCCCAGCTTTCAGCCAGAACCGGGTGCGGTTTGAACTCGCTGTCGAACCGCACCAGCCCTTCGAGGATTTTCGTGGAAATGGCGCGGGTGCGCGTATTGGAATCGGAAAGCGGCACCAGCGTCGTCGGCTCGCCGAGACCCGCAAGGGTGACGATCCCGCCCTTTTTCGGCGTTTCCGCCGCCAGAGCCGGCAGGGAGGGCAACAGCATTGCCCCGGTTAGCGCTGCGCTCAAAAGCAATGTCTTACGTCTCGTAATATCCATGGATGTTTCCTCTTGCAGGCTTGTTTTTAAATGTTCAGGCAGGTTTCAGCCGGGTTTCCACCAACCGGGCAAACAGGGTGGCGCCGACGGGCAGAATGGCGTCGTCGACGATGAAACCGGGATTATGGGCGGGCACCGTGCCGGAATGGCCGAGGGTGAAAAACGCGCCGGGCGCGTGCTTCAGGAGATCGGCAAAGTCCTCGCTGCCCATGAAACGGCCGGGCTCGGTGGAAACGCGCTCGTCCCCCAGAACCTCGCGCGCCACGCCGGCGACGATCTCCACCGATGCATCGTCATTGGTGAGAACCGAGAATATGTCGCGAATATCCACCTCGGCGGTGAGGCCGTGCGCTGCGGCAATGTGATCGGAAATCGTGCGGATGCGCTCCCTTATGGTTTCGCGCACGCTGTCGGAGAAAGCCCGAACCGTGCCTGCAATCGCGGCCGTTTCGGGAATGACGTTATAAGCTGATCCCGCCTCGATGCGGGTGATCGACAGGACGGCAGGATCGGTCGGCGGCACGTTGCGGCTGACGATGGTTTGCAGTGCCTGGATCAGTTCACCCGTCGCCGGCACCGGATCACGCGAAACATCGGGGTGAGCAGCGTGGGCACCCCTGCCCTTCAACCGGATATCGAAGAAATCCGCACCCGCCAGAATGGTGCCGGGTGAAACCTTCAGATGATTGGGCGCAGCATGGGAGGAATTGTGCAACCCGTAAATCTCATCGACGGGGAAATCCTTGAACAGCCCGTCAGCGATCATGGCGCGCGCGCCGCCGAGACCTTCCTCGGCCGGCTGGAAAATGAACACCACCATGCCTGCAAAATCGCGGGTTTCCGCCAGATAACGGGCGGTGCCGAGCAGGATGGCGGTGTGCACATCATGCCCGCAGCCATGAAACTTGCCGGGATAGACCGACGCGTAGGGCAGCCCGGTCTCCTCCGGCATCGGCAGGGCATCCATATCCGCCCGCAGCCCGATGGAGCGGTTGCCCGCATGGCTACCACGCAGCACGCCGACCACACCGGTCTTGCCATAACCGCGATGCACCTCGATGCCCCAGGAGGCGAGCTTTTCGGCGACGATGCCGGAGGTGCGCACTTCCTCGAAGCCGATTTCCGGATGCTGGTGCAGATCGTGGCGGATGGAGACGAGTTCGGGAACAAAGGTCCCGATCCGGTCTATGATTTTAGGTACGGGCGTTTTGACGGGATCGACGGCGATATTCACGGTATCTCCTCAGGGCAAAAAAATATCGTTCTCGCAATCTCGACGATTGCGAAGTGTAGGGTTCGGGACTGGAAAGCAGAGGCGGAAGAGGCGTCAGAGCCTCAGGCCCGCCTCTTTCATCAGCGGCAGAATGCGTTCGGCGAAATAGTCGAGGTCCTCGCGGAAATCGTAGAAATTCAGCTGAACCCCATCGATCCCGGCCTTTTTCAAACCGACAAGCTGCTCTACCACCTGCTCCGGCGAACCGATGATTTCGATATTGCCGCCAAGATTGCGCCCTTGCTTGTGGCGCGCATCGCCACGGCCGCGCCAGGCATGGGCGTCGCTGTCGTAATTATTGGTGGCGAAGGCCCGCGTGCCGGGCTGCGATTTTCCGGCCTCGATGGCATCCGCATAGGCGATCGCCTCCTTCTCCGTGTCGCGGCTGACGATGATCGGATTGATGATCGTCTTCACCTGCCGGCCATAGGCCTTTGCGCGGGTTTTAATGTTTGTGACATGATCGGGAAGCGTTTCCAGCGCGCTGTCTATATGCGCGCCGCCGGGCGAGGTGACGAAAACCAGATCGGAATGACGGGCGGCGAAATCGATGCCTGCGGGCGAACCTGTCGCCGTCACCAGCGGCGGACGTCCGAAAGCAGGCTTCGGCGTGATCCAGCCATTGTTGATCGCCCAGGGATTGAGCTTGCCTTCATAGGAAAAATTCTCGGTCTCACCCCAAAGGCGATGAAGAACATCGAACAATTCGCCGGCCATGTCGTAGCGCTTGTCGTGGTCGATACGCTGCCAGCCAAACATTTCATGCTCGATGGCGCGGTGGCCGGTGACGATATTGATGCCCCAGCGCCCCTTGGCGATATGATCCAGCGTCGCGCCATATTTGGCGAGATGCAGCGGATGCAGAGGTCCATAAAGCACATGGATGGTGGAGATCAGCAGAATGTTCTTCGTGACCGCCGCCATGGCGCCAAGCGCGATGAAGCTGTCGAGCGAGGATTCGCCGTCATAACCGCCCTTGGGCAGCCATTGCGTGCGACTGAAGGCGATTTCGAAACCAAGCTCTTCCGCGCGCTTCACCAGTTCGACATTATAATCGAAGGTCCAGCTGTTGCTGGTCGGCAGGCTGGAGAAATTGATGTCCTGCAGATTAAGGAACAGGCCCAGCATCAGCGGCTGCTTCACCGCCCGGCTGAGCGGGCTGTCTTCGAAATCGGCCGGGCTTTTCAGGTCGAGACCTTTCAGCTCGGAACCTTCAGGCAGCGGAACAGTCAACGCCATGTCTTTTCTCCCTCGGAATGATCCTGCGGGGTGGTTGCCAACCGGACACGCAGATAGTCCTCCACGCTGCGGGGCAACCGGCCGGTAATCTGCTGGACGGTATTGTTGACGGACGCCGCAAGGCCTTTGCGGATGAGTTGGCCGAATTCGCCGATCGCCTTCTGTTCAAACGTGCCTATATGTGGCGGCAAGGCCGGGGCGGCATTGTCCGAAATTCCCACGGGCCGATGCTGGATGCGCGCCGCGATGCGGGCGATTTCCAGCGCCGACAGGGCTTCGCCACCGGTCAGCACCAGAGTGCCGGAAACAGGTGCGCTTGTGGTGAGCGCATGAACCGCGACATCGGCAATATCGTCCGCATCGATGAAGGAGACAGCCGCGTCGCCAAAGCGGGCGGGCACATCCTCCCCCTTGCGCAGCGCGGCAACAACGGGCTCCAGCGCAACCTGCATCCAGGCATTCGGCCGCAGCACCGTATACGCGATACCGCTTGCGGCCAGATGCCGTTCCACCTCGGCATGCGCTGCCCCCGAAATGGAATGTACGGCGTTCTCAATGGTCCAGTCGGAGCCGGATATTTTCACGATCCGCGACGCACCGGCTGAGAGGGCGGCATCAATGACCGCCTTCTGGTCCGCTACCAGCGTTTCACCGATGGGGGAAAGCAGAAAGACGGTCTCGATACCGCGCGAGGCCTCCTTCAGGCTGGCCGGATCGGAGAAATTTCCCTCCGCAATCTCGACCCTATCGCCCCAGAGCTTGAGCGCTTCCTCGCGCCTGCGGGTCAGCACCCGAACGCCTACCTGTTTTTGCAAAAGACGGCTGACGACCCGTTGCCCGAGCTTGCCGGTTGCACCCGTTACAAGAATGGTGGCTACCATGACCTTCTCATCTCCCAGCGGTATGTTGCGCGGCATCCCGCAGCGCAGAAATGGCGCGTGGATCGGCCCAGTCCTGCACATCGAAATCTTCGGGGATGAATTTCCATTCCTGCAGGAAATCCTTGAAGTGGCTGAGCGCCTCCAGTTCCGCCGGATCGAGATCGAGCCGCAGATTGCGGTGTACATCCGGGCCATTCGCAGCCAGAACCGCCTCCTCGCTGACGCCGATCTCGCGGGCGATGAAACACACGGCTTCCGCCGGATTGTCATTTGCCCATTGGGCAACCCGCTGTACGGTGGCGACGAGTTCCGCCACCAGATCGGGCCGCTCATCGGCAAAGGTGGCGTCCACCGTCAAGGGGCGCGGCGTGCCGTTGTTGATGCGGATTTTCGGATCGGGGTGAAACCCCGTCGACACCACGACCTGCGCACCGATGAGATTGGCGACGGTGACGCCTTCCGCCCCCTTGACGAAAAACGCATCGATCTGGCCCCGATGCAACGCCGCAATCTCCTCGCCATAAGGAAACCGCCGGCGCAGACCATGGAACCTGTCGTCAGAAGGATCGAGCAACACCGGCTCTTTCGCCGTGAGATCGACAAGCTCGACATCCGCAACGGCGAGGCTCGAGACCGTCAGCGCCGAAACGATGCCCTTCAGGGATGTCGCACGCTGGAAATCGATGGTTTCATTCGGCCGTTTCGGCAGGCCGATGCGCCGTCCCTTTAGGTCGCTGCCCTTGCTTATTCCGCTTGCTGGCAAAGCGATGACGGCCTGAAACTCATCGGTCCTCGTCAACCCCACCAGCCGTGTTTTCCGGCCGCCTGATTTCGCCCAGATCGGCGGAATATTGCCGCCCTGACGGAAGGACCAGTCCAGACGATGATCGAAATGGCTCTGGCGAATGGCCGGATCGGCCGCGTCGCGAATGGAGGAAACAGAGATACCATGGACGCCGAAACTGTCCTCGATCCAGCCCAGTTGCGCCGCGATGGAAAGCGGCGTGGGCGCCGGGCAGCGTGTGTACCACACGGTTACGGGTTGGGTTATCTGGCGAAGGGCGGCATCAGCCATGGCGTTCGTCCTCGAAATTGCGATCTGGACGGCACGCTACACGCCATAAAATATTTTCTATAGATAAAGTGTACTATTTCAGGCGCGATTGGGGAAATTCGTTTCCATCTTGTGAGCGCTTCGCCAAGACGACGGAATATCCTTTGGAGAATGGCAAGATTTCGGGTCGGATTCCCCAGCCTGCCTCACCCATCTCTCACATTCGACCGCCGCTTGGGTGCTGCCACGGATGAAAGTTTTTCTTCTCCGAGCAGCAAGGATTTTTAACTCGCGACCGGACCCCCGGCTGTTACGCTTCCCGCAATTGCGCCGGTCATACGGGCCGGCAATCCAACAGACCTGAAAGAAACGTGGCAGCATGAGCAAGACCAAACGCCGGCTTAATCTCAATGTCGGCATCAACACCACCGGATACCTCGCCAATGCCTGGAAATACCGGAGCGGAGACCGGCACGACATCAACGACATAGGCTATTATCGCCGGCTGACGGAGCTGGCCCATAAGGGCCGGTTCGACGCCGTTTTCCTTTCCGACCACCCGGCATTGCTGACCGACCCGGCAAGCCGCCCGTTTCACACCATCGACCCGCTCATTCTCTCGACATCGCTTGCCGCACAGGTGCCGGATATCGGCTTTGTGGCAACGGTGTCCTCCACCTATAATTCGCCCTATAATTTCGCCAGACGAACCCAATCCATCGATCTCGTTACCGGCGGCCGGCTGATCGTCAATATCGTTTCTTCCTTCAATCCCAATGTCGCCGCCAATTTCGGCAACGATCCGCTGCCGCCGCGCAGCGAGAGATATGCCAAGGCCACCGAATTTCTCGACGTGGCGAAAAAACTCTGGTCGAGCTGGGATCCGCGCCGCGAAGGCGAAGTGCCGGAAGAGCGCTTCTGGGATGCGGCGACGGCCGAGACCATCGATCACGAGGGGCAATATTTCCATGTCAAAGGCCCGCTCAACGTTCCTCGCGGGCCGCAGGGGCATCCCGTCATCGCGCAGGCCGGCGCCTCCGAAGGCGGCATCGATCTGGCGGCACGCCATGGCGAGATCATCTATTGCAACATCCTGTCACGCCCGGCAGGTCAGGCCTTCGGCAAGAAGGTCCGCGACCGCGCCGTCTCCCTCGGCCGCGATCCATCCCGCATCCGCATCGTTCCCGGCCTCGTCGTTATTCTCGGCGAGACCCGGGAAGAAGCGTTACGCAAACACGAACTGTATAGCGGAACGGGCTCCGAAGACGGTCTGCTGGCGCGCTTCGCCAAGGAAAACGGCATCGATCCCCGCGATTTCAATCCCGATGTGAAACTCGATGCGGAACGTTTCATCCCGGACCAGAACCGGCAATGGGCGGTGGGCATGGGGCTTGGCCTTTCTGACCTGTTGAGCCATGAAAAACTCACCGCCCGCGAGGCCGTGCGCCGCTCGGAGGGGCACCACCGGCTGCTGCTTGGCACGCCGGAAGAGGTGGCGGATGGGATTATCGATCTCTGGCAGGACGGCACGGTGGATGGTTACACCCTGCAGCCGCCGCGAGCACCTGACGACATTGCTGAATTCGTCGAAAAGGTCGTGCCGGTGCTGCAGGATCGCGGTGTTTACCCGCGCGAATATGAAGGCGCGACAATACGTGACCGCTATGGCCTGCCTTATCCAGATTGAACGGCAGATACGGCGCTGTTGAAGGTGTCCTCCCGCTATTCCCGCTGGAGGCGGGAATAGCGGGAACGGGGCATTTTATTGGCCCGTCGCCACTTTCAAAACGGGCCGCCTGCCGGAAAGCTGCGGCAGGACGGAGGCGAAATCCGTGACGATCTGGCGATAATCTTCCGGCTGGAACTCATAGGGCAGTTCGAGGCGGAATTCCGAGACGTGCGGCAGAACGGGATCGCGCGACAGTTTCTCCAGAATCTCGTTGGTCGTCCCAACGATATCAGGCAGGAAAAGCGTGCGGCGCGCGCCATGCGGCGAGGTCGTGCGCCTGTCACGCTCGGCGGCGAATTCCTGATAACGGCGACGGGTCGCGGGGCTTGCGCTATCGGTCGGCAGGATCACGCGGCCAAGAGCGACACGCGGCTGGCGCTCATGCGCCCATTCCTGCCGGAAGCGGCTGACCAATGCCGCCTGCGCGGTCAGAAAATCATCGGTATTTTCGCCGCTGACGATATTCCCTGTCAGAAGATTGAACCCTGCCTTCCCCGCCCAGCGCGCGGAATTCTGCGATCCGCCGCCGTACCATAGCCGATCCGTCAGCCCCTCGGCGACTGGCCGCAGGCGTGGCACCTGTGCACCCGCCGCATTGCCCGCTTCCGTCTCGCTGGATAGCGGTTCCGATCTCAAGGCCCTCGCCAGCCTTTCGGCGCGGGCGTGGCTGTAATCCGCATCGGGAACCGTATCGACATAGTCCGAAATAAGATGGGCGAAGGGCGGCGCGCCCACCGAAACCCCGACATTCAATCGCCCACGCGACAGGACATCCACGGTGGCCAGATCTTCCGCCAGCCGGAAGGGATTTTCGTAACCAAGCTGAATGACAGCGGTGCCGAGGCCGATCCGTTTCGTGCGCTGCGATGCCGCCGCGAGGAAAGTAGCTGCCGATGACACGCCCCGTTCCAGATGGCGCTGGCGAACCCAGGCACTGTGATAACCCAGCGCCTCTCCGGCTTCGAAAAGCTGCAGGGTTTCTTCCAGCCCGTCGGCAGGATCATCATCGTGATAATTGCCGGGAACCAGAAAGGCGAAGTGGGAGATATGGGAAAGGGGCATGGCTGTAAGGTCCGGAAATGAGTGTTGAAGCTCAGCAGCGCAGATGCAGCCATCCCCGTTCCGGACAGCCGTTCAATGCGGCGCATACCCACGCAGAATGCATGATGACAGGCACGGCTGGCACGGCATGTTCGTTTATAGTCCCGGCCTTTGTTGAAAGATCATTGCGCGATTCAATAGTCTACTAAAATTATGGATTACCACCCCTCCTTTGGAATAGGCCGCGCTCACGCCTCCCGCTGGACCTTCTTCTCCGAATGGCAAGATATCCCTCAGTCGCCCTCTCACATTGAAGAGCTGTGCAACACGATGCGCAAATGGCCTTGATTTTCCGCACCAACATGTAATACAGATTACCATACATGTTGACAAATAACACATACATGTATGACATTGCAGCAATCACAAACGCTGCCATACCTGCATGAGGGAGGAATTATGATCATCACCGACGTCGAGGTCCGTGTTTTCCGCACGACGACCCGTCGCCACTCGGACAGCGCCGGTCACGCGCATCCGGGGCCGGCGCATCAGGTGGAACAGGCCATGCTGACCATCCGCACGGAAGATGGTCAGGAAGGTCACTCCTTCACCGCGCCGGAGATCGTTCGCCCGCATGTCATCGAAAAATTCGTCAAGAAAGTCCTGATCGGCGAGGACCATCGCGACCGCGAACGGCTATGGCAGGACCTTGCCCATTGGCAACGTGGATCGGCCGCGCAGCTGACCGACCGCACGCTGGCGGTGGTGGATTGCGCCCTGTGGGACCTTGCCGGCCGCTCGCTCAATCAACCTGTATACAAGTTGATCGGCAGCTATCGCGACAAGGTGCTCGCCTATGGCTCCATCATGTGCGGCGACGAGCTTGAAGGCGGGCTGGCGACGCCGGAAGATTACGGCCGCTTTGCCGAAACGCTGGTGAAACGCGGTTACAAGGGCATCAAGCTGCACACCTGGATGCCGCCCGTCAGCTGGGCACCGGATGTGAAAATGGACCTCAAGGCCTGCGCCGCCGTGCGCGAGGCGGTTGGCCCCGATATTCGCCTGATGATCGACGCTTTCCACTGGTATTCCCGCACCGATGCGCTGGCGCTGGGGCGTGGCCTCGAAAAACTCGGTTTCGACTGGATCGAGGAGCCGATGGATGAACAGTCGCTGTCCTCCTACAAATGGCTTTCCGACAATCTCGATATTCCGGTCGTCGGCCCGGAAAGCGCTGCCGGCAAGCATTGGCATCGCGCCGAATGGATCAAGGCCGGCGCCTGCGATATTCTGCGCACTGGCGTCAACGATGTCGGTGGCATCACTCCGGCGCTGAAGACCATGCATCTGGCCGAGGCCTTTGGTATGGAGTGCGAAGTCCATGGTAACACGGCCATGAACCTGCACGTTGTCGCCGCCACCAAGAATTGCCGCTGGTATGAGCGCGGCCTGTTGCACCCCTTCCTCGAATATGATGACGGCCACGATTATCTGAAATCGCTGTCCGACCCGATGGACCGCGACGGCTTCGTGCATGTCCCTGATCGGCCGGGCCTTGGCGAGGACATCGATTTTACCTTCATCGACAACAACCGGGTGAGGTAACGGGCGATGAAAACGGTGCTCGCCTTCGGAGACAGCCTCACCTGGGGCGCGGACCCGGCAACGGGTCTGCGGCACCCCGCCGAACACCGCTGGCCGGAGGTGCTGGAGGCCGCGCTTTCCGGAAAGGTGAAGGTTCACCCGGAAGGGCTTGGCGGGCGCACCACCTGTTACGACGACCATGCCGGCCCGGCCTGCCGCAATGGCGCGCGGGCGCTGGAAATCGCGCTGTCCTGCCACATGCCGCTCGATCTCGTCATCATCATGCTCGGCACCAACGACATCAAACCGGTGCATGGCGGGCGGGCGGAAGCCGCCGTTTCCGGCATGCGGCGGCTGGCGCAGATCGTCGAAACCTTCATTTACAAACCGCGCGAGGCCGTGCCGAAACTGCTGATTGTCTCCCCGCCGTCCTGTGTCGCAGGCCCGGGCGGAGAACCGGCGGGCGGGCGGGATATCGGGCAATCGCTGCGGCTTGCGCCGCTTTACCGCGAACTTGCCGGCGAACTCGGTCATGCCTTCTTTGATGCCGGATCGGTTGCCTGCGCCTCACCGGTCGATGGCGTGCATCTGGATGCGCCGGCAACGACGGCAATCGGCCGGGCGCTCGCAGCTCCGGTCAGAGAGATTCTTGGCTGATCCTGCAACGCCCGAGGAGGAACCGGGCGTGTGGATCAAAACGTGGAAAGGCCGTATGAACCGGCCGTATTGGGAGGAAAGATGAAACATTTTCTTGCAACCGTAGCGCTTGGCGCCCTGCTGATCGGCGCCATGCCGCTCAGCGCCTTTGCCGAAACGCCGAAGGACCAACTCATCGTCGCCACGACCATGAGCAATATCCTCACCCTCGATCCCGCCGCCATTACCGGCCGCGAAACCGTGCAGGTCTTGAACAACGTCTATGACACGCTGGTCGTGCTTTCCCCGGAAGATCGCAGCGTTCAACCACGCCTTGCCGAACGCTGGGAGATTGCCGAAGACCGGAAATCGATCCGTTTCCATCTGCGCGGCGATGCCAAATTCGCCTCCGGCAATGCCATAACGGCCAAGGACGTGGCGTGGAGCCTGAAGCGGCTGCTCGCCCGCAACCTGGCGCAATCGTCCTTCCTGAAAACTCGCGGCTTCAAGCTGGAAGAGGCCGACAAGCTCTTCGTCGCCGAAAACGACCAGACCTTCGTGCTGAATATCCCGAAGCCCGACGACCCCAACCTTCTCCTGATGATCCTTGCGCAGAACGGCCCCGGCTCGATCATCGACAGCAAGACGGCGCTTGAGAACGAAAAGGACGGCGATCTGGGCGGCGCTTGGCTGACGCTGAATTCCGCCGGCTCCGGCCCCTTCAAGCTCACCCAGTGGAAATCCAACGAATATATCATCCTCACCCGCAACGACGATTATTGGGGTGAGAAGGCCAAGATGAAGCGCATCCTGATGCGCCATCTGCCGGAATCGCAGTCGCAGCGGCTGATGCTGGAAAAAGGCGATATCGACGTTGCCTATTCCCTTCAGGCGCCGGACCTGAAATCGCTCGAGGCCGACAAGGCCGTCACCATCGAATCCACACCCGGCTCCGGTTTTTATTACCTCAGCGTTTCGATGAAGGATGAGAAATTCGCGAACAAGAAGGTGCGCGAGGCCCTGCGTTACCTGATCGATTACGACGGTCTCGACAAGGCCGTCATGCCCTATTACGGCAAGCTGCATCAGCGCTCCCTCAGCACCGGCGTCATGGGCGCACTGCCGGATCAGGGCTATAAGCTCGACATCGAAAAAGCCAAGGCGCTTCTGGCAGAAGCCGGTTATCCGAACGGTTTCAAGACGACACTGCGCGTGCTTTCAGAAGACCCCTTCATGAAGGCGGCAACGGCGATCCAGAACACGCTGGCGCAGGCCGGCATTCAGGCCGAACTGATCAGCGGCTCCGGCGACCAGATTTACGGCGCGATGCGCGAGCGGAATTTCGAACTGCTGCTCGGCCGCGGCGGCGGCGGCCAGCAGCCGCACCCGGACAATAACCTGCGCTCCATCGCCTATAATCCCAACAATGCCGATGACGCCAAGCTCACCAATTACCAGAGCTGGCGCACCAGCTTCTTCGATGAGAAGCTGAACAAGATGATCGAGGCGGCGCTGGTCGAGCGCGACGTGGCGAAACAGACGAAGCTTTATGAGGAGCTGCAGGGCTATATGGACGAGATCGTCATGTCCATTCAGCCCTTCTCCGAAGTCATCGACACCGCCGCCTTCCGCAGCGATATCAAGGGCATGATCGTCAGCCCCTGGCTTTCGCGGTTTGAAGAGGTGAGCAAGGAGCGGTAATTCGCCGACACAGCGGTTGCTCAGGAAAAGGCGCGGCTTACCCCCGCGCCTTTTTGTTTGCGGCAAGACTGCACAGAACGGCTCCGACTGGTGAAAACATATCGCTTCCGTCATTCCGGCCTTGAGCCGGAACCAGCCGACATGCGTCTGCACGGCGGAAAGAGGCCTTTCAGCCCAAGGACTTGGGCTGGCTGGATACCGGCTCAAGGCCGGTATGACGGAAGAGAGGTTTTTGCTTTGTCAGCAGCACGAGGCCCAATCACCACCCAGCCTTTTCTATTTTTGGCCTGCCCCAAAAAAATACCCGGCAGGGAGGCCGGGCAAGGAAGGAGGATGTTATTATCCGTGACGCCCCGGAGGAGGACGGTCACGTTCTTGGAGCCGTCACGCGCCTTCATATTCCAGCGAGGCGCCGATCAGTTCGCGCGCATAGGGATGCGTCGCGCCATTGCCGGCGATGGCGTCGCGCGGCAGGATTTCGGTGATTTCGCCACGCAGCATCACGGCGAAACGGTCGCACATGTGATCGACCACGGCGAGATCATGAGTCACCATGATATAGGTGAAACCGCGCTCTTCCCGCAGGCGCTGCAGCAGGTTGAGGATTTCCGCCTGCACCGAAACGTCGAGCGCAGACGTCGGCTCATCGAGCAATAACAGTGACGGTTCGAGGATCAGCGCCCGGGCAATCGCCACGCGCTGCCGCTGGCCGCCGGAAAGCTGGTGCGGGAAGCGATCCAGAAAGGCTACGGGCAGGCCGACATCCGTGATGACCTTGCGCATGCGCTCTTCGCGGTCGCCGAGCTTATGGATCGCAAGCGATTCCGAGAGCACGGTGCGCACCGACTGGCGCGGATGCAGCGACCCGTAGGGGTCCTGAAACACCATCTGCAGCATGCGGCAGCGCTCGATCAGCGGCATATCGCGCACCGACCTGCCATCGATGAGAATATCGCCGGTCCAGAAATCGTTGAGCATGGAGACGCAGCGAAGCACGGTGGATTTGCCCGATCCGCTTTCGCCGACCAGCCCGAAACACTCGCCCGGCTCCACCTTGAAGGAGACGGAGGGCAGCACCTTCAGTGCCGTATGGCCGCTGCCGAAGGTGATGGAAAGATCGCGGGTTTCAACGGAAACGGCCATTATACGTTCTCCTCCAGCCATTCGGGGCGGCGATCCAGCACCGCAAGCGGCGCACGCGTGCCGCCGATGCGCGGCTGCGCCGCCAGAAGGCCGCGCGTATAGGGGTGCTGCGCCTGATCGAGATCGCGGGCGGCGAGCGTTTCCACCACCCGGCCGGAATACATGATGAGCACCCGGTCGCAGAAATTGCGCACGAGATTGAGATCGTGGCTGATCATGATGAGGCCGATGCCGCGATCCCGCACCAGACCGTCGAGAATATTCAGCACCTGCAGCCGCACCGTCACATCGAGCGCCGAGGTCGGCTCATCGGCAATGACGAGATCGGGGTCGGCGAGCAGCATCATGGCGATCATGACACGCTGGCCCATGCCGCCGGAAATTTCATGCGGATATTGCTCGTAAACACGCGCGGCATCGCGGATTTTCACCGCATCGAGCATGGCCAGCGCCTTTTCCCGGGCCTCGGCTTTCGAGGCCTTGAAATGGCGCAGATAGGTTTCCGTCACCTGATCGCCGACCCGGCGGATGGGGTTGAGGGAGAATTTCGGATCCTGAAGGATCATCGACATGCGCCGACCGCGGACCTTCAGCATCTCCTTCTCATCGAGCGAAAGAAGATCGAGGCCATCGAAATCCAGCCTGTCGGCGGTGATTGTCGCCGATGGCAGAAGGCGCAGCAGGGCGCGGCCGACGGTGGACTTGCCCGAGCCGCTTTCGCCGACGATGCCGAGCCGTTCCCGGCCAAGGGTGAAGGAGATGCCGCGCACGGCCTCGGTGGGCGAGCCGCCATAACGGATGCGGAGATTTTCGACGTCGAGGATTGGTTTTTCCATGGCCCTATCTCCGGTTCATCTGCTTCGGATCGAGCGCATCCCGCAGGCCATCACCCAGAAGATTGAAGGCGAGGCTGACGGAGAGGATCGCAATGCCGGGGAAGGTGACGAGCCACCAGCTATCCAGCATGTAACGCCGGCCGGTGGCGATCATCGCTCCCCATTCCGGCAAGGGCGGCTGCGCACCGAGACCAAGAAAGCCGAGGCCAGCGGCGGTGAGAATGACGGTCGCCATGTTCAGCGTCAGGCGGATGAGGACCGAAGGCAGGCACATGGGCATGATCGACTTGACGATGATGCGTAGCGGCGATGCGCCCTGAAGCCGCGCGGCGGCAATGTAATCCGCCTTTCGAAAGGTCATGGCTTCGGCACGGGCAAGGCGCGCAATCGGCGGCCAGGAAGTGAGCGCAATCGCGATGATCGCATTGTTAAGGCTTGGCCCAAGTGCTGCGACAAAGGCGAGCGAGAGGATGAGGCTCGGAAACGACAGGAAGATATCCGTGATGCGCATCATCACCGTGTCGAACTTGCCGCCGAGATAACCGGAGGCCGTGCCGACCAGAAGGCCGACGGGGCCGACGATGATCGAGACCAGCGAGATGATGGTGAGTGTGATGCGTGCGCCCCAGAGAAGACGGCTATATATATCGCGTCCCAGCTCATCGGTACCGAAAACGTGGCCATTACCCGGCGCCTTCAGCGTGTTGGCGAGATCCTGCGCGTAGGGGTCATGCGTCGCAAGCCAGGGCGCGAAAATCGCGGCGATGACCAGAAGCAGCAGCACAGCCAGACCGAAGGCCGATGTCGGGCTTTTCAGGAGGAAAACCACGATGTTCTTCAGCGCGTTCAAGGGCACGGGAAGGCGGAAGGAGGTTTCTGTACGGGCCGTCATCAGCGGGTCCTCGGATCGAAAAAGCGGTAGAGAATGTCGGACAGGAGATTGAGCCCGATGAAGATGACGCCGACGATGAGAACGCAGGTCATCACCGCATTCATGTCGCCGATGATAAGATTGCTGGTGAGATATTGCCCGAAACCCGGCCAGGCGAAGACGGTCTCGATTAGAACCGCCCCTTCCAGCAGCGAACCATAGGCAAGCGCGATGATGGTGACGAGCTGCACGCGAATATTGCCAAAGGCATGCAGCCACACCGTCTGCCGCTGCGACAGGCCTTTAACCCGGGCGGTCGTCACATATTCCTGGCCCAGCTGGTCCAGCATGAAGCTGCGCGTCATGCGGGTGATGTAGGCCGAGGAGGAATAACCGAGCAGAGCGGCGGGAAGGATGAGGTGGTTGATGGCCGACCAGAAGACCTCCATGTCACCCGCCAGAAGACTGTCGATGAGCAGAAAGCCCGTCCGCTCCTCCACCAGACCGATATAGAACTGATCCATGCGACCGCCGCCGCCGACAAGGCCGAGATGGGCGTAAAAAACGATCAGCGCGATCATGCCGGTCCAGAAGATCGGCATGGAATGGCCGAACAGGCTGAGCACCCGCACCAGATGATCCTGCCAGCGATCCTTGTTGACGGCGGCATAAACGCCCATGGGAATGCCGAGGCCGGCGCCGATCAGTATAGCGAAGGTCGCCAGCTCCATCGTCGCCGGCATGACCCTTATGATATCCTCGATGACCGGACGCCCGGTGCGGATCGAGGTTCCGAAATCGCCGGTGAACACGTCTCCCAGATAATAGAAGAACTGTTGCCACAGCGGACGGTCGAAACCGAGCGCGTGATAGACCTGTTCATAGGTTTCGCGCGTCGCATCCTCGCCCACAATCGCGCGCACGGGATCGGCGGGCATCAGGCGGCCGATAAAAAAGGTCAGCAACAGCAATCCAAGCAGCGTAACCGCAATGCTTCCGATCTGGCCGGACAGGCCATACAGCGAAAGGCGTCTTTTTGACATGATTCCTCCCTTGCCAGAGATCGACCGCGCAAGTGACCAAGGCGCAATCCTGTCTGACAACTATCCGCAAGTTGTCACAGGTGTTGGAGGCTGTCAAGCGCATGCCAGCGAAATCCGTATTGGCCGAGGTTCCGAAATATGTGTCCGGGGTGGAAATTTCAGACCGGGCTCACCCGGCTTTCGTTTTTGTTTTGGAGAAAGGTGCCTGCGTTGCCGCAACCGCAAAAGCCTGTATTCTCCGCCTTGCGGAATGCGCGGATACCTGTCCCTGGCTACGATGCCGATGACGTCCGTGCCTTCAGGGTGAGGAAAATATGGCTGACATGACGCTTCTGGCATTTGCCGTCGTCGCCTTTATTGGCATTGCGACACCCGGCCCTACCGTTTTGCTGGCGCTTGCCAATGGCTCGAGATTCGGAATACGCCGCGCCATGATCGGCATGGCTGGCGCTGTTCTCTCGGATTTCGTCCTGATCGGCGCGGTTGCGCTGGGATTGGGCGCCCTGCTCGCCGCCTCCGAATTCTGGTTCGGCGTCGTCAAATGGGTGGGTGTGTGTTATCTTGCCTTTCTCGGCGTCATGCTTTTGCGCTCCAGAGGCACGCTCGATGGCGCCCCTCAATCGGCAGACGCCAGCGGTGCCGCCTCCGCCCGCTCGATTTTTCTCAAGAGCTTTCTCGTGGCGGTGACCAACCCCAAGGGATATCTGTTCTTTTCGGCTTTCCTGCCGCAATTCATCGATCCCTCAGCGCCGCAGCTCCAGCAATATGCAGCGCTTGCGCTGATCTTCGCCGGCATCGATTTCATCGTGATGTTCGGATATGCCCTGCTCGGCTCGCAGGCCGTCCGGCTGTTGCGAAAATCCGGAGCCTTATGGCTCGACCGGGTTTGCGGCGGCGCGCTTCTGACGCTCGCCGCCTCGCTGGCCTTCTATCGGCGGGCAACTGCATAAACCATTGGCCTATAGGCCATTTCCGGATCACTCCACCGCGGTGCGTGAGCGCAGAAGCACCTTGTAGCGCTCAAGGCTGCCGCGCAGATGCGCTGCCATATATTGACGGGCGGCATCGGCATCCCCTTCGATGATGGCGTCGACGATCTTCGCATGCTCCTCTTGGAGATGCAGGTTGTAGTCCTTCGGACGCGACCCGGGCGCCGCACCCTGCAATTCGCCGCGGGGAATGATGCCGGAGCGAATGAGCTGAAGAAACTCTGGAAACCGCCTGTTCTGCGTCGCCTGTGCAATGGCCAGATGGAACTCGAAATCGGCGTCCCGCGTCGGCAGGCCGGCGGCGAGACAATCGCCGACGCGCCGGTGCGCATCCACAATCGCCTCCACCTGCACGGCGGAACGGCGCGATGCCGCAAGCCCGGCGGATTCGACCTCGAAAACGGTGCGCAATTCCAGCAATTCGATCACCGAGGAAATTCGCCCCACGGCCAGATCATTAAAGGGCAACTCCTTGGCCGGTTTTACTTCGACGGCAAAAACGCCCGCGCCCTTGCGGGCTTCAACGAGACCATCGGCGCGCAGAATAGCGATGGCCTCGCGCACCACGGTTCGGCTGACGGAATATTCACGTGTCAGCTCGCTTTCGCTTGGAAGACGGTCGCCGGGGCGGAACACACCCTCCGACAGATCCCGCCGCAACGCCGAACTGATTTTCGCCGCGAGCGATACCCCCTGCTTCATGCTGCTCTCAACGTCCATTCCGGCCCACCTGTTTTAAACCTGTCTGGCATGTTAGCAAACACCCGCTACATTGCAAGGGCCGGGCCTCCGCACCGCCGGGACGGTTGGCCGCCTTCACGCCGCAGCGATGGCCGAACTGCTGGAAAAGCGGCTCCTATATTCACCCGGTGAGAGGCCAAGAATGCGGTGGAACACCCGGCGAAAGGCGGCGGCATCCTCATAACCCACCGACCATGCGATCTGATCGACCGAACGGCGGGTGAATTCCAGCAATTCGCGCGCCTTGCCGACGCGCAGGTGCTGGACATATTCGATGGGCTTCATGCCGGTGGCCGCCTTGAAGCGGCGTAGGAAGGTCCTCTCCTCCAGCCCGGCATGGCCGGCCATGTCGGTAACGCTCGTCGCCCGCCCGGCGCGGGCCTGCAACCAGTGCTGCACCTTCAGGATCGGCTCGTCGCCATGCGTCAGCCTCGGGGCGAAACTGCTATAATGGCGCTGTTCACGCCCCGAAGGATCGATCAGCAGAAATTTGCCAGTCTCTATCATCACCGAAGGCCCGAGCAGCCGGTCGACGATGCGCAGGCCAAGATCGGTCCACGCCATCAGCCCGCCAGCCGTGATGATATCTCCATCCTCGATGACGATCTTGTCGATCTCCAGCCGGATATCGGGAAAACGGTCGCGGAACCGCTCGGCAAACAGCCAGTGTGTGGTGGCCGGGCGGCCGGACAAAAGACCCGTCGCGGCGATGATGAAGGAGCCGCCGCAACTGGCGGCCAGCGTCGCCCCCTGCGCATGCCGATCCAGCAGCCAGCGGGCGTAGGGCTCCGCCTCGTCGATTTCAGCAGGCCCGGTCAACCGGCCGGGTACGACGAAAATGTCGGGATGTCCCGGCCTGTTGGGCTCGGTGTCATGACAGCGCGAAAACTCACCGCCCTCGCCCATGCTCCAGTGGCTGACCCGCAATTTCGGTCCGCCGCGATCCTGTGAAAATACCGACGCGATGGCGAAAAGATCGGTGATGCCATGTACCATGGCGATCTGACAGTCCCGATAGAGGACCAGCCCCACTTCCAGTGCGCTTCCCGTTACACCTGCCATGCGCTCCACACCCCGTTTTGTCAGTTTCGGCTCGTTTTCTGTCAGAAGCGCCAATCCAGCCCCGGCTGCGTCAAGAGTATCTCTATTCCCACGGGACGCAAGCAAGCTCCCTGCAACAGGAGAGAGAGCCATGACAACGATCACCACCAGAGACGGAACGCATATTTTCTACAAGGACTGGGGCCGCAAAGACGGCCAGCCCATCATCTTTTCCCATGGCTGGCCGCTCAGCGCCGATACATGGGATGCGCAGATGGTGTTCTTCGCCAATCACGGTTTCCGCACCATCGCCCATGACCGCCGCAGCCACGGCCGCTCCGATCAGGTCTGGCACAACAATACCATGGATCAATATGCCGACGATCTGGCCGAGCTGATCGAACAGCTCGATCTTCACGACATCATTCTGGTCGGCCATTCCACCGGCGGCGGCGAGGTGACACGCTATATCGGCCGCCACGGCACGGCCCGCGTCGCGAAAATCGCCCTCATCGGCGCGGTGCCGCCGCTGATGCTCAAGACGGAAAGCAATGCCATCGGCCTGCCGATCGATGTTTTCGACGGTATCCGCAAGGGCACCTATGACAATCGCAGCCAGTTCTTCAAAGACCTGACCATTCCCTTCTACGGCTACAACCGCGAAGGTGCCGTGATATCCGAAGGCATCCGCGAAGAATTCTGGCGGCAGGGCATGATGGGCGGCCTGAAAGGTCAGCTCGACAGCATTCGCGCCTTTTCGGAGAGCGATTTCCATCAGGACCTGAAGGCCTTCGACAAACCGACGCTGGTTCTGCACGGCGATGACGACCAGATCGTGCCGGTCGGCGCATCCGCGCTTTCCACGGTCAAAATCGTCAAACACGCGGTCCTCAAAATCTATGAGGGCGCCGACCATGGCCTGACACAGACCCATCAGGACCGCTTCAACACCGACCTTCTCGCCTTCATCAACGCCTGAAACCGCCAGACACAGGAGACACGGACATGACACAGAATACATTTCTCATCACCGGCGCATCGGATGGCATCGGCGCGGTCTATGCCGAACGTCTGGCAAAACGCGGCCATGATCTCATTCTCGTGGCACGGCGTGCCGAAAAGCTGAAGGCTCTGGCAGCACAGCTGGAAAAGGATCATCACATCGCAGTCGAGGTTCTCTCCGCAGATCTTTCCAGGGCGGAAGACCTCGAAAAGGTGGAGGCGCGGCTGCGTGAGGACCGGCGGATTACCGGCCTCGTCAACAATGCCGGCATTGCCGGTGAAGGCGCGATCACAGCGCTGGACCCGGCCTATGTGACGACGATGATCAATCTCAACATTCTTGCCGTCACCCGGCTTGCGGCGGCCATCGCACCGCGCCTTGCCGCCGATGGCAAGGGTACGATCATCAACATCACCTCGGTCACGGCGCTGATGCCGGCGGCATTCACCGCCGTCTACCCGGCCACCAAAGCCTTCGTGCTTGCCTTCACCGAGGCGCTGCAGGCGCAGCTTTCGCCCTCCGGCGTGCGGGTTCAGGCCGTCCTGCCGGGCATCACCCGCACGGCGATCTGGGAAGAGGAACGGCTCGATGCCATTCCGGCCGCCATGGTCATGGATGTTTACGAGATGGTGGATGCGGCCCTTGCCGGCCTCGACCTCGGCGAAGCGCTGACCATTCCTTCCCTGCCGGATACGGCCGATCTCGAAAATTTCCTTGCGGCGCGCGCGGCGTTAAGGCCCAATCTGTCGCATGCACTTGCCGCCAGCCGGTATCGTGCAGCCAAAACCGAATAGAGGGAGACGTATCATGATCCTCGGACTGACAATTCCCCAATTCACGGCATTGCATGTGGGCTTAAGCTTCATCGGCATTGCCACCGGACTGATCGCCCTGCCCGCTTATGCGGCGGGGCGGTGGATGCCCCGCATGATGGCTATTTTCCTCGTCACCACGCTCGCCACCACACTTACCGGCTTCCTGTTTCCAATCGGAAATTTCACACCGGCACTCGGCGTCGGCATCATCTCGACCCTCGTTCTGGCTATCGCACTGGTTGCGCTTTATGGATACGGTCTGAACGGCAGGGCGCGCATTATTTATACGATCACCGCCACGATCAGCCTTTATCTCAATATGTTCGTGTTGATCGTTCAGGCTTTTCTCAAAGTCGAAACACTCAACAGCCTGGCGCCGAACGGCAATGAACCGCCCTTCGTGGTCGCCCAGACGGTTCTGCTTGTTGCAGCCATCTGTCTTGGCTGGAAGGCGACACGCCGCAGGCTCGCCGTCTGAAGCGAGCCTGAATTCGAACCGGTTTTCGCGAACATGCCCTGTGCCCAATATTTCGGGCGCAAGGCATGTTTTTGCATGTCCGATACAGGCAATCTCCCCCCACCCGTCACAAAACGAAGAAATCCCGCCTCTAGGATTTCCCTCCGAACCTTTCCTGAAAATACGGCAGGAGACATTAGGAACAAGGGCCGTTCGCGCCCTTGCAAACATACAATATACATTATATAATAATATATATTAAATTATTACAACAGGAGGTGCCGATGAATGCCGTGAAGATCAACGAGCGTCTGACAGTTGCGGGCCAGCCGATGATCGCCGATTTCCCATCGCTCTCCGCCCAGGGTTATAAAAGCATCATCAACGCCCGGCCTGACGGTGAAGAACCCGGCCAGCCGGGCAATGCGCAGGAAAAAAGCGCCGCCAGCGCGGCGGGCATGGATTATGGTTTCATCCCGGTCAGCGGCCCTACCATTACCGAAGCCGATATCCGCGCCTTCCAGCAGAAAATGGCGGAAGCGGAAGGCCCCGTTTTTGCCCATTGCAAGGGCGGCACCCGCGCGCTCACGCTTCATGTTCTCGGGGAAGCGCTGGATGGACGCATCGAAAGAGACGATATCGAGGCTTTCGGCAAGGCGCATGGCTTTGACCTTTCCGGCGCCACCCGCTGGCTGGACGGGCGCGCTGCGGCGGTTCCGTACGTCAAGGCATTCTTCGATCCGCGCACATGGAGCGTGCAATATGTCGTGTCCGATCCCTCCACCGGGCGCTGCGCCATTATCGACCCGGTCTATGATTTCGATGAGAAATCCGGCGCGACCGGAACGATGAATGCCGACACCATTCTGGACTATGTAGAGAGCCAGGGCCTGTCGGTGGAATGGATTCTCGATACCCATCCGCATGCCGACCATTTCTCCGCTGCCCATTATCTGAAGCAGAAGACCGGCGCGCAGACGGCGATCGGCGCGAAAGTCACCGGCGTGCAGAAGCTCTGGCAGGAGAAATACAACTGGCCGGATTTCAAAACCGACGGCTCGCAATGGGACCGGCTGTTCGAGGCGGACGACAGGTTCAATATCGGCTCCCTTGAAGCGCGCGTGCTGTTTTCGCCCGGCCACACGCTCGCTTCCGTGACCTATGTGGTCGGTAATGCCGCCTTTGTGCACGATACGCTTTTCATGCCCGATTCCGGCACCGCGCGCGCCGATTTCCCCGGCGGTAGCGCCAGGGAACTCTGGGCGTCGATCCAGGACATTCTCGCCCTTCCCGACGAAACACGGCTTTTCACCGGCCACGATTATCAGCCCGGCGGCCGCGCGCCTAAATGGGAAAGCACGGTCGGCGAACAGAAACGCAGCAATCCGCATCTTGCCGGCATGACGGAGGAGGGCTTCATCCGCCTCAGAGAAGCGCGTGATCGCACATTGCCGATGCCGAAGCTCATTCTCCACGCCCTGCAGGTCAATATTCGCGGCGGCCGCCTGCCGGAGCCGGAAGCGAATGGCAAGCGTTACCTGAAATTCCCGCTCGACGTGCTGGAGGGCAGCATATGGTAAAGGAAAACGCGCTGGAAAAGCTCCGGCATATTGCAGAAATCCCTCTCCCCGCCATGGAGGAGCGGGCTGTCGAGGTCGCGCTGCTTCTGAAAACGCTTGCCCATCCCGCGCGGCTGATGCTCGCCTGCACGCTGGCGCAGGGGGAATTTTCCGTCGGCGAGCTGGAGGTGAAGCTGGATATTCGCCAGCCGACGCTTTCCCAGCAGCTGGGCGTCCTGCGGGAAGCCGGTGTGGTCGAAACCCGGCGCGATGCCAAGCAAATCTTCTACCAACTGAGCGAAGCGAAAGCGGCGCAACTGATCGAGGCCCTTTACACCATATTCTGCGCGCCGGAGGAGGAGACCCCGTGAGCCCCTATTGGCCCTCTCTTTTCGGCGGCATGCTGCTCGGTCTTGCCAGCATTCTGCTGTTTCTTTTCAACGGCCGCATTGCCGGCATCAGCGGGATAATGGGAAAAATGCTCGGCAGGGAGCGGCGTCTTGCCGATCTCGCCTTCGTCGCCGGCTTGCTGGCCGGGCCTTATATCCACGCCGCCGCATTCGGCCGGCTGCCTGCCGTCACCATAGTTTCACCATGGCCGCTCATCCTCATTGCCGGCCTGCTGGTGGGTTTTGGCACACGCATGGGCTCCGGCTGCACGTCCGGCCATGGCATCATGGGGCTGGCGCGATTTTCCCGGCGCTCCGTCGCCGCGACCGCCACCTTCCTGATCACCGGCATTTGCGCCGCGACGATAAAGGGAGCCCTGTCATGAAAAATCCAGCCGTGGCGCGTGTTGTCCTGGCATTGGTCGCCGGAGCCCTGTTCGGCTTCGGCCTCTCGCTCTCCGGCATGGTCGATCCGGCACGTGTTTCCGGTTTTCTCGACGTGGCGAGCGGCCATTGGGACCCGAGCCTGATGTTCGTTCTTGGCGGTGCCGTGATGGTCGCCGTGCCGGGTGTGCTGCTCAGCCGACGTCTCGCCACACCGGTCCTCGCAGAGGATTTCAGCCTTCCGGCAAAAAACCGTATCGACCGGCCGCTCATAACAGGCTCGGCCATTTTCGGCGTCGGTTGGGGGCTTGCCGGTTTCTGCCCCGGCCCGGCACTATCGGCTCTCGCCCTCGGGCTGATGCCGGTCGTTCTTTTCGTCGGCGCCATGATCGCCGGCATGCTGGTCCACGACCGCCTCTACGCAAAGCAGCCATAACGCAAACACTCGTTCGCGCGCGGGGAACGGGCAGTCGCGCGGGGCTGGAACGCTCCCGCGCGACGGCGTGTGATTAGAGGTCGATCAGGCTTTTGCCCGTCATTTCCGGCGGCAGCGGCACATTCATTAGTTGCAGCAGGGTTGGCGCGACATCGGCGAGAATGCCGTCATGCAGCTTCGCACCTTCCGGGCCACCGAAAAGGATCACCGGCACCGGATTGGTGGTGTGCGCCGTATGCGGGCCACCGGTCACCGGGTCAACCATGGTTTCGCAATTGCCGTGGTCGGCAATGACAAGCATCGCGCCACCCACTTTTTCGAGGGCGGCAACGACCGCACCAAGCCCACGATCCACGGCTTCACAGGCCTTGATTGCGGCCTGAAGGTCGCCGGTATGACCGACCATATCGGGGTTGGCGTAATTGGTGACGATCAGATCGTAACCCTTGCCGATCGCCTCGACGAATTTTTCCGTTACTTCCGGCGCGCTCATCTCCGGCTGCAGATCGTAGGTCGCAACCTTCGGGGATTTCGGCATGAAGCGGTCTTCGCCGACTTCCGGCTCTTCCTTGCCGCCATTCAGGAAGAAGGTGACATGCGGATATTTTTCCGTCTCGGCAAGGCGGAACTGCGTGAGCCCCTGCTTCGCCACCCATGCGCCCAGCGTATTGACGATATCGCGCTTGGGATAAGCCGTGGTCATGAAATCATTGTGCCGGGTGGAATATTCCACCATGCCGAGCAGCGCCGAAAGGACGGGCTTTTCGCGCGAAAAACCGTCGAAATCGTCCGCCCCTATGGCGAGCAGGATTTCACGGGCACGGTCGGCGCGGAAATTCAGGCAGAACAGGCCGTCACCTGCCTTGAAGCCATCATAGCCGTCGATCACCGTCGGCAGGATGAACTCGTCCGTGACTTTATTGGCGTAGCTCTGTGCAACGGCGCTCACTGCATCGCGCGCATGTTCGCCTTTCGCCAGAACCATGGCGTCATAGGCTTTCTCGACGCGCTCCCAGCGATTGTCGCGATCCATCGCATAATAGCGGCCGATTACCGTGCCGATGCTTGCCCCCTGCGGCAGGCTTGCCACCAGCGTCGCCACAAAATCTTCAGCCGATTGCGGCGCGACATCGCGGCCGTCGGTGATGGCATGTACCACCACCTTCAGGCCGTGGCTGATCATCAGCTTCACCGCCGCCTGACCGTGGAGGATATGGCCATGGACGCCGCCATCGGAAACGACGCACATCAGATGCGCCACACCACCCGCGGCCTTCACCGTGGCGGCGAAATCAAGCATCGCCGCATTGCGGAAAAAGCTGCCGTCCTCAATCGCCAGATCGATCTGGCCGAGATCCATGGCGACGATGCGGCCGGCGCCGATATTGGTGTGGCCAACTTCCGAATTGCCCATCTGCCCGGTGGGCAGGCCGACATTCGGGCCGAAAGTGGTGAGCCTCGCATTCGGGCAGGTGGCGAAAAGCCGGTCCATGGTGGGCGTATTCGCCAGCACCGGCGCATTGCTGGATGTGTCCTCGTTCAGCCCCCAGCCATCGAGAATAGTCAGGACAACGGGTTTGGGAGTGCTCATGGGAGGACCTTCTTCTTCATTCGGTTGCCGGCGGAGGGCGGACCGCCGGGCACCGGAGCGCCCTCTTCCGCCACTATGATCATGATGAGAAAACATGCTTCTCATTCTTCTCTTCTATACCCGAAGATGACGAACGCAAGCCTATACCGACAGCGAAACAGTTCCGTGAAGGTCGAAAACGCGAGCTAAGAAATGCGGTCATGACACGTATACGCCCTCATTCCTGTGCTCGTCACAGGAATCCAGCCGACGCGTGTCTGCGCGGTGGAGAGAGTCCTTTCAGCCCAAAGACTTGGGCTGGCTGGATCCCTGTGACGAGCACAGGGATGAGGGAGCACGAATCGCCTTCACTCGATGAAAATAAGCGCGGGCTTCTCCAGCAATGCCTTGATGGCCTGAATAAAGACCGCCGCATCCCACCCATCGACAACCCGGTGATCGAAGCTCGATGAGAGGTTCATCATCTTGCGCGGCACAAACCGCGTCCCGTCCCAGACCGGACGCGTCATGATCTTGTTGACGCCGATGATCGCCACTTCGGGGTGATTGATGATGGGTGTCGAGACCACACCGCCCAGGGCTCCCAGCGAACTGATGGTGATGGTGGAGCCCATCAGCTCTTCCCGATGCGCCGTGCCGGTGCGGGCGACTGCGGCGACGCGTGCGACTTCGTCCGCGCATTCCCAAAGACCGAGCGTTTCCGTGTGGCGCACGACCGGAACGGTGAGACCCGACGGCGTCTGCGTGGCGATGCCGATATGAACCGCTTCATAGTGGCTGACGACCCCTTTGTCGTCGTCGAAGGTGGCATTCATGCCGGGATGATCGGCAACGGCTTTCACCAGCGCGCGCATCAAAAACGGCAGGATCGTCAGCTTCGGTTGCCCGGAACGGCGATTGCCGTTCATGGTCGCGCGCAAATCCTCCAGATCGGTCACGTCGACTTCCTCGACATAGGTGATGTGGGGAATGCGGGAGGCGGAGAGCACCATCTTCTCGGCAATCTTGCGCCTGAGCCCGGTCACCTTCACCTCCTCGACAGCGCTATCGTGGGGCGCTATCGGCTCGGGGCGTTCCGGCCGTCCCCGCACGGTTAAAAACCCGTCGAGATCGGCATGGGTGATATGCCCGTCCGGCCCCGTTCCCTTGACCTTGGTGAGATCGATATCGAGATCGTCGGCGCGCTGGCGAACGGCGGGAGACGCCAACGGTTTATGATGCGGTTCGGCGGCGGGCGCCGGCGGCGCCTCCTCGGCGTCTCGCGCCGTCGGCTGGGCTTCAACGGGTGGCGGCGGTCCGTCATGTCGGCAGGCGCTTCCGTCATCTGGGTCGGCGCTTCCGCTTCCGGAACGCTGCCATTGGGAGCGACGGCGGCGACATCGGTTTCGATGCGCAGGAGCGGCGCCTTCACCGGCACGGTATTTCCAACCGTCACGGCGAGCCAGGTGACGACGCCCGCCACCGGGGATGGGATTTCCACCGTCGCCTTGTCGGTCATCACCGCGGCCAGCACCATGTCCTCATGGACGAGATCGCCCGGTTTGACGTTCCATTCCACCAGTTCGGCTTCCGCCACACCTTCACCGACATCGGGCATCGTGAGAACAAATTCCGCCATAATCAGGCCTCCATGACTTCGACAAGGGCGCGCCCGACACGGGCAGGTCCCGGAAAATAGTCCCACTCCTGCGCATGGGGATAAGGCGTATCCCAGCCCGCAACGCGGACAACGGGGGCCTCAAGGTGATAAAAACAATGTTCCTGCACCAGAGACACGACTTCGGCCCCGAAGCCGGAGGTCAACGTCGCCTCATGCACCATAACGCAGCGGCCGGTCTTGGAGACGGACTTCACGATGGTATCGAGATCGAGCGGCAGCAGGCTGCGAAGGTCGATGATCTCGGCATCCACACCCGTTTCTTCCGCCGCCGCCAGCGCCACATGCACCATGGTGCCATAAGCGATGACGGTGACAGCATTTCCGGGACGGCGTATCTCGGCCTTGCCGATGGGAATGGTGTAGTGCCCTTCCGGCACCTCCCCCATCTCGTGTTTGGACCAGGGCGTTACCGGCCGGTCATGGTGCCCGTCGAAGGGACCGTTATAAAGCCGCTTCGGCTCCAGAAACATCACCGGGTCGGGGTCTTCGATGGATGCGATCAGCAGTCCCTTGGCATCATAGGGATTGGAAGGAACCACCACCTTCAGCCCACAGACATGGGTGAAAAGCGCTTCCGGGCTCTGACTGTGCGTCTGCCCGCCGAAAATGCCGCCACCGGTCGGCATGCGAAGAACGATCGGGCAGGTGAAATCGCCATTGGAGCGATAACGGATACGCGCTGCCTCCTGGGTGATCTGGTCATAGGCGGGATACATGTAATCGGCGAACTGGATTTCGACACAGGGCCGCAGGCCATAAGCGGCCATACCGATGGCGGTGCCGACAATGCCGGATTCGCTGATCGGCGCATCGAAACAGCGGGTCTTGCCGTATTTTCCCTGTAGCCCCTGCGTGGCGCGGAAGACCCCGCCGAAATAACCCACATCCTCACCGAACACCACCACGTCGTCGCTGCGCTCCATGGACACGTCCATGGCGCTGCGGACGGCTTCGATCATCGTCATTCTTGCCATGGTTACCACCCTGCCTTCTGGCGCTGGCGGGCAAGATGCGGCGGCATCTCGGCGTAGACGCCTTCGAAAATATCCTTTTTCGGCGGTTTGCCGCCCTCATGCAGCGTGCCGTGGCTTTCTGCCTCGCGCTGCGCCTCAAGCACCTCATCGGCAATTTCCGCCTCCGTCTGCCGGTGCCTTTCCTCCGACCAGACGCCACGCAGGATGAGGTGTTTTTTGAGCCTCAGAACCGGATCGCCCAGAGGCCATGCCTCGGACTCCGTCTTGGGGCGGTAAGCGCTCGGGTCGTCGGAGGTGGAATGGGCGCCGACACGATAGGTCACATATTCAATGAGCGTCGGGCCGAGATTACGGCGCGCCCGTTCCACCGCCCAGCGCGCCACGGCATAAACGGCGAGATAATCATTGCCATCGACCCGGAGTGCGGGAATGCCGAAGCCCAGCCCGCGCGCCGCAAAGGTGCCGGAGCCACCGCGCGCAATGCCCTGAAAGGTGGAAATCGCCCATTGGTTATTGACGATATTGAGAACCACCGGAGCCTTGTAGGTGGAGGCAAAGACCATCGCCGAGTGAAAATCCGACTCCGCCGTCGAGCCGTCACCGATCCATGCTGCGGCGATCTTCGTATCGCCCTTGATGGCCGACGCCATCGCCCAGCCGACCGCCTGCACATATTGCGTGGCGAGATTGCCGGAGACGGTGAAGAAACCATGCTCCTTCGAGGAATAAAGCACCGGCAACTGCCGCCCATGCAGCGGATCCAGTTCGTTGGAATAGATCTGGTTCATCATGGTGACGAGCGGATAATCATCGGCGATCAGCAGCCCGGCCTGCCGGTAGGTCGGGAAATTCATGTCGCCTTTGGAAAGCGCCTTGCGGAAGGCGCAACTGACCGCCTCCTCGCCCAGATGCTGCATGTAGAAGGAGGTCTTGCCCTGCCGCTGCGCCATCAGCATGCGCGCATCGAAAGCCCGAAGCCGCATCATGTTTTTGAGGCCCACCAGCAAGTCTTCATCCGAGAGCAGCCCTGCCCATGGCCCGACGGCCTCGCCCTGGTGGTTGAGGACGCGGATGATCGAATAGGCGAGATCGCGCATGCTTTCCGGCGCGGCGTCAACCTCCGGGCGCGGCACGGAGCCGGCCTTGGGTATTTTCACATTGGAGAAATCCGGCTCCCCGCCGGGCCGCACCGCAGGTTCGGGAACATGCAGGCTGAGACGTGGCGTTTCGGTTATATCCATTCTACTCCTCCCGTCGCGGTCTCCTCCAGACCGCGAAACAACTCTCAAAGGTTCCGCGCGATCACCATCCGCTGGACATCGCTGGTCCCCTCGTAAATCTGGCAGATGCGCACATCGCGATAGATCCGCTCCACCGGATAATCCGCCATGTAGCCGTAACCGCCGTGAATCTGGATGGCGTCCGAGCAGACACGCTCGGCCATTTCGGACGCGAAGAGCTTCGCCATCGAGGCCTCCGAAAGACAGGGCTCACCCGCTTCCTTCAGCGCCGCCGCATGCAGCACCAGCTGCCGCGCCGCCTCAATGCGCGTCGCCATGTCCGCGAGGCGAAACGCCACCGCCTGATGCTCCACGATTGCCTGCCCGAAGGCCTTGCGCTCGCGCGCATAATCCCGTGCCGCCTCGAAGGCGGCCTGCGCCATGCCGACCGCCTGCGCGGCGATGCCGATGCGCCCGCCTTCCAGATTGGCAAGCGCGATGCGATACCCCTGCCCCTCTTCGCCCAGCCGCAATTCGGCCGGAACCGCCATGTCGGTAAAGGCAATCTGGCAGGTATCGGACGAATGCAGGCCGAGCTTTTCCTCGACCCGGATGACCTCGTAACCCGGCGTATCGGTCGGCACGATGAAGGCGCTGATGCCCTTCTTGCCCGCCGCCGCATCGGTGACGGCAAAGACGATGACGACATCGCCATTTTTGCCCGAGGTGATGAACTGCTTCGCCCCATCAAGAATATAGCGGTCGCCGACGCGCCGGGCGCGGGTCTTGAGGTTTGAGGCATCGGAACCGGCCTGTGGTTCGGTCAGCGCAAAACCACCGATCCATTCACCGGAGGCCAGTTTCGGCAGGAACCGCTGCTTCTGGTCTTCGGTCCCGAATTTGAGGATCGGCACGCAGCCGACCGAATTGTGAACGCTCATGATGGTGGAACAGGCGCCGTCGCCGGCAGCGATTTCCTCCAGCGCCAGGGCATAAGCGACGGCACCGGTTTCCGACCCACCATAGTCTTCTGAGACCAGCATTCCGAGGAAGCCGAGCGCGCCCATCTCCTTCAACTCGTCTTCCGGGAACCGGCTTTCCCGATCACGCGAAGCAGCCCCGGGGGCGAGCCGCTCGCGGGCGAAATCGCGGGCCATGTCCCTGATCTGCTGCTGGGCTTCGTTCAGGATCATCGCCGCCTCCCCTTAATATCGCTCTATGCCGAGCGCGGTTGCTTCACCGCCGCCGATGCAGACGGCGGCCACGCCGCGTTTCAGCCCGTGGCGCTGCAGGGCGGCCAGCAGGGTAACGACGATCCTCGCGCCGGAAGCGCCGATCGGATGGCCGAGCGCGCAGGCGCCGCCATGCACATTCACCTTGTCATGCGGCAGATCGAGATCGCGCATCGCCGCCATCGCCACCACGGCAAAGGCCTCGTTGATTTCGAAGAGATCGACATCCTTCGCCACCCAGCCGGTTTTTTCAAACAGCTTTTTCATCGCGCCGATGGGAGCCGTTGGATATCCGGCGGGTGCATCCGCATGGGAGGCCTGACCGATAATGGTCGCCAGCGGTGAAAGGCCCCGCCTTTCCGCTTCGGAGCGACGCATGAGAACGAGAGCGGCCGCACCATCGGAAATCGAACTGGAATTGGCCGCCGTCACCGTTCCGCCATCGCGAAAGGCGGATTTCAGTTGCGGGATTTTTTCCGGCTTCGCCTTGCCCGGCTGCTCGTCCACCGAGATATCCGCGACGGGCGCTATTTCCGCTTCGAACGCGCCTTCCGCTATCGCGCGTCGCGCCCGTTCCATTGAGGCAAGCGCAAAATCATCCTGCATGGCGCGGGTGAACTGGTAGGCTTCAGCACAATCTTCAGCGAAAGTACCCATCAGCCGGCCCTTGTCATAGGCGTCTTCGAGGCCATCCAGAAACATGTGGTCGGTGAGTTTGCCGTGGCCGAGACGATAGCCGTTGCGGGCGCGGTCCAGGAGATAGGGCGCATTGCTCATGCTTTCCATGCCGCCCGCAAGCACGATGGAAGAGCTACCCGCCGCAATCTGGTCATGCCCCAGCATGATCGCCTTCATGCCCGAGCCGCACATCTTGTTGATGGTCGTTGCGCCAACCGAGTTGGGAATCCCGGCGGCAATGGCCGCCTGTCTGGCCGGGGCCTGCCCTTGCCCGGCCGTAAGCACACAGCCCATCAGCACATCGTCAACATCAGAAGGCGGAACCGCAGCCCGCTCAATAGCCGCGCGGATCGCCGCCGCACCGAGATCGGGCGCCGATACCGATTTGAATTCGCCCTGGAACCCACCCATAGCAGTACGGGCGGCCCCGACGATCACGACAGGGTCATGCACAGCCAAATTCACCTCCCTTTGGCCGCACTCCGCTTGAGAGAACGACCAACAGCCACCATCTCCTCCAGACCGCGACTAATGTGAACGCTATCACTATCTCGAATTCATTTCAAAGCTATTTTGATTGACAGTTTTTTGATTGGCGATATCTTTGATCCAACAATTAGTCATATCATAGAGCAAATGATCCATGATTGAGCTCGACAGTTTCGACCGGAAGATTCTGCATGTGCTCGGCGATGACGGGCGGGTGAGCTGGCGCGATCTGGCGGCACGAATCGGCCTGTCTTTCACACCGACGCTGCGGCGCGTGCGCAAGCTGGAAGAGGAAGGCATCATTCGTGGTTATACTGCGGTGTTCGATGAGAACCGGCTGCTCGGCAATATGGGCGTCTTCATCTCCGTCACACTGGAACGGCAGATCAAGGAAGCGCTGACGACCTTCGAGCACCATGTCGCTTCCATTCCCGAAGTGGTGGGCGGTTACCAGACCAGCGGCAGTTCCGATTATCTGATCCACGCCATGGTGCGGGATCTGCCGCATTATCAGGAGCTTCTGGATTTCCTGACCACGGTTCCCGGCGTGTCGCGCATCCAGTCCAATTTCGCCATCAAGACATTCGTGCGCCGTTCCGCCGCCTTCACCGGGGGTGACGCGCCATAGTCAAGGGTTGCCGGCACGGAGGAGGTGTCGGCTGCTGACAAGAGGGACGGCGGCAAAGGCCGTCCGGAGGAGGAGACGCGATGAGTTTGAACCTCGCCGCCATTTTCGATGCCGATCTCGGCCCGGAAATCGCAGCATTGCGCGATAGCGCGAGCGCATTCGCAGACGATAAAATCGCCCCTTTGGCGGTGGAGATCGACCGCGACGACCGTTTTCCACGCAAGCTCTGGCCGGAAATGGGCCAGCTCGGTCTGCACGGCATCACGGTTTCAGAGGAGTTCGGCGGTGCCGACATGGGCTATCTCGCCCATTGCGTCGCGATGGAGGAGATAAGCCGCGCTTCCGCTTCCATCGGCCTTTCCTATGGTGCCCATTCCAACCTCTGCATCAACCAGATCCACCGCTGGGGAACGGATGAGCAGAAGCACAGATATCTGCCGAAACTCGTCTCCGGTGAACATGTCGGTTCGCTCGCCATGAGCGAGACGGAAGCCGGTTCGGATGTCGTGTCGATGCGGCTGAAGGCGGAACGCAGAGGCGACCGCTATGTGCTGAACGGCGCGAAAATGTGGATCACCAATGGCCATGAGGCCGATACGCTGGTGGTCTACGCCAAGACGGATATGTCCGCCGGCCCGCGCGGCATCACCGCCTTCCTGATCGAAAAGGGCTTCAAGGGGTTTCGCCCGGCCCAGAAACTAGACAAGCTCGGCATGCGCGGCTCACCCACCTCGGAACTGGTTTTCGAGGATTGCCAGGTGCCGGAGGAAAACATCCTCGGGCGCCTGAACGACGGCGTGACGGTGCTGATGAGCGGGCTGGATTACGAGCGCGCCGTGCTGGCCGCAGGCCCCGTCGGCATCATGCAGGCGGCTATCGATCTGGTTCTGCCCTATGCCCGCGAGCGCAAGCAATTCGGCAAACCCATCGGCGAATTCCAGCTGGTGCAGGGAAAGCTCGCGGATATTTATTCGTCCATGAATGCGTCGCGCGCCTATGTCTATGCCGTGGCGCGGGCCTGCGACAACGGCCGCATCACAAGACAGGATGCGGCGGGCGCAATCCTGTTCGCCGCCGAACGGGCGACGCAGGTGGCGCTGGATGCCATCCAGCTTCTCGGCGGCTCCGGTTATGTCACTGAAAGCCCGGCTGGACGGCTGCTGCGCGACGCCAAGCTTTATGAGATCGGTGCAGGCACCAGCGAAATCCGCCGGATGCTGATCGGCCGCGAACTGGTCAAGGGCAACGGGTGAGGACACGCGATGAAGCTTACATCCAGTCTGAACCGCGATCCAACCTTTGCCGCCAATGTGGAATTCATGTCGGGTCTGGTGGAGGACCTGCGGCAGCACGTCGAAAAAATCTCCAGAGGCGGCGGCGACAAGGCCCGTGAACGGCATCTTTCCCGCGGCAAATTGCTGGCGCGCGACCGGATCGAAGCGCTTCTCGATCCCGGCAGTCCATTCCTCGAATTTTCGCAATTTGCAGCTTACGAGGTCTATGACGAACCCGTTCCCGCCGCTGGCATCGTCACAGGCATCGGCCGCGTCTCGGGCCGCGAATGTGTGATCGTCGCCAATGATGCGACGGTGAAAGGCGGCACCTATTATCCGCTGACGGTGAAGAAACATCTGCGCGCGCAGGAAATCGCCACGGAGAACCGCCTGCCCTGCATCTATCTGGTGGATTCCGGCGGCGCGAACCTGCCCAATCAGGACGAGGTGTTTCCCGACCGCGATCATTTCGGCCGCATCTTCTACAATCAGGCGAATATGTCGGCGGAAGGCATCGCCCAGATTGCCGTGGTGATGGGCAGTTGCACGGCGGGCGGGGCCTATGTGCCCGCGATGAGCGACCAGTCCGTGATCGTCAAAAATCAGGGCACGATCTTCCTCGGCGGCCCGCCGCTGGTGAAGGCCGCGACCGGCGAGGTGGTGAGCGCGGAAGAACTTGGCGGCGCCGATGTGCACTCCCGCCAATCCGGCGTTACCGATCACTACGCCAATAACGACCGCCACGCGCTGGCGCTGACCCGGCGGATCGTTTCCACGCTGAACCGCCGCAAACAGGTGGAACTGGATATTCGCGAGCCGGCGGAGCCGCTTTATCCGGCTGAAGAACTTTATGGCATCGTACCCGCCGATACGCGAAAACCCTTCGAGGTGCGGGAGATCATCGCCCGTCTGGTGGATGGTTCCGAATTCGATGAGTTCAAGGCGCTTTACGGCACGACTTTGGTCTGCGGTTTCGCCCATATCCATGGCTATCCGGTTGGCATCGTCGCCAATAACGGCATATTGTTTTCGGAATCGGCGCTGAAGGGCGCGCATTTCATCGAACTCTGCTGCCAGCGCGGTATTCCCCTCGTTTTCCTGCAGAACATCACCGGCTTCATGGTCGGCAAGGCCTATGAGGCGGGCGGCATCGCCAAGGACGGCGCAAAGCTCGTTACCGCCGTCGCATCGGCTAAAGTGCCGAAATTCACCGTCATCATCGGCGGCTCCTTCGGGGCCGGCAATTACGGCATGTGCGGGCGGGCCTATTCACCGCGCTTTTTGTGGATGTGGCCCAATGCCCGCATTTCCGTGATGGGCGGCGAACAGGCGGCATCCGTCTTGGCGCAAATCCGGCGCGACGGCATCGAGGCCGATGGCCGCCACTGGTCGAAAGAAGGCGAAGAGGCGTTCAAACAGCCGATCCGGGAAAAATACGAGCGGGAGGGACATCCCTATTATGCCAGCGCCAGACTTTGGGACGATGGCATCATAGACCCGAAGGATACACGCCTCGTGCTCGGTCTCGGTCTTTCCGCCGCGCTCAACGCACCGATTGAACCCACCCGTTTCGGCATATTCAGGATGTGAGGCGACCATGTTCTCGAAAATACTGATCGCCAACAGGGGCGAAATCGCCTGCCGCATCATCCGCACCGCCGCCAAGATGGGTATCCGCACCGTCGCTGTCTATTCGGATGCCGACCGTGACGCCATGCATGTGGCGCTTGCCGACGAGGCCATCGCCATTGGCGCAGCACCCGCGCGGGCCTCCTATCTCGACGGCGAAAAAATCATCGCCGCCGCAAAATCCTGCGGCGCGCAAGCCATTCATCCGGGTTACGGTTTCCTTTCGGAAAACGCCGGTTTCGCCGAAGCCTGCGCCGCCGCCGGGCTCGTTTTCATTGGCCCACCGGCAGCGGCAATCCGCGCCATGGGTGGGAAAAGCGAGGCGAAGGCGCTGATGGCAAAAGCCGGCGTTCCCGTCGTTCCCGGCTATCACGGTAAGGATCAGGCGCAGGAACGGTTGGGCAACGAAGTGGAAGCCATAGGTTATCCCGTTCTGCTCAAGGCCTCAGCCGGCGGCGGCGGCAAGGGCATGCGTATCGTCCGGCAAAAGCGCAACTTCGCAGTGGAGCTTGCGGGCGCAAAACGTGAAGCGCTGGCCGCCTTCGGCAACGACCGCATGCTGATCGAAAAATACCTCGAACGGCCACGCCATGTGGAAGTGCAGGTCTTTGCCGATGGCCACGGCAATTGTGTTTCGCTTTTCGAGCGCGATTGCTCGATTCAGCGCCGGCACCAGAAGGTCATAGAGGAAGCCCCTGCCCCCGGCCTGCCCGATGCGCTTCGGCAGCGCATGTATGAAGCGGCGATCGCCGCCGCCCGCGCCATCGATTATCGCGGCGCGGGAACCGTAGAATTTCTGCTCGACCCTTCCGGCGACTTCTATTTCATGGAAATGAATACAAGGCTTCAGGTCGAACATCCGGTGACGGAATATATTACCGGTCTCGATCTGGTCGAATGGCAGATCCGCGTCGCCAACGGAGAGCCCCTGCCGGAAGACTGGACCGGTCTCAGCATAAACGGCCATGCCATCGAGGCGCGAATTTACGCCGAAGACCCGTCGCATGATTTCCTGCCGTCGATCGGCACCATCAGCCATCTCATCTTTCCCGATCAGGGCCCTCATGTCAGGATCGACAGCGGCATACGCGCCGGCGACGCCATCACCGTGCATTACGATCCGATGATCGCCAAGCTGATCGTCTGGGACCGTGATCGCCCATCGGCGGTACGGCGTCTGCGGTTGGCGCTCGAAAATCTGGCGATCTGTGGCGTCACCAGCAATGCCGCCTTTCTGACGCGGCTTGCGGGACTGGCGGCCTTCGCGAACGCCGATCTCGACACCGGTTTCATCGCCCGTAACGAAGCGGCGCTGTTTGCTCCGGCAGCAACGGACGGGAACGAGATAGCCATGGCCGCGCTTGGCCTGCTGCTTGCGCGGCAGAAAAACGGAAAGCCGGGTTCGCAGGTCGATCCCCATAGCCCGTGGAACATGACGGCCGCCTTCCGCCTCAACGCGCCGGCAAGGGAAACGCTGTATTTCGTGTTTGACAACCAGCCGCTTGGCGTCGGCGTCACGCATGAGGCGGACGGTTTTTCGCTGGAGATCGACGGACGGGCGATCCGCGCCCATGGCATCCTCTCGGATGACGGTAAATTCCGTGCGACCGTGGAAGGCAGGAAAAGACAGGGCCATTTCTTTGCGGAGGATGGCCATTACGCGCTGTTTCTGGCTGGCGAACACTATCGTGTCAGCCAGCCGGATCCCGTCGATATCGCGGATTCCGCTCCCCATACCGGCGGTCTGGAAGCACCCATGCCCGGCGTTATCCGCGCCTTGCTGAGCAGCAACGGTGCCGCAGTTGAGGCCGGCGAAGCGCTTGTGGTGATGGAGGCGATGAAAATGGAACACACGATCCGCGCGCCGGCGAAAGGCACCGTCACGGCCATCAATTGCATTGAGGGCGATATGGTCGCCGCCGGTGCGGTGCTGGTGGATTTCGAGTCGGAGGGCGGCTGAGATGAGCTGGCCCCGAAGGGTAAAAATCGTCGAAGTGGGCGCGCGTGACGGCTTGCAGAACGAAAGCGTCGAGGTTCCAGCCGCCATCAAGATCGAGCTGATCGAACGGCTGGCCGCAGCCGGATTGACAGCGGTGGAAGCGGGCGCTTTCGTTTCACCCAAAAAAGTGCCGCAAATGGCGGGTTCGAAAGAGGTGTTCCAGGGTCTCGAACGGCGACCCGGCACCGCCTATCCGGCGCTCGTTCCCAATATGAAAGGTTTCGAGGCCGCCCTTGATGCCGGCGTGACGGAAATCGCCGTTTTCGTCTCCGCATCCGAAGGGTTCAGCCAGCACAATATCGGCTGCTCGCGCGCCGAAAGCCTCGAGCGCCTGCACGATGTCGCATCAGCCGCGGCCGGCCGGAACATCCTCATGCGCGGTTACGTCTCCTGCATAGCCGGCTGCCCCTATGACGGTAAGGTTGCACCCGATGACGTGGCGGCGATGGCCGAAGCGCTCATCGCGCTTGGTTGTTACGAAATTTCGCTCGGCGATACGATCGGCGTCGGCACGGCGGACCAGATTCGTAGTCTCATCAAGCGGGTGTCTGCCCGCATCCCGCGTGAAAAACTCGCCATGCATTTCCACGATACCTATGGGCAGGGCGTCGCCAATGTGCTGGCCTCGCTGGATGAAGGTATCTCGGTCTTCGACAGCTCCGTCGCCGGGCTGGGCGGCTGCCCCTTCGCACCGGGGGCGAGCGGCAATGTCGCCACCGAAGATGTCGTTTACCTGCTGCACGGGCTTGGCATTAAAACTGGTATCGACCTGATGGCGGTGGCGAAAACCGGAGACTGGATCAGCCGGCATCTCGGCAGACCGAATGCGGCCCGCGCCGGCAAGGCGCTGCTTGCAGCAAGACAGGAGGGTGACGCACATGGCGGATGAACTGTTGAGCGAAAAGCGCAAGGACGTTCTGTGGCTGACGCTCAACCGGCCGGACGTCCACAACGCCATGAACGCCGCAATGACCGACGCCTTGACGGATGCGCTCCGCGCGGCCTCCGGCGATGGCAACCTTCGCGCCGTGGTGATAACGGCTGCGGGAGACCGCAGCTTCTGCTCCGGTGCTGACCTAAAGGAAAGTGCGGGCGGCATGTTCCTTTCCAGAGACGGAACGAACCCCATCGCCGATGTGATACGCGCCATCGAAATCTGCGACAAGATCGTGATTGCCCGCATCAATGGTCGGGTTCTGGCCGGTGGGCTCGGGCTCATCGCAGCCTGCGACCTTGCCTATGCCGCCGATCATGCCGAGTTCGGCCTGCCGGAAGTGCGCGTCGGGCTTTTCCCGGCTATGGTGGCGGCGAAACTTCTGGCCAGAATACCGCCGGGAAGGCTTCACGAAATGGCCTATCTCGGCCAGCCGTTCATCGCCGCGGAAGCCGAGCGCATGGGCCTTGTCAACCGCACTGCGCCATCCGCCGCACTCGATGCCGTGATAGAGGAGGTTCTTGCCCGCTTGCGGCAAAACGCGCCGGGCGCAATCGCAGCTGGAAAGGCGGCATTACTAGCGATGCGCGACATGCCGAGCGGTGACCGGCTCACTTTTGCCGAAAGCGTCATCGCCACAATCAGCACCGGTGAAGAAGCGCGCGAAGGAAGGAACGCCTTCGCTGAAAAGCGCCCGCCAATCTGGGTTGCTGGGTCCTGAACCGCCCCTCAAGGTGTTAATCGATATAATGCTCAAAGCCGCGTTGACCCCGTTCGGCAAATCGAGTTCTATCCAGCACCTTTCGCCGGAGGGCGATCGGGGAGCCGGAGGAGAGCCCATGCGCCTTGTAAAAACCGTCGCCGAATTGCGCGGCCTGACCGCCACATTTCGCCGCGATGGAAAGACTGTCGGCTTCGTGCCGACCATGGGCTTTCTCCATATTGGCCATTTGACGCTCGTTGCCAAAGCGAAGGCTGAAAACGACGTGACAGTGGTGTCGATCTTCGTCAATCCGCTTCAGTTCGGGGCCAATGAAGATCTTGCCCGTTACCCCCGCGATCTCGCCCGCGACAGCGCGCTTCTGGAGGAGGCAGGTGTCGACATTCTTTTCGCGCCGGAGGTGACGGAAATGTATCCGCGCCCGATGCAGACCGTCGTGGATGTGCCGGAACTAGGCCGCGAGCTCGAAGGCGCGGTGCGTCCGGGGCATTTCGCAGGTGTTACGACGGTCGTGACCAAGCTTTTTAACCTCGTCCAGCCGGACGCCGCCTATTTCGGCGAGAAGGATTATCAGCAGGTAACGCTGATCCGCCGCATGGTCGAGGACCTTGCCCAGCCGGTCAGGGTCGTTCCCGTCGCCACCGTGCGTGAGCCGGATGGGCTGGCCTGCTCCTCGCGTAACGTCTATCTGAGCCACGCGGAACGCGCCGCCGCGGTGATCGTGCCGCAGGCACTCGATGAGGCGGAACGGCTTTATGGCGAGGGCTTCGACGACCCCGCCGCGTTCGAAGCCGCGATAGAAAAATTCATCGCCGCCGAGCCGCTGGCCTCGCCGGAAGTCGTCGCGGTGCGCGATCCCGATACGCTCGCCCCCGTTGCTTCATTGCAGGCGGGGCCGGTGCTGGTGGCGCTGTTCGTCAGGCTTGGCAGCACGAAGCTCCTCGACAACCGCGTTATCGGGCGCGACAGGATCAATCGACGGGAGGCTGCCGAATGAGCGCTCATGGAAAACACAAGCGGCTGACGACGGCCTCCATCCGGCAGATGAAAGGCGAGGCGCGCATTGTCTGCCTGACCGCCTATACCACGCCGATTGCCCGCCTGCTGGATCCGCATTGCGATCTGCTTCTGGTCGGCGATTCCCTCGGCATGGTGCTTTACGGCATGGACACGACGGTCGGCGTCACGCTGGATATGATGATCGCCCATGGCCGCGCCGTCATGCGCGGCGTCGAACATGCCTGCGTCATCGTCGATCTTCCCTTCGGAACCTATCAGGAATCCAAGGAACAGGCGTTCCGCAATGCCGTGCGGCTGATGCAGGAAACCGGCTGCGACGGCGTGAAGCTGGAAGGCGGCGAGGAAATGGCCGAGACCATCGCCTTTCTGGTGGCGCGCGGCATTCCGGTGTTCGGCCATGTCGGGCTGATGCCGCAGCTCGTGCACACCGCCGGCGGCTTCCGCTCGCTCGGACATTCGGATGCGGAAACGCAAAAAATCTGGCGCGATGCGATTGCGGTGGATCAGGCAGGCGCCTTCGCCATCGTCGTGGAAGGCACCGTCGAGCCGCTCGCCCGCGAACTGACCGAAAAGCTTACCGCACCCACGGTTGGCATCGGCGCATCGCCGGCCTGCGATGGGCAGGTGCTAGTTTCCGACGACATGCTTGGCCTTTTCACCGATTTCAAACCGAAATTCGTTAAGCGTTTCGCCGATCTGGGCCCGGCGGTCTCGGAAGCAGCGGCGGCCTATGCCGATGAAGTTCGCTCGGGAGCGTTTCCCGGGCCGGAGCACACGTTTCAGGTGCGCCGGCAATCGCCTTCGGGGAAGTGACACTATATTTCCGTCATGCCGGACTCGATCCGGCATCCAGCCACGGCGCGTCTGCGCCGTGAAAGACTCTTGCGCGATCAAGGACTTGACCGCACTGGACCCCGGATCAAGTCCGGGGTGACGGGTGTGGGGAACGTCCCCCAAAAAACAACGCCCCTATACAATCCCGCCGCTGCCACCAACCGAAGCCGGGCGCTTCGCCGCGACCTGCTTGCGATAGCCGCTCGCACGATAAGTCGCCACCGGATCGATTGCGCCGCCCGCCAATTGCCGCGCCTGGGCAAGAATCGGTTCCACATCGGTGCGATAGGCCCGCTTCAGCATATCGGAAGCCATCAGCGCATCATTGTCCTGCTGAAAGCCGTCGAGAGCCGCGCGATCCACCAGCAGCGCCTGCGCATAGGCGCGGCGGATTTCGTTGGCGCTGGAGATCAGGCTTTCGATCGGGTCCGTCACATTGTGTGACTGATCGATCATATGGGAGGGATGGAAACCCTTCACGCCGCGATACTCGGCATCCAGCAGCTCGTTGAAGACGAGGAACAGGCGGTAGGGCTCGATCGAGCCGGCATCGAGATCATCGTCGCCATATTTGCTGTCGTTGAAGTGGAAACCGCCAAGCTTGCCGAACTGGATGAGCCGGGCGACGATCATCTCGATATTGGTGTTCGGCGCATGGTGGCCGAGATCGACGAGGCAGAAGGCCTTTTCGCCGAGCGTATTGGCGATGAGATAATTGGTGCCCCAGTCCTGCACGACGGTCGAATAGAAGGCCGGCTCGTACATCTTGTGTTCGGAAAAGATGCGCCAGTCATCCGGCAGCGCCTTGTAGATATCGGCCATGGCGGCAAGATAGCGCTCGAAACTTCTGGTGAAATTGCTCTGGCCGGGGAAGTTCGAACCATCGCCCACCCACACCGTCAGCGCCTTCGAGCCGATGGCATTGCCTATCTCGATACATTCGATGTTGTGCTCTACGGCCTGCCGGCGCGTGGCGGCGTCCGTGTGGCTGAGCGAACCGTATTTGTAGGAATGGCTCTGGCCGGGCGCATCCGAAAACGTGTTGGAATTCATGGCGTCGAAGCCGAGACCCAGCGCATCGGCATGGGCCTTCAATCGCTTCGGGTCTTCCTTGTCCCACGGAATATGCAGGGAAACATTGGGCGTCGCCCGCGTCAGCTGGTTGATGACGGCGCAATCATCCAGCTTGTCGAAAATGCCGCGCGGCTCGCCCGTGCCGGGAAACCGGGCAAAGCGGGTGCCGCCGGTGCCAACGCCCCAGGAGGGCACGGCGACGAAAAATTCCGCGACCTTGACCGTGACGGCCTCGATATCGATATTGCGGCGCGCAAGCTGGTTGCCCAGCGCCTGATAATCGTCCTTCAGCGCCGCGGCGCGTTTGTCGTTTTCCGCCGCGATCACATCGGCGGCGATTTTCGTCTCGGTCATTTTTTCCTCCCGGGCAATGAACACAACAGGTGCTTCGGCCTGCGACGCCACCACCCCGTCATTCCGGCCTTGAGCCGGAATGACGGAGGTGGGACTTTCGCCACTTCTCAAAGCATCGTGTCTTTTTATATGTCGGTATCCACCGACACCCTACCGCGTAAAACTCTGGGCATTACCGGCATCGACATTGATGATATTGCCGGTCGACTTGGCGGAGGCGTCGGACGCCAGGAAGTAGATCGCCTCGGCGATATCTTCCGGGAAGACATTGAGCTTCAGCATCGAGCGCTTGCGGTAATGTTCCTCCAGATCGGTCACTTCGATCTTGGAAGAGGCCGCGCGCTGCTCGCGCCACTCGCCGCTCCAGATTTTCGAACCGCGCAGCACGGCATCGGGATTGACGGTGTTGACGCGAATACCCGCCTCCGCCCCTTCGAGGGCGAGGCAACGGGCCAGATGAATTTCCGCAGCCTTCGCCGTGCAATAGGCAGAGGCATTGGGCGAGGAAGCGAGACCATTTTTCGAGGCGACGAACACCACGTTGCCTCCAAGATTCTGACGCCGCAGCAGCCGGAACGCTTCCCGCGAAACGAGGAAATAGCCGGTGGCGAGAATGTCGATATTCTTGTTCCACATGGCAAGCGTCGTGTCTTCCACCGGCGCGGAGGAAGCGATGCCAGCATTGGAGACGAGAATATCCACGCCGCCGAATTCGACGCTTGCTTCCGCGAAGGCTGCGATGACGGCATCCTCTTTCGTCACGTCAAGCTTAACGGTACGCACCGCGTCCGTGCTGTAGCGCTTGACGAAATCGCCCTTGGCGGCTTCCAGCGCCGCTTCGTCAATATCCGCCAGAACCACGCAGGCGCCCTCGCCCGCCAGCCGTTCCGCCGTCGCCCGGCCGATACCGCCAGCACCGCCGGTGACGAAGGCCACCCGGCCGGCAAGGCTCTTCGGCTTCGGCATGCGCTGAAGTTTTGCCTCTTCCAGCAGCCAATATTCGATATCGAAGGCCTCCTGCTCCGGCAGGCCCTGATATTCGGACACGGTGGAAGCACCACGCATGACGTTGATGGCGTTGACGTAAAATTCGCCGGCGATGCGGGCAGTGGCCTTGTCCTTGGCGAAGGACAACATGCCAACGCCGGGGATCAGGAAAATCACCGGATTCGGATCGCGCATCTTCGGCGAATTGTCGTGGCGGCAGGCCTCGTAGTAGCGGGTATAATCGGCGCGGTAAGCTTCAAGCGCCTTGTCGAGACCGGCCGTCAACGCATCCACATCGGGATTGGCCGTATCGAGATCGAGGATCAGCGGGCGGATTTTCGTGCGCAGGAAGTGATCCGGGCAGGATGTGCCGAGCGCGCCGAGCGGCTTCAGGTCTTTCGAGTTGACGAATTCCAGAACCGCATCCTGATCGTCGAAATGGCCGAGCTTACGCTCCTCACGGCCGATGCGGCCACGGATTTCCGGCATCAACCGGGCGGCGATGGCGCGGCGTTCAGCAACGGGCAGGCTCTTCGCCACCGCGCCGCCAAAAATCGTCTTGCCTTCGGTCTTGGCCGCAAACCATTCGATGGCCTTGTTGATGATGGCGAGCGTCAGCTCGTAACACGCCTTGGCGTCATTATCCCATGTGAAGAGACCATGGCTTTCCAGCACGACGCCCTTGGCCTTCGGGTTGGCCTTGACGAAAGCTTCGAGATCGAGACCGAGTTGGAAACCGGGGCGACGCCAGGGCAGCCAGCCGATATCATCGCCGAAAATCTGCTGCGTCAGCTCTTTCGAATTCTTCGAGGCGGCAATGGCGATGATCGCGTCCGGATGCATATGGTCGACATGATCGTAAGGCACGAAACCGTGCAGCGGCGTATCGATGGAAGCCGCGCGCGGATTGAGGTTGAAGGTGCAATGCGGCAGGAAGCCGACCATGCGGTCTTCATCCGCAACGCCCTTGTAAATGCCCTTCAGCGCTTCCAGCTTGTCGAGATAAAGCGTCGCAAAACCATCGAGCTTGATGGTGCCGACGTCACCGCCGGAGCCTTTTACCCACATGACGCGGACCTTCTCGTCCGTCAGGGGATCGGTCTCAAGCACTTTTGCCGATGTGTTGCCGCCACCATAATTGGTGATGCGCTTGTCTGCACCGAGCAGATTGGAGCGATAAAGCAGCTTGCCCGGCTCATCGAGCGTTTTGGCATAGGCATCGTCCCAACGGCTTTCGAGAAGGCGGGATTTTCCCGTCATGTCTTCCTCCCAATATCTGTCTGCATTCGCGGAGCCGATACCGGCCCGCCTCCTTTGATGGCAGATATCGCGCATCCAAAAGCATAATGTCAATCAAAAACGATCATAAATTTTCATGTTGCAACGCGATATTGATTAATTTGATCGTTCTTGATTGACAACGTAAAGAGATTGCGAATAATCACAATCAGGAGGACCCCATGCACGAACGCGAACGCCATCGCATCATCTTGAGTGCCACGCAGGAAAAAGCTGTCGTGACGGTGCAGGATATTGCCGAACTGACGGATGCGTCGGAAGCGACGATCCGCCGGGATATCGCGTCTCTGCATGTTCAGGGCAAGTTGCGCCGCGTGCGCGGCGGGGCGGAAGCGGTGCATCCGCCGCAGCTCGGCAATCTCGCCGCCCGGCCGTTCCGCGTGTCCGAATCGGTCAATATCGACAAGAAACGCGCAATTGCGCGCAAAGCGGTCGATCTCTGCAACGATGGCGACGCAATCATCCTGAATGGCGGCACGACGACATTCCAGATGGTGCACTACATGGCGGCGCGCCGCCTGCAGGTCATGACCAATTCTTTCGCCATCGCCGAGCATCTGGTCAAGCATTCCAAATGCAATGTCAGCGTGCCGGGCGGCGCGATCTATCGCGACCAGAGCCTTATCCTGTCGCCTTTCGAGAACGATGCGATCCGCAATTTTTATGCGCGGCGTATTTTTCTCGGTGCGCAGGGCGTGGGCGCGCTCGGCATCATGGAATCCGACGCGCTGGTTATTCAGAGCGAACAGAAGCTGATGCGGCAGGCGGAAGAGCTGATCGTGATGGTCGATTCTTCGAAATTCAGAAAGCGATCCAGCCTCATTTTATGCCCGCTCGAAAATGTCTCGACCATCATCACCGATGACGGGATTTCCGATGAGGCGGCGAGGATGGTGGAAGACGCCGGCGTGGAATTGCTGGTCGTCGGCGCGGTGAGGGATGGCAAGACAGCCGCCCCACCGGATGAAGAGGATTCTTCTTCGGTCGCCTGAGGAGCACCGGAGGAAGGAAAAAGGTTCAAAACGGGAGGAAAAGGGACATGAAACTTACACGCAGAACATTGACGAGCGCTCTCGCGCTTGGCGCGGCGCTCTCCGTCGCAGGGCTGGGCGGCGTTGCCCAGGCCGCCGATGTGAAGATCGCACTGGTGGTTAAATCGCTCGGCAACGGCTTTTTCGAAGCCGCGAACAAGGGCGCGCAGGAGGCAGCAAAGGATCTCGGCGGCGTCGAGATCATCTATACCGGTCCGACCAGCACCACGGCGGAAGGCCAGATCGAAGTCATCAATTCGCTGATCGCGCAGGGCGTCGATGCCATCGCCATCTCCGCCAATGACCCCGACGCCGTGGTTCCGGCGCTGAAAAAAGCGGCCCAACGCGGCATCAAGGTCATCTCCTGGGATTCCGGTGTTGCGCCGGAAGGCCGCATTCTCCAGCTCAACCCTTCGTCCAACGCGCTGATCGGCAAGATGTGCCTGCAGCTCGCCGCATCGCATCTGGAAGGCGGCAAGGGCGATTTCGCCATTCTTTCGGCCACCACCACCTCCACGAACCAGAATATCTGGATCGACGAGATGAAAAAGCAGCTGAAGGATTTCCCCGGCCTCAACCTCGTCACCACGGTTTACGGCGACGACTTGGCCGACAAGAGCTACCGCGAAGCGCAGGGCCTGCTCTCCTCGCAGCCGAATGTGAAGGTCATCGTTGCACCGACAACGGTTGGCGTTCTCGCCGCCTCGCAGGCCGTAAAGGATGCGGGCAAGATCGGTCAGGTCTATGTGACCGGCCTTGGCCTGCCGTCCGAAATGGCCGGCGCGATTAAGTCGGGCGCCACCAAGGAATTCGCCATCTGGAACCCGATCGACCTCGGTTACTCCGCCACCCAGATCGCCTATCGCCTGGTGAAGGGCGAAACCGATGGCAAGCCGGGCTCGGAAATCGAAGCCGGCCGCATGGGCAAGATCAAGGTTGGCGAAAACAGCGAAGCGGCGATGGCCGATCCGTTTGTTTATGATGCGAAGAATATCGATCAGTTTTCGAAGATTTTTTGATCTGAGTAGTTCCTGACGGCGGGTGGAGGGTTACCCCCCTCTGCCCTGCCGGGCATCTCCCCCTCAAGGGGGGAGATCAGCCAGACGATAACACTCGCTCACTCTCAACTTTAGTGATGGCCTCAACGGTGCCGCATATCGATCTCCCCCCTTGAGGGGGAGATGCCCGGCAGGGCAGAGGGGGGTGCCCTTCACCGCTTCAATCAAACTGACCGGTAAGACGGATGATGCGTATCGAAACGAAAATTTTAGATGTCGTCGAGGCTTCAAATTCAACGCCCATTCTCGAAATGCGCGGCATCAGCCAGATATTTCCCGGCGTCAAAGCGCTGGATGGCGTCGATATCGCGCTTTATCCCGGCAAGGTCACCGCGCTGATCGGTGAAAACGGCGCGGGAAAATCCACGCTCGTCAAAATCCTCACCGGCATCTATCGCCCGAACGAAGGCGAAATCCTTCTCGATGGTCAGCCTGTCCATTTTCACAGCGCACAGGACGCCATCGATGCCGGCGTCACCGCCATTCATCAGGAAACCGTGCTGTTCGACGAGCTTTCCGTCGGTGAAAACATCTTCCTCGGCCATGCGCCGAAGGGTCGTTTCGGCCTGATCGACTGGAAGACCATCAACACGCGCGCCAGAACCCTGCTGGAACAGCTCGAAAGCACCATCGATCCGACGATCCGGCTGAAGGACCTGTCCATCGCCCAGCGCCATCTCGTCGCCATCGCCCGGGCGCTTTCGGTCGAGGCGCGCATCGTCATCATGGACGAGCCGACGGCCGCCCTTTCCCGCAAGGAAATCGACGATCTCTTTCACATCGTCGAAAACCTGAAGCGGCAGGGCAAGGCGATCCTCTTCATCAGCCACAAGTTCGACGAGGTCTATGAGATCGCCGAGAACTACGCCGTGTTCCGCGACGGCAGGATGGTTGGAGCGGGCAATCTCGCCGCCACGCCGCAGGACGAGATTGTGCGGCTGATGGTCGGCCGTGACGTGACGAACGCCTTTCCCAAGCAGGCCGTGACCCTTGGCCCGACGGTTCTTTCGGTGCGCGATTATTCGCATCAGACGGAATTCCGCGATATTTCGCTCGAACTGCGCAAGGGCGAGATTCTCGGCCTTTACGGGCTGATCGGCGCCGGCCGCTCCGAACTCTGCCAGTCGCTGTTCGGCATTACCCGGCCGGCTTCAGGGCAGGTATCGCTGGAAGGCCAGCCGCTCACCATCCGCTCGCCGGAAGACGCGATCCGCGCCGGCATCGTTTATGTGCCGGAAGAGCGCGGCCGCCACGGGCTGGCGCTGGATATGCCGATCTACCAGAACATGTCGCTGCCATCGCTCACGCGCACCTCGCGCAAGGGGTTTCTCGCCGCCGCCAATGAATTCGCGCTGGCGCGCAAATATGCCTCGCGGCTCGATCTGCGCGCGGCCGCCCTTTCGGTGCCGGTTGGCACGCTTTCCGGCGGCAACCAGCAGAAGGTGGTGATCGGCAAGTGGCTCGCCACCCAGCCCAAGGTCATCATTCTCGATGAACCGACCAAGGGCATCGATATCGGCTCCAAGGCCGCCGTGCACGGTTTCATCAGCGAGCTTGCCGCCGAGGGGCTTTCCATCATCATGATTTCATCTGAACTTCCCGAAATCCTCGGCATGTCCGACCGCGCCATCGTGATGCGCGAAGGCCTGATGGCGGGCCAGTTCGAACGCACCGATTTTTCTCCGGAAAAGCTGGTGCGCGCCGCCACCGGCAATGCCTGAGAGGGGCAACCATATGCAACGTCTACTTAAAAATCGCGAATGGCTGCTGGCGGGCATCATCCTCATCATGATCGCCGGTTTCGCGCTGCGCGCGCCCGGTTTCAGCCGGCCCGGCAATCTCGTCAATATCTTCAACGATACCTCCATCCTCATCATTCTGGCGCTTGGTCAGATGGCGGTCATTCTCACCAAGTCCATCGATCTTTCCGTTGCCGCCAATCTCGCCTTCACCGGCATGGCGGTGGCGATGACCAATGCCGCCTTCCCGGGAATTCCCCTGCCGCTTCTCATCGTCATGGCGGTCGGCATCGGCGCATTTCTCGGCTCGCTCAACGGCGTGCTGGTCTGGTGGCTCGGCATTCCGCCCATCGTCGTCACGCTTGGCACGCTCACCATCTATCGTGGTATGGCTTTTGTGCTGTCCGGCGGCGGCTGGGTGAATGCGCACCAGCTTTCCCCCACCTTCCTCAACGTGCCGCGCACCATGATCCTCGGTATGCCCGTACTTTCATGGGTGGCGGTCCTCATCATCGCCGGCGCTTGGCTGGTGCTTAGCCGCACCTCCTTCGGCCGTTCGGCCTATGCGTCGGGCGGTAATCCGAGTGCGGCCGTCTATGCGGGCATCGATGTCGGCCGTACGCGCTTCTTCGCCTTCGTACTCTCGGGCGCACTCGCCGGTCTCGCCAGCTATCTCTGGGTATCGCGTTATGCGGTTGCCTATGTCGACATCGCCGCCGGTTTCGAACTGGACAGCGTGGCGGCGAATGTGATCGGCGGCATCTCGATTGCCGGCGGCATCGGCTCGGTGGCGGGTGCGGTGCTCGGCGCGCTGTTCCTCGGCGTCATCAAGAACGCCCTGCCCGTCATCGGCATTTCGCCCTTTGCACAGATGGCGATTTCCGGCGTGGTGATCGTGCTCGCCGTCGTCTTCAACGCCCGCGCCGAAGCCAGAAAAGGCCGTATCATCCTGCGTGACCGCGCAGCAAGCGATCAGGCCAGGGAGGCCGCAGCATGAGCACGCCATCTCAACCGGCACAGAGCCCACGTATGATTCCAGACAAGCTCGGCACGCCGTTACGCCGCATCATGGCCAGCTGGGAGGTGCTGCTGCTTGGCGTTGCGATCCTGATCTTCATCGCCAATTCGCTGGCCTCGCCCTATTTCCTCAATGCGTGGAACCTGTCGGATGCGACCTTCAATTTCACGGAAAAGGCGATCATCGCCTTCGCCATGGCGCTGCTGATCATCGCCGGTGAAATTGATCTTTCCGTCGCCGCCATCATCGCGCTCGCCTCCACCGCCATGGGTGCGGCAGTGCAGATGGGGGTCGGCACGCCCGGCCTCGTCGCCATCGGCATCGGCACCGGGCTTTTGTGCGGGGCCTTCAACGGTTTTCTGGTCGCAGGGCTGAAGCTGCCGTCCATCGTCGTCACCATCGGCACGATGAGCCTGTTTCGCGGCATTTCCTACATGGTGCTGGGCGATCAGGCCTATGGCAAATATCCCGCCGATTTTGCCTATTTCGGTCAGGGTTACGTTTTCTGGGTGATTTCTTTCGAATTCGTGCTGTTCATCGCCATGGCCATTCTCTTCGCCATTCTGCTGCACGCCACCAATTTCGGCCGGCAGGTCTATGTGATCGGCAACAACCCCTTCGCCGCCCGTTTCTCCGGCATTCCGGTCGAGCGGGTGAAGTTCATCCTGTTCCTGCTCACCGGCCTGATGAGCGGCATCGCCGCCGTCTGCCTCACTTCGCGGTTGGGCTCCACACGCCCGTCCATTGCTCAAGGATGGGAGCTTGAGGTGGTGACCATGGTGGTGCTCGGCGGTGTCTCCATTCTTGGCGGCTCCGGCACCATCGCAGGCGTGGTCATCGCCGCTTTCGTCATGGGCCTCGTCACCTTCGGGCTCGGTCTTCTGAATGTGCCTGGTATCGTCATGTCGATCTTCGTTGGTCTTCTGCTCATCGTCACCATAGCCATCCCCATCGTTGTCCGTCGCCTTCGGGCTCTCAGAAACTGAACAATGAGAGGTTGAGCCATGCCGGAATTTGAAAAACACGCCTTCAAGATGAAACTCTTTGCCGGAAAAGAGGCCGAATATAAAAAGCGCCATGACGAGATATGGCCGGAACTGGTGGCGCTGCTGCACGAGGCGGGTGTGAGCGATTACTCCATTCATCTCGACCCGGAAACCAACATCCTGTTCGGGCTGCTGACGCGCCCGAAGAACCACGGCATGGCGGCACTGCCCGACCATCCAGTGATGAAGAAGTGGTGGGCGCATATGGCTGATATCATGGAGAGCAATCCCGATCATTCGCCAGTCGCAAAAGATCTGGTGACGGTGTTCCATCTGCCATGAGCGAGAGCATCAAACCGGGCCGCGTCGCGGTCATCGATATCGGCAAGACCAATGCCAAGGTCGTCGTCATCGACACCGGCAGCGGCGAAGAGATTGCCGGCGAGAAACAGGCGAACCCCGTCCTTCGCGATGGAATTTATCCGCATTACGATGTGGAGATGCTTTGGCGCTTCATTCTCTCCGCGCTTCAGCGGTTCGGCCAGAAGCCCGGTTTCGATGCGATTTCCATCACCACCCATGGCGCTTCGGCAGCACTTCTCGATGGCAACGGCGATCTCGCCATGCCGGTGCTCGATTATGAACACGGCTATCCCGCAGAAATTGAGGCAGCCTATCGCGGCATCAGGCCCGATTTTGCCGAGACCGGCTCACCGCAGCTTCCCGTCGGGCTGAACCTTGGCGCGCAAATCCATTTCCAGAAAGCGGCCTTTCCGGACGATTTCTCCAGAGTGCGCAGCATCGTCACCTATGCGCAATATTGGGCGGGACGGCTGACGGGCATTCAGGCCACGGAAACGACCTCACTCGGCTGCCATACCGATCTATGGAACCCGCGGCGGAAAAGTTTCTCCTCGCTCGTCGCGCGTCTCGGCATCGAGCAGTTGATGGCGCCGGTTCGCTCCGCTTTCGATGTGCTGGGAACAATCCGCCCGTCGCTGGCCGTCGAAACTGGACTGTCTCCCGATATGCCGGTCTATTGTGGCATCCACGATTCCAACGCGTCGCTCCTGCCGCATCTTCTGCGCCGGGACGGAGATTTTTCGGTCGTCTCCACCGGCACCTGGGTGGTGAATTTCGCCATCGGCGGCGCGGCGGGCGCACTCGACCCCACCCGTGACACACTCCTGAATGTCGATGCTTTCGGCCGTCCCGTTCCCTCCTCCCGCTTCATGGGCGGCAGGGAATATGAAATGCTGGCGCAGCAATTCGGGGCGGCGGAAAATGAAGCGATAGACGCGGCCCTCGGCAGCGTGGTTGCTAGGGGCATGATGCTGTTGCCGAGCGTCGTCAGCGGCTCCGGCCCATTTCCGGACAAGGCGGCGCGCTGGATTGGCGATGAAAATGCAACGGCGGCGGAACGGCACGCAGCAGCGTCGCTTTATCTTGCCCTAATGACGGAATGCAGCCTCTCGCTCATCGGGCGGAAAGGTCCTATCCTTGTGGAAGGCCCCTTCGCCAGCAACACCCTTTATCTGAAAGCGCTGGCCGGCTTTGCAGAGACCGAAGTAACGGCGGTCGAAGGGTCCACGGGCACCAGCGCCGGTGCGGCCCTGCTCACCGGCATCAAACCGCTTGCCGGTCGCGAGCGCCATTTCACGCCGCACGACATTCCCGGTCTCGCTTCTTACCGCAATGCCTGGCGAGGCCACATGGCCTGATGCGAAACGCAAAATGCGGCCGAATGGTCGGCCGCATTTTGCTTTTGCGGAAGGATCAGCCCTTGATGAAAGCCAGAAGATCGGCGTTCAGCACATCGGCATTGACGGTGAGCATACCGTGCGAGAAGCCGGGATAGGTCTTCAGCGTGCCGTTTTTCAACAGCTTCACCGATTTCAGCGCGGAGTCGGCAATCGGCACGATCTGGTCGTCTTCGCCATGCAGCACCAGCGTCGGAACGCTGATATTCTTCAGGTCTTCGGTCTGGTCGGTTTCCGAGAAGGCTTTGATGCCGTCATAATGGGCCTTTGCGCCGCCCATCATGCCCTGACGCCACCAGTTCTGGATAACGCCTTCATGAACGGTCGCGCCATCGCGGTTGAAGCCATAGAAGGGACCGGCGGGCACATCGCGGAAGAACTGCGCGCGGTTTGCGGCGAGCGACGAGCGGAAGCCGTCAAAAACCTCCATCGGCAGACCTTCCGGATTGGCCTCGGTCTTGAGCATCAGCGGCGGCACGGCGGAAACGAGAACCGCCTTGGCGACACGGCCGGCGGGTTCGCCATGTTTTGCGACATAACGGGCGACTTCGCCGCCACCGGTGGAATGGCCGATATGGACGGCGTTCTTTAGATCAAGGGCCTCAACAACGGCAAAGGCGTCGGCGGCGTAGTGATCCATGTCGTGACCGTCGGCGACCTGGGCGGAACGGCCATGGCCACGGCGGTCATGGGCAACGACGCGAAAACCCTTGGAAACGAAGAACAGCATCTGCGCATCCCAGTCATCGGACGAGAGCGGCCAGCCATGGTGGAACATGATCGGCTGGGCATCCTTCGGGCCCCAGTCCTTGTAGAAGATTTCGGTTCCGTCTGTCGTCTTAACAAAGCCCATGATCGTTACTCCTTCGGTTGCGTTGGCATCTCCGGCGCAGCCTGTTGTGCGCCGGTTTGATGGAGGGATGATGACGCAGGATAACGGTTGCAACAATTGCAACAATAATTGGGAATGAATTGCTGTTTATGAAATTATCTTCTCGACCCGCATACCATTGCGGCACACGTGTCGACCCGCTCCGCGCCCTCATGCAAGTGTGAGAACGGGGATGACCGGCGGAGGGTTCCGTGAATTCGACGCGGCCTCAGTCTACCTCGGGATCGTATTCCCTCGGGCTCTCGTCCTTGGAGAACAGGACACAGGGCCCGCGTGAACCGCGCGGATCATAGGCATATCCCTTGGCGGTCAGCGCCTGCATGATATCGCGAACCCCCGCGAGACCGTAAAGATGGTCATGCAGTTCCACGAATATCCGCTCCACGCCGGTCAGATCGGCCCTGCCGAGCAGATCGCGTTCCGCGCCCTCGATATCCATCACGAGCGCGGTGATGCCCCGGCTGGCGATAAATTCATCGATATTGGCGGAGGAAATTTCGATGCGTTTTTCATAGGGGCCCTGATTTTCGTCCATGGACGACATCCAGAGATCCCTGCGGACGTAAAAAGGATAGGAGCTCGGCTCGTCGGCGGTGAGAAGCCCCTGCGAAAACACGACATTGCCACGGCAATTGGCCTTGATTACCCGCTCTGCCAGCGCCGCGGTGGAGGGGTTGGCCTCGAAGGCCCAGACGGAAACATCCTCGATGCCGGCGATGATCGAGGTGATGATCCCGATACCGGAGCCCAGCTCCAGCACCCGATCGCCGGGCTTGATGGCTTTCAGGACGCTGCGGGCCTCTTTCGCCTCATAGCTGCCGTCGGTCAGCGCCTGCCAGATGACCGGCGACACCTCATCGGAAGAGAGGGGAAGGGCAACTCCATGCACGTCCAGTATTTCCATGTCTCAAGCCTTCTCGCAAAACCCGGCCGCTTTGTCGCAATGATCCCATATCGACCGGGAATGCTCTACAGCATCGTTGCGGCAACCGGTATCGGTTTTCGCAAGCAACGCTATGACGTGGTAAAAATTCAAGATACGACCGCCGCCGAAACAGGCGCGTCTCAGACGGAACTCCAGGCCACAAGCTCCTTGGCCGGCAACGGTCTGCTGATCAGATATCCCTGAACCTGATCGCAGCCCAGACGCCTGACGCATTCATATTGCTCTTCCGTCTCGATACCTTCCGCAATCGTCGTCATCCGCAGACTGCGGCCGACGCCGACCACGAATTCCACGATCGCCAGCGCGTCACGGTCGCTGGTGATATCGCGCAGGAACGAGCGGTCGATCTTGATCTTGTCGAAGGGCACGCCGCGCAAATTGGCGAGCGATGAATAACCTGTCCCGAAATCATCCATGGCGATCTGGATGCCGACGGCCTTCAGGCGCGACAGCGTGTTGATCGTCTGGTCGCTCTTGTTGAGCAGGATCGATTCGGTGATTTCAAGCTCGAGCCGGCTGGGTTCCAGCCCGCTTTTCTCAAGCGCGCCCATGACGTTCTGGATGAGACTGGTACTGTGGAACTGAACCGGCGACAGATTGACCGCCACCTTCATGTCCTCGTCCCAGCCCATCGCCTCGCGGCAGGCGGTCTCCATCACCCATTTTCCGAGCGAATGGATGAGACCGGTTCTTTCCGCCACGGGAATGAACACGCTGGGCGGCACATCGCCCCGCACCGGATGTTTCCAGCGCAGCAGCGCCTCGAAACCGCAAAGCTTGCGTGTCTGCGTCGCCACCTGCGGCTGGTAATAGACTTCCATCTCGTCGTTCTGCAATGCGGTCTGCAGGTCGGCCTCGAAGGATTTCTTCTCGGTCAGCTGCTTCTGCATACGGACCTTGAAAACGCTCGCCCGGCCGGGGCCGATGGCTTTCGCCTCATAAAGCGCCAGATCCGCGCGCTTGAACAATTCATCCGCATCGACGGCGCCGTGCGATATGGCGATGCCGATGCAGGTGCCGATTTTGACCTCCTGCTCGCCCAGCTGGTAGGTGCGGCTGATCTGGTCGATGAGCTTGGTGGCAAGGCGGCGAGCGGCATCCTCGTTCAGATCGTCGGAAACGACGGCAAATTCGTCGCCGCCCAGACGGCAGACCATGTCGTAATCGCCGCCGATGCCCGAGAGGCGCTGCGCCACGGCCTGAAGCAGCGCATCGCCGGCATCGTGGCCGAGCGTGTCGTTGACGTCCTTGAACCCGTCGAGATCGAGCAGGAGGATGGCCGTCGTTCCCGTCCCGCCGAAGGATCGGCGCAACCTCTCGATCAGTTCCTGCCGGAACAGCGCGCGGTTCGGCAGTCCCGTCAGCGCGTCATGATAGGCGTCGTGTTCGAGCCGAACATTCTTCGCCTGCAATTCCAGCGTTGCGGCACGCAGATCGTCCGTCAGGCCGCGCATGCTTTTCTGCGCACGGTTCAGGAGATCGTTCTGGCGAAGCAGCAATATGACAAGCGCGATACCGCACAGGATCAGGCCGCCGGCCAGCGCGGTATAAACGATATGCAGCTTGCGCACATCCTCATGGGCCGTATCGATCAGATTGACGTCATAAGCGACGGAAGACGAGGCAAGCGTCGTCATCGGCGCGTCGAGCGCGCTCATCGTCGCCAGCAGATCCGGAACCTCGGCCGGATTGAGGTTGTTCACCTGCTGCTCCAGACGGGCCAGAACGGCATCGAGGCGGGTTACGAGATCCCGCCACTGCTGTTTTTCATTGATGAAGGCCCCGAGATTGCCCTGCTTCAAAAGCTCAAGCCGGCTCAGCATGATGTCCAGACGCAGTTGCAGCTCATCCCGGTCGATCTTGCCGGGATTGAGCGCGAACACGGCCAGCTTGTTCTGGAGGCGCAGATATTCGGCTACGGTCTGGCTGACGGCCCAGGAATCATTGTAGCGGGCAAATTTCTGCAGAGCGGTCTGCCGCTCGGCAATGACGAAAGCGATATAGCCCGTTGCCAGGACGAAGCAACAGATGATCACCGCCACAAGTTTTCGCAAACGGCACCTTTATTCCACTATCAGTTTGGCAACTTGCCATGCGGACCGCGAATAATAGGTCTGCTTCTGCAGCTCCGGATCGCTGTCATAGGGATAGATGACGAACAACGGGCCTTTTTCGCGAACTGTCATGTAATTGCCATCCAGCTTGATCGCCAGAATAACGTTAAATTTCTTAAAATCTTCAATCGGTATCGTGCTGACATAATCGTTGAGAGCGACTGCCGTGACGCTGGTGCCCTTTGCGCCGACGACATCCATCAATTTCGCCAGCGAAACACCATCGAAACGGACGCGGCCATCATGCCAAGGCGTCGTCGTCTCCACCGTCACCATGCCGAGCGCTTCCAGCATGTCACGATCAAATACCGCCGCACCCTCGCCATTCGTATTGGCGATGTTTCCGGATATGGTTAATATCGGCTTTCCTTGCGGTTTGGCAATTTCGCCGGCTTCGGCACAGGAAAGCCACGCGAGCGACAAGAACGCACTGAGAAGTACCCGGGCGAAACTCATACTTTTTCTCCATCGATAACGTTCAGGTCGAGGGTTTTCACCAACCTTTGAAGGTCAAGGGAACCGACGCTAGCAATATATATCAGGAATGGATGTTATATCCTCAGTGAGATTTTATCCGTATTTTCTCTAGGTTTTGAGTAAACCCTTTGGATAAGTTTTCCGTCTTATTGTATTTTTTCAGGCCACGCGTCCCATTATGACACAAGTGACAAGCTCCGGAGACCCCTCCCGATAATTCGTCAGGTGCGACAAAGGCCGAATTGTGGCGAGAGCCTTTCCGTCGTCGCGCAGCTGCATCTGATTCGCCTGAGGCAGCCGGATAAGCAACGCCCCGTCCGCGTGCCAGATTGAAATGACGAATGGCAAATTCTGCGTCACGGAAAAATCATGGCGATTGCCGGAGCGCACGGTTGAAACATACCGCCCGGGCCTTAATATAAAGGCTGTCGTTTCCGTTTCCGACAATTCCAGAAGCCCCCGTCGGAAATATCCAGACACATGTTCCGCGCAGCGAAAGCCGCGATGCCGGATATCGTCCGGCCAGGAAAATTCTGTTCACGTCTCCGGGCCGGACGGCATTTCGCCGTATCGGCCGCATCATGAAGGTAGCCCCTATGCACACCTATCCCGACATCAAACTTCTCATTGATGGCGAATGGCGAGACGCCGTTTCCGGCAAGACGATCGCCGTGTCCGATCCGGCAACCGACGAGATCATCGGCGCGATTGCGCATGCCGAGAAGGAAGACCTCGATCTGGCGCTTGCTGCCGCCGAGCGCGGTTTCAAGGTGTGGCGCGACACCTCGCCCTTTGAGCGTTCGAAGATCATGCGCAGGGCGGCCGACCTCCTGCGCGAGCGCAAGGACAAGATCGCCTACATCATGACCCGCGAACAGGGCAAGCCGCTGGCGCAATCGGGCACCGAGATCATGGGCGCCGCCGACACCATCGACTGGTTCGCGGAAGAAGCACGCCGCACCTATGGGCAGGTCATTCCAGCGCGCGCAACCGGCGTTTCGCAGCTTGCCATCAAGCTGCCGGTCGGTCCCGTCGCGGCGTTTACGCCGTGGAACTTCCCGATCAACCAGATCGTCCGGAAGCTTTCCGCAGCACTTGCCACCGGCTGCTCCATCATCGTCAAGGCGCCGGAGGAAACACCCGCATCGCCGGCCGAACTGATCCGCGCCTTCGTGGATGCGGGCGTGCCGGCGGGCGTCATCGGCCTCGTTTACGGCGTTCCCTCCGAGATTTCGGAATATCTGATCCCGCATCCGGTTATCCGCAAGATTTCCTTCACCGGCTCCACTCCCATCGGCAAACATCTGGCCGCACTTGCCGGCAAGCACATGAAGCGCGCCACGATGGAGCTCGGCGGCCATGCGCCGGTGATGATCTTTAACGACGCCGATATCGACAAGGCAATCGAAGTCACCTCGCTCGCCAAGTTCCGCAATGCCGGTCAGGTCTGTGTCGCCCCCACCCGCTTCCTCGTGCAGGACGGCGTGGCCGACCGTTTCCTTGAAGGTTTCGTGGAAGCGACGAAGGCCATCAAGGTCGGCAACGGGCTGGAAGACGGCGTCATCATGGGACCGCTCGCCAATGAGCGCCGCATTCCGGCGCTGGAAGGCCTCATCAACGACGCCGTTTCCCATGGCGCGGAATTGAAGACCGGCGGCCGCCGCATCGGCAACAAGGGCAATTTCTTCGAGCCGACGGTTCTCGCCAATGTGCCGACCACCGCCAAAATCATGAATGACGAACCCTTCGGCCCGGTCGCCATCATCAACCGCTTCTCGAGCTTCGATGACGCCATCACCGAGGCGAACCGCCTGCCCTTCGGCCTTGCATCCTATGCCTTCACCGGCTCGGTCAAAACCGCCCACGCGCTCGGCCAACAGGTCGAGGCCGGCATGCTGACCATCAACCACAACGGCCTTGCGCTTCCGGAAGTCCCCTTCGGCGGCATCAAGGATTCCGGTTATGGCACGGAAGGCGGCTCGGAAGCGGTTCAGGCCTATCTGGAGACCAAATTCGTCAGCCAGATGAGCTGAGTTGCGCAGAAACTTCTTCTCCCCGCCGGGGAGAAGATGCCCGAAGGGCAGATGAGGGGGCGAGCTCTCCGCATATCGCTACGCTCGCCCTCATCCCGCTGCCGCGACCTTCTCCCCGACGGGGAGAAGGCGAAACCGCAATCGCTCGATCCATTGTCACTCCCTGAAAGTTGCTCAGCACTATCTTGCCTCCAGCCCCTTCCTGCCCTAAAAGAACAAAAAGTGAACTTTGAGGGGCGATATGAGCGACGCGGCGGCACCGGCATTGAAGGAAATCTTCAACCGCGAGAAACTGCGGCATATCGCCGATGAGACCAAGGCCGTTCATCCGCCATTTGACGTTTCCGCCTTCATGGCGCTCGCCACCGAAAACCTTGAAGCGCTGGGCATCATGCAGCGCATGCGGCAGGTGGCGACGAGCCTGCATGCGACACTTCCCGGCGACTATGCCCGCAACATCGAAATCCTGACCGCCGCAGCGTCCGGCATCGGCAACGGTTTCGCCTCCATTTCGCTACCGGAATATGTGGCGCTCTACGGCCTCGATGATTTCGACCTGTCCATGGAAGCGCTGCATTATTTCACCCGCTTCGGCTCCTCGGAATTCGCCATCCGTCATTTTTTGCAAAAGGACTTAGGCGCCACCCTCGCCGTGATGGAAACGTGGTCGCGGCACGAGAACGAACATGTGCGGCGGCTGGCGAGCGAAGGCTGCCGGCCCCGTCTGCCATGGTCGTTCCAGCTCAAACCCCTGATCGACGATCCCTCGCCGGTCACCGCAATCCTCGACGCCATGAAAGCCGACGAGGCGCTTTATGTGCGCAAATCCGTCGCCAATCATCTGAACGACATCACCAAGGACAATCCCGCTTTCGTGCTGGGGCTGATCGATAGATGGCCGAAGGACAATCAGCATACACGCTGGATCACACGGCAGGCCCTGCGCACATTGATCAAGAAGGGCGATGCCGCAGCACTTGCCCATCTCGGCGCCATGAGGAGGCGGCAATTTCCCTTTCGGCATTTCAGGTTACGCCGGACAAGGTTGCGCTCGGCAATCCGGTGCGGATTGCAGCCTCCTTCACCTCGACGGCGAAACGGCCTCAGAAACTGGTGATCGACTACGCTGTGCACTACGTGAAGAAGAGCGGCGACGCCTCCGCGAAAGTCTTCAAGTGGAAAGAGATCGAACTTCAGCCCGGCGAGACATGCGCGCTGTCGATCAGCCGCGCCATACGCGATTTCACGACCCGCAAGCACTATCCCGGCATCCACAGGGTCGACCTGACGATCAACGGCAAGCTTGTGGCAGAAAGCGCCTTCGAGCTTCTGGGCTGATAGCGCCTCACACCGCCGGGAAAATTTTTGCCCGGCGGATGATGACGGAACCGCGGTCTCCGGCGGCGACATCGTTTTCCGGCGGCACGTCGAATTCCAGAAGGTCGCCGCCATCGGTGCTGGCGATCACCCGGCGCTCGCCCGCGCGGTCGAGAACCCGCGCCACAGAGGCCGGAATGCCCTCATGCAGATCTTCCCACTCCAGATCGCCGGGGCGGGCATAGATGTCCACCGCGCCGTCGCCTTGAGCATAGGAGAAAGGCAGCTCGTTATCGCCGACATAGACCTTGCCGCCACGCGCCACGCCGGACACCCGGTTGGTATCGCCGAGAAAGCGCATGACGAAGGCGCTGTTCGGCTGGCGGCAGACCTCCTTCGGCGTGCCCTGCTGTACGATCTCGCCCTGATTGAGAATGACGACACGGTCGGCAAGATCGAGCGCCTCTTCCTGGTCATGCGTCACGAAAATCGTGGTGATGCCGAGCGAATCGTGAATCTCGCGCAGCCAGCGGCGCAGGTCGCGGCGCACATTGGCGTCCAGCGCCCCGAAGGGTTCATCGAGCAGAAGCACCTTCGGATCGACCGAAAGCGCACGCGCCAGCGCAACGCGCTGCCGCTGGCCGCCGGAAATCTGCGCCGGAAAACGGTCGCCCAGCCCATCGAGCTTCACCAGCCGCAGAAGCTCTTCGACGCGGGCATCGATTGCCGCCTTGTCCCGCTTCACCTTCGAGACCTTCATGCCGAAAGCGATGTTTTGATGCAGGGTCATATGCGGAAAGAGCGCGTAGTGCTGGAACACGAAACCGACGCCGCGATCCCGCACCGGAATATTGGTGGCGTCCTCGTCGCCGAAAAAAATACGGCCGCCATCGCTATATTCGAGACCGGCAACCATGCGCAAAATCGTGGTCTTGCCGGAGCCTGAGGGACCGAGCAGCGCCAGAAGCTCACCGCTTTCGATATCCAGAGAAACATCGCGCACGGCGCGGAAGGTATCGAAGGTCTTCACCACATTTTCGAGGCGGATTTTCATGGGAATCAGGTCTCCGTGGCGATGGCGGCATCGCCGTTGGTCTTCTTGGCCCCGCGCCCGGCACCGCGCCGTTCCAGCGCCACCTTGGCGATGATGGTGACGACGGCGAGGGTGGCGAGGATCGAGGCCGAGGCAAAAGCGCCGGCCGTCTGGTAGTCGTGGTAAAGCAGCTCGATATGCAGCGGCAGCGTATTGGTCTGGCCACGAATATTGCCCGATACGACCGATACCGCGCCGAATTCACCCATCACGCGGGCGTTGCACAGCACGACGCCGTAAAGCAGCGCCCATTTGATGTTCGGCAAGGTGACCGAAAAGAAAGTGCGCCAGCCGGATGCGCCAAGCGACGTCGCCGCCTCTTCCAGATCGCGGCCCTGCGCCTGCATCAGCGGGATAAGTTCCCGCGCCACGAAAGGTGCGGTGACGAACATCGAGGCAATGACGATGCCGGGCAGCGCAAAAAGTATCTTGATGTCATGCGCATCGAGGAACGGGCCGAAAAGCCCCTGCAGGCCGTAAACAAAGAGATAGGCGACACCGGCGACGATGGGCGAAATCGAGAAGGGTATTTCGATCAGCACCAGCAGGAAGCGTCGACCGGGGAAATCGAACTTGGTGATCGCCCATGCGGCCGCAACACCGAAGGCCGTATTGACCGGCACGGCGATCAGCGCCGTCAGCACCGTCAGCATGATGGCGTGGCGGGTATCGGGATGGGTGATGGTGGCCGTATAGGCCTTCCAGCCCTGCGAAAAGGCCTCGACGCCGATGATGATAAGCGGCGCCAGGACCAACAGGGCGCCGATGACCAGCACAAAAGAAATCAGGCTGCGGCGAACGAGAGGCGAGTCGCCGACGCGTGGCGGTTTGCGATGTGAAGAAACGGCGCTCATCTCTCAGCCCCTCACCGTATAACGAAGCGCGCGCGCCTGCAGATAATTGGTCACCGCCAGCATCACGAAGGCGGTGATGAGCAGCACGGAGGCGATGGCGGCGGCCGCCTGATAATCATATTCCTCCAGCCGGATGAAGATCAGCAGCGCCGTGATTTCCGTCGAAAACGGCTGGTTACCGGCGATGAAGATGATCGCCCCGAATTCGCCGAGGCTGCGGGCGAAGGACAGCGACAGACCCGCCAAAAGCGCCGGCGTCAACAGCGGCAGGATGATCTTGCGGAAAATTTCGAGATCGGAACCGCCGAGCGACTGCGCCGCTTCCTCAAGCGCCGGATCGAGGTCTTCCAGCACCGGCTGCACGGTACGCACGATGAAGGGCAGGCTGGTAAAGGCCATCGCCACCATGATGCCGAGCGGCGTGTAAGCCACCTTGATGCCGAATTGCGAAAGCACCGAGCCGAACCAGCCATTGCCCGCAAACAGTGTCGTCAGCGCAATGCCGGCAACGGCGGTCGGAAGCGCAAAAGGCAGATCGACGATGGCGTCGACGATGCGCCAGCCGGGAAAGCGGTAACGCGTCAGCACCCAGGCGAGCGCCAGCCCGAAGATGACGTTGAACAGCGTGGCGGCGAGCGCGCAAAGCACGGTAACACGATAACTGGCCACGGCGCGCGGCGAGGAGATGATCGACCAATATTCGGCAGGGCCAAGGCTTGCCGCCTTGAACACCAATGCCGAGAGCGGCAGAAGCACGATGATGGCAACGTAAGTCAGGGTAACGCCAAGGGACAATTTCAGCCCCGGCAGAACATTCCGCTTCAAACCCCGCCCCCATTCATCAAAAAGCGACCCGGCGGTTTCCCGCCGGGTCTTTTACCTGTTGCGTATCGCTGTGATTAACGGCTGCCGTAAAGCGTATCAAGCGTCGCGCCGGATGCAAAATGCTCTTTCTGGATTTTGTCCCAGCCGCCGAAGACATCATCGACGTTGACGAGGCGAATGGCCGGGAACTTGTCCTTGAATTCGCCGACGACCTTTTCATTGTGAACGCGGTGGCCGAATTCGGCGGCGATGCGCTGGCCTTCCTCGGTATAGAGGAAGTCGAGATAGCTTTTCGCCAAATCGCGCGAGCCACGCTTGTCGACGACCTTGTCCACCACGGCCACCGGGAATTCCGCCAGCAGGCTGACGGAGGGCACGACGCCTTCCACCTTGTCTGCGCCATATTGCTTGGCGATGCCGCGGGTCTCGGCTTCGAAGGTGATCAGCACGTCGCCGATTTCACGCTCAACGAAAGTGGTGGTGGCGGCGCGGCCTCCGGTGTCGAACACCGGCGTATTGTCGAAGATTTTCTTGACGAATGCCTGAACCTTCGCGTCGTCGCCGTTGAACTTCTCCTTGGCGTAAGCCGTGGCGGCGAGATAGGTGTAACGGGCGTTACCCGAGGTCTTCGGATTGGGGAAAACGATCTTCACATCGTCGCGGGCAAGATCGTCCCAGTCCTTGATACCCTTGGGATTGCCGGCGCGCACGAGGAAGGACGGGAAGGAATAAAAGGGCGATGCGTCGTTCGCAAAATCCTTCTTCCAGTCGGCGGAAACGAAGCCCTGCTTCACCAGAAAATCGACATCGGTGACCTGATTGAAGGTGACGACATCGGCTTCCAGACCCTCGACGATGGCGCGCGCCTGCTTGGAGGTGCCGGCATGCGACTGGTCGACCGTGACGCCCGGATGCAGCTTGATGAACGCCTCGTTCTCGGCCGCGAAAACTTCGCGGGCGACATCGTAGGATGCGTTGAGAATGGTGGTCGGAGACTGCGCCTGCGCCGCACCTGCAAAAAGAGCGGCAATGGCAGTACCGATAATGAGAAGACGTTTCATGAATACCCCCGGCAATTCGAATGGTGCTCAACATAGCGGGCGGCAGCAACACCCGCGAGAAACAGCCATGCTTTCCGGGCGCGCGGATTGGAAATTTCACCCAAAGAATATCGGTTCCAAAGGCGATGATTTCATATACGGCAAGAAGCCGGATTTCTTTTGCGTCGACCTAAAGACGATGATCGGGAAACAGATTGCCGGAATGCGCAGCAAAATAAGGCGCAATGTCCTCCTCCCTCACCTCCTCCAGCCGTGCCGGTTGCCAGCGGGGATTGCGGTCCTTGTCGACCAGCGCCGCGCGCACGCCTTCGTAAAAATCATGCTGGCGCAATATTTCCGTGCCGGCGGCAAATTCCCGCTCCAGGCATTCGATGAGGCTCGCGCTTTCCCGGCCGAGACGCAGCAGCTTCAGGGTCAGTTTCAGACTGGTGGGGGAGCGTTTTTGCAGGACCTCGAGGGTTTCGCGCGAAAACGCATCCTGGCGCGCCGAAAGCGCAGCGAAAATCTCCTCGACCGTGTCGAAACGGAATGTCGCATCGATGATATCCCGATTTATGGATAAAACGCCTTCACCGGCCTCGACGGCGTGCGCCGCGATCGCTGTCTCGATGCTATCTGTATCCGCCGCTTGCGACAGATATTGGACCAGCCCCTCGAGACGGTCCGAAGGAACAAGATAGTCGGCAAAGCCGGCATAGATGGCATCGGCAGCGGTAACGGCATTGCCCGTCAACCCCAGCCAGGTGCCGCATTCGCCCGGCGCCCGTGGCAAAAGCCAGGAGCCGCCGACGTCAGGGAAATAACCGATGCCGGTTTCCGGCATGGCGAGTTTTGTGCGTTCCGTGACGATGCGGTGGCTGCCATGGGCTGAAATGCCGACACCGCCGCCCATGACGATGCCGTCCATCAGCGCGATATAGGGTTTGCCGAAGCGGGCGATGCGATAGTTGAGCGGAAATTCTTCCCGCCAGAAATCAAGCACCTGCGGGTCGCCCGCCTTGCCGAGATCGTGAATGATGCGGACATCGCCCCCGGCGCAAAGCCCCCTGTCGCCTTCTCCGGTCAGCACCACACAGGAAACACCGGCATCCTCTTCGAAACGCTGAAGCGCCTGAAACAGGTCGCGCACCATCGGCAAGGTCAGGCTGTTGATGGCCTTCGGGCGGTTGAGGCGAATGATGCCTGCCCCTCCCCGTTTTTCGACGATGACCTGCGCATCCGCTTCCGTTCTCTGTTCCAAGACCGCCTCCTCCGCTGCCCATTCATCCGGCCATCTTGGCGGCCCGGGCGCGATCACGCAACGTTGATCTTGTTCTGCGGGAACGTCTTTCGCTCAAACCGCTTTAACGGGCAGAAAATGCCAGAAATCCGTTTTCGCAATGCAGCATGTTTGCTTGACGCCCGGAAAATCATGGCATGTAATGGGTTCTGGAAATGCCGGCATTGATTCCTGTCGAGCGTGTGCCGGACCAAAGCGGAATGTCGCCTTCTCATAGGCGCTGTAAACAGCAACGGGAGACGAGCATGCAGGTTTCGGAACACGACTGGATCAGTAAACGGGCATATACACTCTGGGAAAAGGAAGGCCACCCCCATGGGCGCGACGCGCACCATTGGGAACAGGCCAAGCATGAATTTTCGCTGCTGAAGACATCGGAAGCGACGAAACCCGCAACGCGTAAGAAGGCCGCTCCCAAGGCCGCCGCTGTAGAAGCCGCACCGGATGCGGAAGCCCCGGCAAAACCCAAGGCCCGAGTGCGCAAGGCTGCCGCCGCGAAGTAGCGGCTCGTAAAGCCAAGTTGAAGCCATAAATGAAAAAGCCCGACAATCGTGCCGGGCTTTGTCTGTTTAGCGCGGGTCACAACCCGGATCGCCGATCCGGCAGCCATCGCGGAAATTTTCCGAAGCAGGCGCACGGCGCGGGTCATCCCATTGGCGACGCTCTGGGCGACGCTGGCCTTCATCCTGGTTCTGCTGGCCATCGCGATTGCGGTCGCGGTTTTCATCTTCGAAGCGGCGGCGGTCGTCGTCGCGACGCGGCCTGTCCTGATTTCTGTCACCCTGGTTCCAGTCGCCGTAACGACGTTCCCAGCGCCCGTCATTCGGGCCACCACCCTGGCGGGGGTCACGCCACTCGTCACGCGGACGCGGGCGATCCCAGTCGGCGCGGGGCGGCGGAGGCGCGGCGTTCCAGTAACCGCCGGACGGCGGCGGACGGCGCCAGCGGTCACGCTCGCGGTAAAAGTCGCGGTCGCGATAATAACGGTCCCAATAACGGCCGACTTCGAAGGTGATCACCGGCACGCCGAGATCGCGGTAATAACGCGGTTCGACATAGACCCGGTTCTGCCGGTAGGTCGTGGCGATGTAACGCCCGGCCACCCAGCCGCGACCGCCCACGAAGGAAACATCGCACCACGGCGTATCGGAAAGGCAACCGTGCACGGTGAGCGGCGCGCCATTCGGGATAACCACGACGGCCGGATAGGCCGTGCTCGGGCCGGAGCGCATATTCACATTCGCGGTGGCGAAACCCCGCGTCGCAGCTTCGGCAAGTGCCGGTGCGGCGAGCATGGCCACCAGCGCAATTGCGCCAAACAGTTTTTTCTTCACTTCTTTCTCCTCAAGCAAAGGCCCGCTTTGCCCTTGTCAGCATCCACCATGTTCGATGGACGAGTATGCGTTCCGCATACTGCCACGACCGGAAAATACGCGGTTCTGCATGAACGCAGCATGAAACAAATGAGGCATCCAATCAGTTCCACCTGCGGCAATCAGCGCCCGATAAATCACCGCCGGAATGGACCGCCGGTCTTGACTTCGGGGGTCAATCATCCGACTTCAATGCAACAGCAATATGGAGCAGAACCATGAGCGAAACCGCACAGACGACCGTCGACCAGAGCGAGGTGGATCGCTTCTCCGCGATGGCTGCGGAGTGGTGGAGCCCGACCGGCAAGTTCCGCCCGCTGCACAAGTTCAATCCGGTGCGACTCGAATATATCCGCAACCGCATCTGCGAAAATTTCGGCCGCGACCCGAAGGCGCACCGCCCGCTGGAAGGGCTGCGCATATTGGATATCGGCTGCGGCGGCGGCCTTCTCTCCGAACCCGTTGCACGCATGGGCGCGGATGTGGTGGGTGCCGATCCCTCGGAAAAGAATATCGGCATCGCCTCCACCCATGCCCGCGAAAGCGGGGTCAGTGTCGACTACCGCGCCGTGACTGCGGAGCAGTTGCAGGAAGCCGGCGAAACCTTCGACGTCATCCTCAACATGGAGGTGGTCGAGCATGTGGCCAATGTCGATCTCTTCGTCACCACCTGCGCGAAAATGGTGCGCCCCGGCGGCCTGATGTTCGCCGCCACCATCAACCGCACGCTCAAAGCCCGGGCACTGGCGATCTTTGCCGCCGAAAACGTGCTGCGCTGGCTGCCACGTGGCACGCACCAGTATGAAAAGCTCGTTCGCCCGGAAGAGCTCGAGCGGCCGCTGGTGGCAAGCGGCATGGATATCGTCCACCGCACCGGCGTCTTTTACAACGTGCTGCAGGATCGCTGGAATCTTTCGCCGGATATGGATGTCAACTACATGATGCTGGCGAAGCGGCCGGCGCAGGGGTAACGCATGGCGCTATTTGCGCGATGTCGTCTAAAAGAGTTCAGTTGACGTCGTCGGGCAGCACCGGCAGCGGCGCGATCTCGATACCCTCGTCCAGCAGGGCCTTGGCGTCCTGCGCCGAGGCATTGCCGATGATGCCGCGCTCATCCGCTTCGCCATAGTGGATCTTGCGGGCTTCTTCCGGAAATTTATCGCCGACATCTTCCGCATTGGCGCGGATATTGGCAACGGCCTCGCGGATTTTCGCAAGCGCCTCTTTTCGGGCGCTATCCATGGCGAGCGTCTGGCGTTCGTCTTTCTTGCGGGCGGTGGAAACCGAAGGCGCCATCAACAGCTTGGAGACCTGCACGGAATTGCAGACCGGACAGGACAGGAAACCGCGCTGCAACTGATCGTCGAAATCGTCGCTGCCGGCAAACCAGCCTTCGAACTCATGGCCCTTTTCACAGGCCAGCGCATAACGGATCACGCCGCTTCACCTCCGGCAGGTTTCAGGGGAATAACCGTGTCCAGACCAAACTCGCGGGCATTGCGGAGATTGGGAATTTTTCCGCGCGCGGCAGCCACCAGCGAGGTATCGATCTCGGCGAAGATGATCTCTTCGCCAGCGCCGCCGGCAACGGCCAGAACCTTGCCCCATGGGTCGATGATGATGGAATGGCCGAAGGTCTCCCGCCCGTCCTCATGCACGCCGGCCTGCGCGGCGGCGATGACGAAAGCGCCATTTTCGATGGCGCGGGCGCGCAGCAGGATTTCCCAATGGGCCTCCCCCGTCTGCCGGGTGAAAGCCGCCGGAACGGTCAGAACCTCCGCACCTGCCAGCGCCTCCGCGCGGAAAAGCTGCGGAAAACGGACGTCATAGCAGATTGCGAAGCCGAATTTCCCCAGTGGAAGTTCGGCGATACGCGCCACTTCGCCGGGTTGATAGGCAGCGCTTTCACGCCAGCTTTCACCATTGTCGAGATCGACATCGAACATATGGATCTTGTCATAGCTGCAGATGCGCGAACCATCCGGCGCGAAGAGAAAACCGCGATTGGCGATCTTGCCATCCGGGCGGGCAATGGCCGTGGAGCCGACATGGACATGAATGCCGAGTTCGCGGGCAAGACGGGCGGCCGTCGCAACGATGATATCGCCGTCGTCATCCCGCAGTTGCGCACGCAGCGCCTGCCTGTCCTTCTGGATTGCGCCCGTCATTTCCGGGGTCTGCACATAGACGGCGCCCTCGGCCGCAGCCGCACGCACCAGCCGTTCCATATCGGCGGCGTTTCTTGCCGGATCGACGCCGGAGCGCATCTGAATGGCGGCAGCCTTGAAACTCATCACATCCTCCATACCCGCAAGATCGCGGCCGATCAGGCGGCCAGTAGCGCATCCAGTTTACCGGCGCGCTCAAGCGCGTGCAGATCGTCGCAGCCGCCCACATGCTGGCCGTTGATGAAGATTTGCGGGAACGTCGTTCCGCCGGACTTCTCGATCATTTCCTGCCGGTATTCCGGCGTCGTCGTGGCGTTATACTCGGCATAATCCACGCCCTTGCTGTCCAGCAGCGCCTTGGCGCGCGCGCAATAACCACAAAAATCCCGCGTATAGATCGTCACCGGTGCCATGTTTTCAAAGCCCTCGCAAACGTGCGGTAAAACGCACGATAAAGTCATGTCATTCAGGTTTCATATAGGCCCGGAAATGGCCATTGCAAAGGTCAAAACCGTCACATCCGCGGCACCGGCCCTGCGCAGGGCGCGGCTTGCCGCACCCACCGTGGCGCCGGTGGTGTAGACGTCGTCCACCAGCACCACGCGCTTGCCATGGACATCGGTTTCCCGGCCGGGCGCGAGCGCGAAAGCGCCGCGCACATTGTCCCGCCGGGCGAGTGCGGAAAGCCCCACCTGCCGCTCTGTCGGCTTCACGCGCAGCAGCGTGCCGGCAAGCAAGGGCTTACCGGAGGCCCTGGCCAGATGCCGCGCCAGCTCGGCGGATTGATTGAAGCGGCGGCGCAGGAAACGGTTGCGATGCAATGGAACGGGCACGATGCAATCGCAGGCATCCACCGTTCCGTCACTTGCCCTCAGCATCCACAGCGCCATCAGGCGGGCGAGATCGGTCCGATCCTGATATTTCAGCCGGTGCACCAGCTTGCGGGCGGTTCCCTCGTGGCTTGCGACGACGCGCAGCCGGTCAAAAGGCGGTGGTTCGGCAATCGCCTGCGCGCTCACGAAACCGTCTCCGTGATCCCGCGCGAAGGGAATGCCCAGAACCTCGCAAAAAGGGCGATCGATAAAGGCCACATCGCGCCAGCAATCCGCACATAAGGCGCCCTCGCCGCCGGTCATGCGGGTGCAGCCCGCGCAGGTTGGCGGGTAGACCATACGAAAGACCGCACGCCACATGTCTCCCGCCGCCGCCGGCACGGCCGCAGACTTCGACAGCAAACCCGAAAACAGACTTTCACCAGCGCCCATGAGGTTGACTTTACCGCCGAACGGGTGCCTTTGCGAGAGCGATAGTTCCCTCCCGACACCGGGAAAACGATGCCCCAGGCGGCATGAGACCAACGATACGGCCCGCCGATCCCGAAGGCGTTTGAGGCCGAGCAGGCAAGACGATGGATATTCTCTTTGACCAGGCCCTGATCGAACAAAACCGTCGCCGGGCGTGGAACCAGCGCGACGACAAGGCCCTGTTTCTTCTCGATATGGCAGCCGAAGAGCTGGCCGACAGACTTGCCATCGTCGAGCGCCAGTTCGAGACCGCAATCGAACTTCACGGCGGAACCGGCGTCACCGCCCGACGGCTGGCGGAAACCGGCAAGGTGGATACCATTCGCCGTATCGAAACCGAAAGCTGTTTTGCGACGGATGCGAATATTCCCGAAGCCGCTTCCATGGAGCATCTGCCGCTCGAGGAGGCCTCCGCCAACCTCATCGTTTCACCGCTTGCCCTGCATCTGACCAACGATACGCCCGGCGCGCTGATCCAGATCCGCCGGGCATTGAAACCGGACGGCCTGTTTCTCGGCGCCATTCCCGGCAGCGGCACCCTGCAGGAACTGCGCGACGTGCTGCTGACCGCCGAGGCGGAGCTGACAGGAGGCGCCAGCCCGCGTGTCATTCCCTTCGCCGATGTGCGCGATGTCGGTGCGCTTTTGCAGCGCGCCGGCTTTGCGCTCCCCGTGACCGATGCGGAAAGCTACACCGTGCGTTACGATTCGATTTTCCCGCTGATGCGCGACCTGCGCGCCATGGGCATGGCCAATCCGCTGGCAAGCCGCAGCAGAAAACCGCTCAACCGCGCCTTTTTCCTGCGCGCGGCGGAGCTTTACGCCGAGCGATATTCCGATCCTGACGGGCGGATAAGGGCGACATTTTCCATCATCTATGTATCAGGCTGGGCGCCGCATGAAAGCCAGCAGAAACCGCTGAAACCCGGCTCCGCCAAGGTGCGGCTTGCCGATGCCTTAAAGACAACCGAGGTGAAGCTGTCCTGAGCGATCAGCCAAAAGGCTTCAACTCGACCAAAGTGTCTACGATGAACTGAAACACGGCATTGATATTGCTGCTGATGCTGCCTGCGCCAGCGATGAGGGCGGCGGAAATCAGCCCGACGATCAAGCCGTATTCAACCGCTGTGGCACCGTCTTCGCTTTTGCAAAAATTGATAAAAAAATGCAGCACAGGATATTCCCCATCCGCCATCCGGTGCGTTGCGACAACCGGCTTCTGCCCTGTTGAAATCAACTCTATCCTAGGTCGGCGATGTGAGGAATCCGTTACCGTTGATGGTAAACGATCAGCAACCGCTCTCGTTGCTATAACCCGTGACCACGCAGGGCATTTCCGGCATTGGCTGGGTGATGCTGCGACGGATGGAATAGGTCTTGCCCACATCGGTCTTCTTGATGGAGCCGGTGCTGATCATGTCGTAATTGTCGGGAAACTGCGCCACCCGCGTGGAGGATTTTCCGGCAAGCATGGGAGTGACGATGAGCGAGAGCGCGATAACCGCCGTGCCGAAAAGCAGCGCCACATTGAGCACGCCGGTACGACGGGATTTGTCGGAATACAAGTGACGACCTTCCACCGTCTTCCAGAAATCCTCGTTCATGACCAACCTCGTCTCGCGCAGTTTACCGCTTCTTTAGCTTAACAATCTGCCAGAGGGTGCTGAACGATCTCTTAACACAGCCCCGTTTTGGCACGGCAAAGCGCTGCAAACGGGGCATTTTCACGAAGCTGTGACGGGATAACACGCGAGGACCTCGGGGGGCTTCCCGATTTTATAGCAGATCCTGCAGGAAGGGGATGAGCGGCTCGTCGGCCGGCGGCATGGGGTAATCGCGCAGGGCCTGCGGCTTCACCCATTTAATCGCCTGTCCTTCCCGGCCATGTGCAATGCCCTCATAACGGCGGCACACGTAAAGCGGCATCAGGAGGTGAAAGGTCTCATAGGTGTGGCTGGCAAATGTCAGCGGTGCGAGGCAGGCGACCTTGGTTTTGATACCCAGCTCCTCGTCCAGTTCACGGACAAGGGTTTCCTCCGGCGTCTCGCCATGCTCCACCTTGCCGCCCGGAAATTCCCACAGGCCCGCAAGCGACTTGCCTTGCGGACGCTGCGCCAGAAGAATGCGGCCATCCTGATCGAGAAGGGCGCAGGCGGCGACCAGCAGGATTTTTTTGCCAGCCTCGCTCATTCGCCGGTTCCCTTGCGCCAGTAGCGATAACGATAGGCCTCCGAGAAGCCGAATTTCTCATAAAGGGCGATCGCCGGCGCATTGGTGGAAACCACCTGCAGCCAGGCGGTTTTTGCGCCGCTGATTCTCGCCCAGCGCAGTGCCGACGACAAAACCTGCGTACCGAGGCCCTTTTTACGCTGCGACTTTTCGACATCGAGGGAGATGATGCCGGCAAGGTCGTTATCCTGCACACAGATCACGGTCGCGAGCGGATTGCCTTCCACTTCCTCATTGATGAAGAGGCCGAGCGCCGGCTTGATGGAGCTGACGATTTCCGCAATCGCCGGACGGAGCGCCGGGTCGCTATCGCTGACCTTGATGCTCGCCTCGACAAAACGGCCGATATCGTGGCTCGGCAGGCTGACCAGCGTTTCGGGCAGCTCCATGCCGGAGAGATCGGCCGTCATGACCATCACCTCTTCGAACACGGACCAGCCGTCATTCGAGAGAAATTCTCTCAGCTGCGGCGGCATCAGCGTCGTTTCGCGCACCACCAGCGGTCGGCCGAAATCTTCGAAACGCTTGCGCGCCTTTTCCAGCCGCACCGCGCTATTTCCGTAATCGGACGGGTCCAGCGGCACCACGCAGTTGATGCGCTTGGAGGGGTGCGAACCCGTCAGGCGGATTTGCCAGCTGCCGTCATAAATCACCGACGAGGCAGGCCATGCCCGGAAGCTGACGGCTTCCAGACGGCGAACCAGCGGCAGATTGACGGCTTTATTGTCCTGCATTCTCTTCGGCTCCAACGGTCAGCTCCGATAGTCGCCGTTGATCGCAACATATTCTTTCGTCAGGTCACAGGTCCAGACGGTGGCCGTTCCCTGACCGAGACCGATATCCACCTTCACCGGAATGTCTTCGAGACGCATCACCGCGCTGGTTTCCGCCTCCGAATAATCCGGGTCGCGCTCGCCGTTGACGGCCACGCGCACGCCGCCGAACCAGATGGCGAGGCGGTCACGGTCGGCCATTTCGCCGGACTTGCCGACGGCCATGACGACGCGGCCCCAATTGGCGTCTTCGCCGGCAACCGCGGTCTTCACCAGCGGCGAATTGGCGATGGAAAGGGCAATCTTCTTGGCGGCGGCATCGTTTTCCGCGCCAGTTACGGTGACTTCCACCATCTTGCGCGCGCCTTCGCCGTCACGAACCACCTGCAGGGCAAGGTCCTTGAGGAGATCGTTCAGCGCGATGCGGAAGCCGGCAAGGCGCTCGTCATCGGCGCTCGTTACCTTCACCTGGCCGTCTTCAGCGGCAGCACCTGTCGCAAACAGCATCAACGTATCGGAGGTGGAAGTGTCGCTATCGACCGTCACGGAATTGAATGTCGGGCCAACACCGGCAGACAGAAGCGACTGCAGGGCGGCGGGCTCGATATCCGCATCCGTCACCACGAAAGAGAGCATCGTCGCCATGTCGGGCGCAATCATGCCAGCACCCTTGGAAATGCCGTTGATCGTCACGATCACGCCGCCGATCTCGGCGGTGCGGGTCGAAACCTTGGGATAGGTGTCGGTCGTCATGATCGCCTTGGCGGCTTCCTGCCAGAAATCGGCTTCCGCCCTGACATTCATGTCGCCGAGAACGCCGGCAAATTTCGTCGCATCCAGCGGCTCGCCGATCACGCCCGTCGATGCCAGGAAGACCTCGCTCTCGGAGCAGCCAACGGCGGCAGCGGCGGATTTCGCCGTCAATTCGGTCGCGGCCTTGCCCTTGACGCCGGTAAAGGCATTGGCATTGCCGGAATTGACCACCACGGCGCGCGCCACGCCGCCGCCGAGATTGGCGCGGCAGAAATCGACCGGGGCGGAAGGGCATTTCGATTTGGTGAAGACGCCGGCGACGCTTGCCGGCTTGTCGAACACCATCAGCAGAACGTCGGTGCGGTTCTTGTACTTGATGCCGGCGGCAGCCGTCGCCATGCGAACGCCGCGCAGCGCAGGCATGTCAGGATAGGATTTCGGAGCGAGCGGGGAAACGGCAACGGACATGGGAAGCGCCTGAAATTCTGGAAAAGGGGTCTGGAATGCCTGAGATGAAACGGGGCGGCCCATAGCCGCCCCGTAACATTTGTTTTTACTGCTGCGGCTGAGCCTGCTGTTCCTTCGTGGCTTCGTCGTAGCCCTTCTTCAGCGTCTCATCCATGATTTCGATCTTCTGATCGGCCTTTGCCTTCTCGATGAGGGCAACATACTTGTCACGCATGACAAGCTGACGAACCTGCGGTTCGACCTGCTCGAAAGCCGGCGGCGGCGCGATGCGCTTGTCTTCCAGCTTGATGACGTGGAAGCCGAACTGGGTCTTCACCGGAGCCTTGGTATAGGCGCCCTTTTCGAGGCCGAAAGCGGCTTCTTCGAATTCCGGCACCATGCGGCCCTTGCCGAACCAGCCGAGATCGCCGCCGTCATCCTTGTTGGAATCGGTCGACTTTTCCTTGGCGAGCGCGGCGAAATCCTTGCCCGAATCAAGCTGCTTGATGATGTCCTTGGCTTCGTCCTCGCTGGCGACGAGAATATGCGCGGCCTTGATTTCCTCTTCCTGCGGCAGCGCTGCGACTTCCTTGTCGTAGCGGGCCTTTACTTCGTCAGCGGTAACGGCATCGACCACGTGCTTGCGGAAATAGGCGTTGTGCAGCTCACGGTCCTGGATGAATTCCATGCGCTTCTTGAAATCTTCAGTCTTTTCCAGACCTTCGGCGCTGGCGTTCTTCACCAGAAGCTTGACGTCGATCGCGCCGGAAAGGGCTGCGACCTTCTTCTGCTCATCGGGAAGCTGCGCGAGCTGCGGGTCGAGGTTGCTCATGGCGAGGTCGAGTTCGGACTGGTGGATTTCCAGATCGCCGACCTTGGCGACAACCTTGTCTTCCTGTGCGAAAGCCGGAAGCTGGAGGCCGAGCGTGGCCACAATCACCGCAGCCGCAATTTTATTATAGCGCAACATTTTGAACCTTTCGGGGACAATGCCGGCTCCAGACATGGTTTCCGGCTCTGAAAAAACTTCCAAACACCGGATTGTGGCCATTCTGTAACGGGCAGAACCGTTGACATCATTTGCCCCCCCTCTTATCTGTCACGCAACCTCGCGTCCAGATACGTTGAAGGGCGAAGTCCGTCATTTATGCTGAAATCGGCGTGACGGAGAAAAGCGCCCGGCAAAACGGAATTTCAGAAAGGGCCAGTAAGATGGTCAGTCTCGGCGGAATAGCCCGCAAGTTGTTCGGTTCGGCAAATGACCGCCGCGTCCGCTCCTATAAAAGCAAGATCGCAGCCATCAATGCGCTGGAAGAAGCCACCAAGGCGCTCTCCAATGAGGCGCTGGCGGCCAAGACCGCCGAGTTCCGCCAGCAGCTTGCCGATGGCAAGACACTGGACGACCTGTTGATCCCGGCTTTCGCCGTCGCCCGCGAAGCGTCGCGTCGCGTTCTGCATATGCGCCCCTTCGACGTGCAGCTGACCGGCGGCATGATTCTGCATGGCGGCGCCATCGCCGAAATGAAGACCGGTGAAGGCAAGACCCTGGTGGCGACCCTTGCGGTCTACCTCAACGCCCTTGCCGGCAAGGGCGTGCATGTCGTCACCGTCAACGACTATCTTGCCAAGCGCGACGCGGCCACGATGAGCAGGCTCTACGGTTTCCTCGGCCTGACGACCGGCGTCATCGTCCACGGGCTGGACGATGACCAGCGCCGCGAGGCCTATGCCTGCGACATCACCTACGCCACGAATAACGAACTCGGTTTCGACTATCTGCGCGACAACATGAAATATGACCGCGCCCAGATGGTTCAGCGCGGCCACAACTACGCGATCGTCGACGAAGTCGACTCGATCCTGGTCGACGAGGCGCGCACGCCGCTCATCATTTCCGGCCCGCTGGACGACCGTTCCGACCTTTACAACACCATCGACGCCTTCATTCCGCTGCTGACGCCGGAAGATTACGAAATCGATGAAAAGCAGCGCTCGGCCAACTTCTCCGAAGACGGCACCGAAAAGCTCGAGAACCTGCTGCGGCAGGCGGGGCTGCTGAAGGGCGAATCGCTTTACGACGTCGAAAACGTCGCCATCGTCCATCACATCAACAATGCGCTGAAGGCCCACAAGCTCTTCACCCGCGACAAGGACTATATTGTCCGCAACGACGAAATCGTCATCATCGACGAGTTTACCGGCCGCATGATGCCGGGCCGCCGTTATTCCGAAGGTCAGCATCAGGCTCTCGAAGCCAAGGAAAAGGTGCAGATCCAGCCGGAAAACCAGACGCTTTCCTCCGTCACCTTCCAGAATTATTTCCGCATGTACGAAAAGCTGGCCGGCATGACCGGTACGGCTGCGACGGAAGCGGAAGAATTCGGCAACATCTACGGCCTCGACGTCATCGAAGTGCCGACCAACCTGCCGATCCAGCGTATCGACGAGGACGACGAGGTTTACCGCACCGGCGAGGAGAAATTCCAGGCGATCATCACCGAGATCAAGGCGGCGCATGAACGCGGCCAGCCGGTTCTTGTCGGTACCACGTCTATCGAAAAATCCGAGCTTCTCGCTCATATGCTGCGCCAGTCCGGCTTTACCGATTTCCAGGTCCTGAACGCCCGCTATCACGAGCAGGAAGCCTATATCGTTTCGCAGGCCGGCGTTCCCGGCGCCGTGACCATCGCCACCAACATGGCCGGCCGCGGTACCGACATCCAGCTCGGCGGCAACGTCGACATGCGCCTCGAGCGCGAGCTGGAAGGCATGGAGCCGGGTCCTGAGCTTGATGCGAAGGAAGAGGCAGTCCGCGCCGAGATCAAGGTGCTGAAGGAAAAGGCGCTCGCCGCCGGCGGTCTTTACGTCATCGCCACCGAACGCCACGAAAGCCGACGCATCGACAATCAGCTGCGCGGCCGTTCCGGCCGTCAGGGCGACCCCGGCCGTTCGAAATTCTACCTGTCGCTTCAGGATGACCTGATGCGCATTTTCGGTTCCGAGCGCATGGACTCGATGCTGCAGAAGCTCGGCCTGAAGGAAGGCGAGGCAATCGTCCATCCGTGGATCAACAAGGCGCTGGAGCGCGCCCAGAAGAAGGTCGAAGCCCGCAACTTCGAGACCCGCAAGAACCTTCTGAAATATGACGACGTGCTGAACGACCAGCGCAAGGTGATCTTCGAGCAGCGTCTCGAGCTGATGGAAGCCGACAATATCGGCGAAACCGCAGCCGATATGCGCCATGAAGTGATCGAAACGCTCGTCACCAAGCATATTCCGGAAAATGCCTATGCCGAACAGTGGGATATTGCAGGCCTGAAGGCCGGCATCGCCCAGTTCCTCAACCTCGACCTGCCGGTGGAGGAATGGGCCAAGGAAGAAGGCATCGCCGAGGACGATATTCTTCACCGCGTCACCGAGGCCGCCGACAAATACGCCGCCGAGCGCGCCGAACGTTTCGGTCCCGAGATCATGACCTATGTGGAACGCTCGGTCATTCTCCAGACGATCGACCATCTGTGGCGCGAACATATCGTCAACCTCGACCATCTCCGCTCGGTCGTCGGTTTCCGCGGTTATGCCCAGCGCGACCCGCTGCAGGAATACAAGGCGGAAGCCTTCGAACTGTTCCAGGCGCTGCTCGCCAATCTGCGCGAGGCCGTTACCGCCCAGCTGATGCGCGTGGAACTGGTGCAGCAGGAACCGCAGCAGCCGGAACTGCCGGAAATGACGGCGCATCATCTCGACCCCAATACGGGCGAAGACGAAATGGCGCAGGGCCAACAGGCCGCGCCCGCCGCCTTCGTGCCGGCCGAGGATCGCGATCCGGAAAACCCCGCCACCTGGGGCCGTATCGGCCGCAACGAAATGTGCCCCTGCGGCTCCGGCAAGAAATACAAGCACTGCCACGGCGTTTACGAACAGGCCTGAGGCAGTTCCTGACAGACAAACGAAATCGCCCGCACCTTCGGTTGCGGGCGATTTTCGTTACACCCCTCGATCGCTGTTGACGGATATCGGCAATTTCCAATATGGGAGCCGGATCGTCTTCCGGAAAACGCTTTCATGTCCCCTCGCGACTTTGCCGCTTATGTTTTTCTCGCACTCGCGTGGGGAATGTCCTTTCTGCTGCTTTTGCACGTCGTGGAGGCCTTCGGATGGATCGGCGCGGTCACGCTCCGCTCGCTGGTCACCGCCATCACCCTGTTTCTGATCGCGATTGCGGTGCGCCGAAAGCTTGCATTTTCCGCGAGCTGGCGCGCCTTCGCCGTCGTCGGCGCAACAACGGTCGCGGGACAGTTGATCGGCCTCTCCTATGCGACGCCGCTGGTCGGCACCGCCATGGCCGCGATATTGGTGGCCACCATCCCGCTCTTTTCCATGCTCATCGCTCAGGTCTGGGGTATCGAGCGTCTGACGCGTCAGGGCATTGCCGGTCTCGTCATCGGTCTTGCCGGCATCGTCCTGCTTGTCGGCTTTCCCGCCGTTCCCGTTACAACGGGTTTCATCATCGGCTGCGCGGCCGCTGTCGCCGCGTGCATCTGCGCGGCCTATGGCAGCAATTTTGCCAGCCGCCACCTGAAGGGCGTGGGTTCCTGGGAAATCACCATAGGCTCATTCCTGACAGGCGGCCTGATGACCCTGCCGCTTCTCTTCGCGGTCCCATTGCCGAGAACACCGGATCTCATCGATTACGGTTATCTTCTGGTGCAGGCGGTGGTCATGAGCGGCCTCACCTACATCACCTATTTCAAGCTTGTCTCCTCAATCGGCGCAACCAGGGCGATCAGCGTGGAATTCGCCGTGACCGTCGTGGCGGTCCTCGTCGGCGCTCTGGTGCTGGATGAGCCACTTTCGCTTCCCCAGCTTTTCGGCGCCGGCATCATCATTCTGGGCTGTGCGCTGGTCCTCGATCTCATGCCCAGAAAAAAGGCTCCGCCTACACCCTCTGGGGCGTGAAGGGTTTATTAGCGTTTTCCACCAATAGTCGTGCTGGTCATTGCTGATCACACGGGATCGCGCTTGCGGCGCGAGGGAAAAATGCAACCGGGCAAATCTGACTACGAGCACTACTGGGACCCGCTAAGGGCGCTCCTCATGCTGCTTGGCATTCCCTATCACGCCTCCCTCCTCTACAGCCATGCCCTGCCATGGGACATCAAGGATTTCGACACCAGCCCGCTTCTGAGCGCGCTAGGTGCTGCGCTCTCCACCTTCCGCATGCCGGCATTCTTTCTGGTGGCCGGCTATTTTTCCACCATGGTCATCGGCAAAAAGGGCAAGATGCGCTGGCTGAGGCAGCGTTTTCTGCGCCTCGGCGTGCCCTTCATCGTCGCGGTCCTTCTGCTCGGGCCATCACAGCTTTTCCTGCTGCAACTGGCCGGCGTCGCCAAAGGCGATATCCCGGCCGACCGGCTGCTTGAGAGCCTGCCCGGCCTGCTGCACCCGAGCGAACAGTGGATCATGCATCTATGGTTCCTGCCGGCCCTTGTCTTCTATTCGATCCTGCTTGCCGGCCTGCTGTTTCTCGCGGAACGTCCGCCAGTGGCATATATCAGAGACTGGTTAGGCAGCCTGCGGCAGCGGCATACCACCCTGTTTTTCGCGGCACTCTGCACCCTGCCTGTTTTGTGGGAATTGATGATCTACGGATCCGGCCAGCTCGCGGCAAAGAGCGGAAGCGGCCTCTTTCTTCTCTATGAACGCGCTTCCGATCCCTATGCGCGTTACCTGCCATTCTTCCTCATCGGCGCGCTGCTGCACCGTGACCGCACCCTCTTTCACCGCTTTCGCCAGACGGGCCTTCTCACCGGCGTCATCGCGGCGGGCGCCATCGCGACGGCGGTGACCCTGCGCCTGCAATATCCCTTTTCGAATTCGGCCCTGCTGGTGCTGGTGTCGGCAATTGCGGCCGTGGCCGCAAGCCGTCTATTGATCGACCTCGCCTGCCGCTATTTCGATAGGCCGAACCGGCTAGCCAGACGCATGACGGATGCGTCCTTCACCATCTACCTGTTTCATCATCCGCTGATCTACGCCTTCGGAACGCTGTTCATCCTCATTGCGCTGCCGCCCGTCCTGGAGTTTACCATCATCGTCGTGGCCACCACGGCGGCGGCCTATATGCTGCATCAAGCGATACGCCTCAGCCCGCTCGCCCTTTTCCTGTTCAACGGCATTCGCAAGCCACGCGTGGCGGACGATATTGGCACACAGGCCGGCGCGTCCCAAACCCTTCGTTAAGGATGAAGCGCGTATGATCGGCCTGCCTATTCAACTGGAAATGATGGCGTGTGGATCATGGCTATCCTCAACACGGCGGAAAAAGCCTTACCCGCAGGCCTGCGCGCGAAGCTTTCGCCGCTGGTAGCGAAAGTCGCCGTTGTTCTTTCCGGCGGAGATGAGGTCTCCCGTGCGCAGCGCATGGCGCTGGTTGCGTTTGCGGTGCGTATCGTCAGCGCCGGTATAGCCTTCATTTCCCAGATCATCCTTGCCCGCCTGATGGGCGAATTCGAATATGGCCTGTTCGCCTTCGTCTGGGTTCTGGTGATCCTGTTCGGCAATCTTTCCTGTCTCGGTTTTCACACCACCGTCATCCGATTTTTACCCGGCTATCGTCTGGAAGATGCCCATGACAAGATCATGGGGCTAACCTCGACGGCGCGGGTCTTCGCCATGCTTTCGGCCAGCGCGCTTGCGATTTTCGGTTTCGTTTTCCTGTATTTCTTCGGCGAACGCATCGCCTCCTATTATCTCATTCCCGTTTCGCTGGCGCTTTTCACCCTGCCGATGGTGGCGCTGGGCGATGTGCTGAACGGCACCGCGCGCGCCAATGGCTGGGCGGTCTCCGCACTCAGCCCCACCTATATCGTTCGCCCGGTGCTGATCCTGCTGTTCATGCTGGTAGCAATCGGTCTCGGCGCGGAAAAAACCGCAACGACGGCCATGCTGACGGCCCTTCTTGCCACCTATGTCACCACGCTTTTCCATTTCGCCTTCATGAACCGCCGGCTCAACCGGCATTTCCGCAGCACGGCCCGCAGGGTGCATTTCCGCCACTGGATAAGGTTCGCCTTCCCGATGTTCCTGATCGACGGCATCGGTTTTTTGATGACCAATTCCGATGTGGTGATTGTCGGGCTTTATCTGCCGCCGGATCAGGTGGGCATCTATTTTGCCGCGGCAAAGACTATCGTGCTGATGCAATTCGTGTTTTTCTCGGTGCAGGCGGCCGCCGCCCCGCGCCTGGCAGCCCTCATGTCGGCCAACGACCGGCAGGGGCTTGCCGGTTTCGCCAGCCAGGCCGCGCGCTGGGCCTTCTGGCCGTCGCTCGCCGTCGGCAGCGTGGTGCTTCTGGCCGGCCCGTTCCTGCTGTCGCTGTTCGGTCCCGGCTTCGTTCAGGGCTACGAGCTGATGTTCTTCCTTTTCGCCGGTTTCCTCGCCAAGGCGCTGATCGGCCCGGGGGAAACATTGCTGAACATGGCCAACAAACAAAAATTGTGCGTCGTCCTTTATATTATTATCTTCGGTTGCAACATTGCACTCAACATGGCGCTCATTCCGGTCTATGGTCTGGCAGGGGCAGCGGCAGCGGTGGCGATAGCCATGTGCATAGAAGCTGTGCTATTGCATATTGCCATTCGCCGCACACTCGGGATCGTCCTTTTTGCCTTCAACGATCCCCGGGCGGGTCAAAACACTGGGAAGGCGGTGTAACGATAAGCATGTCCAGCGATCCAAAGAATCCGGATTTTCAGGACCCGCGCATCGCGGCGCTGATGGCGTCTGCGGAGCGTGATCGCCCCGTGGCCGACAGCAGCCGACGCGTGGGCCGCGATGGCCGGGAATTCTGCATCTATCCGGGTCAGCTCGGTTATGACATGCAGGAAGAACTCGACTTTCTGTCCAACCGCGTCATGGAGGCGAATGTCTTCTTCACCGGAAGGCTTCTCGCGCCCGCCATGCCGCGCATCGAGGACAAGTCCGTGCGCTTCGCCCTCATTCGCGATGAGAACGGCGCCAGAAGCCGCATGCGCTTCCTGATGCCCTTTACCGTGGAAAAGCCGGGCTTTTCCATCGGTCCCTCCATCATTCGCGTCTGGGCCAATCCATTCGGGCCGCTCGGCACGCCGCTGGTCGACACCGAAGGCGCTGCCGAAACCCTCGACAATCTTTTCGACGCGCTTTCCGACAGCAACATGCGTCTGCCGAATGTTCTGGTTCTGCCGGATGTCCGGCTGGAAGGGCCGTTTGCCCGCATGTTCAAAGCCATCGCGCTCAGCCGCAACCTGCCGGTGACGACGACGGGCAATTATTACCGGCCGATGCTGGAAAGTCTTCTCGATGGCAAGGCCTATCTGCGAAACGCCCTTGCGCCGCACCATTTGCGCGAAATGAACAGGCAGTGGCGTCAGCTCGAAAAACTTGGGCCCCTCTCCTATACCGTTACCCGGCAACCAGCGGACGTGCGTTACCGCATGGAGGAGTTTCTGGCACTGGAGGCGAGCGGCTGGAAAGGCCGCAAACGCACCGCGCTGGTCAACGACCGTTATCGTGCCGCCTTCGCCCGCGAGGCGATCACCAATCTGGCCGAAGCGGATGCGGTGCGTATCCACACCATCGATCTCAATGGCAGCGCCATCGCCTCCATGGTCGTCTTCATCACGGCGGGCGAGGCCTATACGTGGAAGACCGCTTTCGACGAGAGCTATGCGCAATTTTCCCCTGGCAAGCTGCTGGTGCAGAAACTGACCGACTGGCATCTGGACGACGCCAATATTCTGCGCAGCGACAGCTGCGCCGTGCCCGATCATCCGATCATGAGCCGTTTCTGGCAGGAGCGTCAGGAAATGGGCACGCTGGTCGTCGGGCTTGCCCAGAACAGCGACCGGGACGTGCGGCAGGTTTCCACGCAGGTGGACATGTACCGCAACACCCGCAACCTCGCCCGCAGCCTGCGACAGAAGATCCTGTCGTTCGGACGCAAGGGCAATTGATCCGAAGGGCGCCGGTGGCGCCCTTCGAAGTTTCTGACACGGGCAAAGCCTGCTTCAGCGCGAGGCCGTCCGGATCATCTTGCACAGTTGCGTCAGCGCCGCATCGTATCCGCCGCCCAGAATATCGACACAACGGCGGGCGAGCTTGATCTGCTCGGTTCGCGACATGTCGTTATAGGCTTGCAGGGCATTGCGCATCGCGCCGGGAGACACCGTGCCCGAGCCGGCGGGATTGGTGGTGCTGCCGCCGGGGTTTCCGGGCGTGCCGGTCGAACCGGAGCCGCCGATACCAACGCCGACACCGAGACCGACACCGCTCGAGCCGCCCACATTGGCCCCGACATTGGCATTGATGCCGTCCGAACCGCCAACGGAAGCGTTCACGCCCGCATTGACGCCGCTGGAACCGCCGACGGATGCATTGACATCCGCATTGACCCCATTGCTGCCGCCGACCGATGCGTTGACATCCGCACCCAGCCCGCCGCCGCTCCTGCCGCCGACATCCGCACTGGCGTTAACGCCACTGCTGCCGCCAACGGAGGCATCGACCCCGAGTCCGCCGCTGCCATTGTCGCCAACACTGGCGTTAACCCCATTCTCGCCACCGATCCCGATATCCAGCGCATGGGCGTTGATCGGCAGGATCAGGCAGGCGGACAGTAATAAATTGCGAGAAAAAGCCCTCATAATTTCCTCCCTATGAGTTTGGCCATTCCCGCCCCGCGTGGAAACTCCACCCTGACATCATAATTCAATTAGTAATTGCGTATATTCTAATTTATTAGAGGTGCCTAATATTACCCTAATACTGCAACTGCAGGTGTCGCGATCCGGCACAGCCGCCCTCCGCAACATTTTGATCGGCGGCCCGGCAAAGACGGAAAACCGCGCGCGCAAACACGCGCAATTCAAAAGGATAAGTCAGCTTTGGGGTTGCACGCATGGCCTTGAGCATGATAGACGCCGTGGCATTACCACCGTTGCCCCAATGGCGGAATTGGTAGACGCGCCGCACTCAAAATGCGGTTCCGAAAGGAGTGCTGGTTCGATCCCGGCTTGGGGTACCATTTCCTAGAAATCACGTTGATTTTCCCGGATTCCACCAATCCTAACGGCGTCCGAAAATTTAAAAAATTTTACCGCAACGGATTAGCAAGCATCCAAAAATTTAAAGAATTTCTATGTTAGAGGACATGATAATTATTCCCAAATGCGACACACACCTTCTCTAAGGTATGCTTATCAGGTGCAGATTCTGCAATCAGAAGGTCTCGTTGTAGGCGAAGCGCTATAGCATGTTTATATAACTTCTTACTGGTGCGCTTATCGAACACGTTGATTACGGGGATGTGGTAGAGTTGCCCAATCTGCTCCAAATCTTCAATTTCCAAATCGTGAACAGTGACACCGTATGCACTGAGTTTTTGATAAGCCTCAGGATCATAACGGTGCAAATCGTCTGCTTCCGGCTGAGCAAGCCCAAGCGGCGTATGAGCAAGACATTTGTGTGAACACTGTCCAGAACTATCTATGGATGACGCAGTTTCTTCAGCGACCGTTATTTCAAGTATTGATGCCATCTATTCTATGCTCTTCATAAATCTTCTTTGCAGCGCAAACTTCAACAAGACCCTCAATTCTTTTCTTTGATAGCCCTGTATTTTCAAATATTTCGTATTTCGACGTTACCCCTTTTTCCAATGCGAGTACTAGAACCATGGTGGCCCGTGCACCTAAATGAGCTAAATCAATAACTCCGGGCTTAGGGCCCGTTTTGGGTCCATATGCCTGCGGCTTCTCAGCATCGGGAAAGTTCTTTTTAGAGAATCCGGATAAGAATTGAGAGGTGTAAGACACTTTAACAAACCCCAAACGGTTGAGGCGCACCATCATCGCGCTAACACTGCACTTAAATATCTCCGACAGCTTTATTGCGCTTCTTTTCGAAAAATCATAATCTGCAAAAGAATACTTTCCATTACCTATCTCCTCGAGTAGATCCTCCCTGGGTATTATAAGAGACGCAGCAAATTCATTTGCATAAGCCTCAACCTCATTATCATATTCATAATTGTTGCTAATAGCCGACCTTTTACCAAATATGTGAGATAGCTCGTGCGCGAGCGTAAAGCATTTAGCCGCGGCGTTTCGATTTCCCGAGTTTACGAAAATCATATTAGAAGTAAAATTCTCATGGTAAAGCGCAAAACCATCTATGCCAAGAGATATATTGTGATCTTGAATTACATATACACCAAGACTCTCAATTGATTTTCTAAATTTTCGGTAGAAATCATTTTTATCTTGTGCAGATTCGCGTATTTCTTTCAGCCCAATCAAGCCTTCAACTGACTTCGCAAATTGCTCTGGATTCTCATCAGTCTCGGCAGAGTAGATTTTGTCGGGCGCATCCAAGTCTAACCGAGTGTAAAGCAGAGAAAGAAAATCCTGAAGATGGAATAGGTATTCAAATTTACTAGAATCCTTTCCATATTGTAGAGATACGGGTTTAGACGCTCGGAAATCGATTATTTTCGAAGGCGGAAGTTTAAAATTTTCTACAAAGAAAGCGTATGGAGGCACAGCGAGACGTTCAGCGAGCTTCAATATTTGATTTTTCGTTGGAGTGTTCTCACCCTCAAAAGTCTGCATAAGTTTTTTTAAACTCATGCCCGCTATGCTTGCAGCCTGATCATTCGACAAGCCACGCTCATTGATTACGCCTTTAAAGGTTGCAGGACTAAATGGCATTTTCTACCGCTGATGTATCGCTAACTACCATGCAAAACATCCTCTCAACAAGCGTAGGGGTTGCGTTTGCGTATCCGATTCTATCTCAGATAATAGACATTAAAAATGAGAAAATCTTAAAAGAATGCGACAGGGTCATAAAAATCATCAAAATGAAAGGTGACCAGATAGGTTTTTTGGATTTAGCTAGTGATCAAATCGAATTCAAGCATTATGCATTTAGGTCTTCCAAGATTGCGAGTTACCTAACCGGCTTCTCGGCTCTGGTAGGCACAATAGCATTTTTTGTTCTTTTTCTATCTACGATCAATCAGAAGCTCAGTCTTTCATTGGTGGAGGCCACTTTGTTTAGCTTGCTTCTTTCAAGTCCGTTTTTCCTGGCAGGATTGCAAGTAATAAGGTGGTGGGATGGTTATGCGAAATTCTCTACAGCAATTGGGTACTACCGTGGAGACAATATGTAACCTGCCAGAATATAATTATTCAAAATTATAATTATTAAAATAGCGATCGGTAAGCGTTTGAAAAGTCTCTAATTTCATTGTTAATTCGGGCGCATCAAAAAAAATTTGATGGCGATATAAAACGTAGCCACTCACGAAACTTTGCTTATGCACTCCCCGAGTATTACCGGGCTTTCATTTGCCAGATGCGGCGGACTCGATTAGACGAATCCCGTTACACCCCGTGAGGACCGGCGACTTAATTTCGCCATCACGCCCGCCTTTTTGAAAGCCCGTCCGGGATATCTGCTTCTTCGCGAAGTTTGAGGAAAACAACATGGCCAATGCGACCACCGCCGACAATAGCCGCACGCTCGCCGCTCTCGGCGTCACGGCGGGAATGATCTTCACCGTCGGCTCCGCCCTCGGTTTCCAGCATATTGGCGGTTATACGCCCTGCGCGCTGTGCCTGCTGCAGCGCGATCCCTATTATTACGCCATTCCGGCGGGCATATTGGCCATTGCGACCAGCATCTTCAAATTGCCGGTTCAGATCACCCGGCTGCTGCTTGCCCTTATCGGCGTGGCGATGTTGATCGGCGCCGGGCTCGGCGTTTATCATGCCGGTGTGGAATGGGGTTTCTGGGAAGGGCCGATCACCTGCGCCACCGGGGCGCCTTCCATCACCACCAATGCCGGCGATCTGCTGGGCAATCTGAACGCCATCAAGGCGCCTTCCTGCAACGACGCCGCCTTGCGGGTGCTCGGCCTTTCCTTCGCGGGCTGGAATGTCATCGCAAGCGTTGCACTTGCGGCAGTCGCCTTTTTTGGCGCGAGCCGTAAAAGCCGGTAAGCGGAAAACCGCGTTGCAGTCCTCGAAAGATCAGGGCTGCAGTTCGGTATCCCAGTAAAGATAGTCCATCCAGCTTTCGTGCAGATAATTGGGCGGGAACAGCCGCCCGTTATTGTGCAAATCCTGAACCGTGGGCTGGAAGGGCTTCTGCGCCGGGAACATGCCCGCCTGTTTGGGAAGCTTGCTGCCTTTTTTAAGGTTGCAGGGAGAGCACGCCGCAACGACATTGTGCCAGGTGGTTTCACCGCCATGCGCGCGGGGAATCACATGGTCGAAGGTCAATTCGTCCCGCGTGCCGCAATACTGGCATTCGAACTTGTCCCGAAGGAAAACGTTGAAGCGGGTGAAGGCGGGGTTGCGGGTGGGCTGCACATAGGTCTTGAGGCTGACGACGCTCGGCAGCCGCATGGAAAAGCTGGGGGACGACACCGCGTGATCATATTCTGCAATGATGTTCACACGGTCTAGAAAGACGGCCTTGATCGCGTCCTGCCAGGACCATAACGACAAGGGATAATAACTCAGTGGCCTGTAGTCTGCGTTCAGAACGAGCGCCGGCAGGGCCTGTGGTGAAACTGCAATCGTCAAGGGCTTCTCCTGAGCGATTCGGCATCTGCACTTGTATATTAGGTCCGTTGTTACAGGATTGTGAAGCCTATAAATGCAGCGGCGAAGAGCTTAATTTTTGAGCCGTAAAATGGCCTTTTTCGCATTCCTGACGATCGAACGGCACGGTAACACTTCCGGCGTTGTGACACCGCTGGCCGATGCGGCAGGAAGGCGATTCGGGCCTTTGCCAGGCACAAATCCTTCTCACACCGGATGCACTATCGGTGATATGATTACCCCCGACGGACGACTGGAAAATCAATGCGCGCCGGGCATGGCAAATGTGCGGCGGCGCCATTCATCATTTCCGTCAATGGAGGAACGGTCATGAGGTTGGGCAGGCAGCAAGCGGCAGCATTGCGGGGCGGCCTGGCGGCCGGCGTCCTGAGCGCCATGATCTGCCTCTCCGCGGGCGCCCATGCCCAGCAGTATCAGAATTTCGAAGTAACGCCGGATGGCCGCGGCGGGGCGCAGGGAACGATCGGCGGGCGCAATTTCGAAGTTTACCGAAATTACGACCGGCCACCGGCAAGCCGCGCCTCCCCCGAGACCCGGCGTGAACTCAGGCGGGCTGTCCCGCAGCAAACCTGTATTGTCGACACCGAAGGGCGAACCCGCTGCAGGTGAGCGCGAACCCGGCTTCCCCGCTGTTTTCAGCGCGCTGTCACAAAATTAGATTTCGTTAAAATGCAATCTATCGACTTAAACGGCCCGCAAGAATGGGTCGCTATGGTGCCAGGCACAAGACAAGACAATTGTGCAGGGGCAAGGACATGGCGAAGAGAACAATCCGTCTGGCAAAGTTTTTTGCCGTCGCTGCCGGCGTGGCGGCAAGCGTTGCGACAACGGCATCGGCCGTCCAGCTCGGTGGCCTTGCCCAGAAGCCCGGCGCCTCGCGGCCCGGCCAGTTCATGGCCACGAGCCGTCCCACCATCGCACCCATTGCCTTCGCGAAATTCTGTGAAAGCGCCGCCGACCAGTGCCTCCGGATTGGCGACCGCGATACGGTGGAACTGAGCAAGCAGAAGCGCACGGAACTCCAGCGCATCAACGCCGAGATCAACACCTCGATAATCTATGCCAGCGAACAGGATGGCGAAGACGACTGGAAACTGAACCCGGCAAGCGGCGACTGCGAAGATTTTGCGGTGACCAAGCGGCAACGCCTCCTGCGCGCCGGCTGGCCCTCGGGCGCCCTGCGCATCGCCACAGCCCGCACAACGGATGGCATAGGACATGCCGTTCTGGTCGTCAGCACTAGCCAGGGCGATCTGGTGCTGGATAACCGCACCAATGTCGTCAAGCCGTGGAAAGCGGTGGATCTGAAATGGATCAAGATCCAGTCGCACGAGGACCCGCGTGTCTGGCTGAAACTCTAGAACACGGTTTCAGGCTAAAGCCGCCCTTTCGGACGGCAGGCATTTCGATTGCCGGTTTAAGGCAACGTATCTTTCCACCCTCAAAGCGGGTATTCTTTCCCCACAGAATCGGCGCGTCAACGCAGCTTTGGCGGGCGATGCGGCAGCCGCCTTCAACGCTCTTGACCTTGTGCGGGAGAGACAGTATCGGCAGCTATGCCCAAGGTGCTCAACTGGATTCGCGGTCGTAAACAACCAGCCTCCCGCGACGACCGGAGGCGGCGCAGAATTGACCTTGGCGACAAGCCGGCTTCCTTCCCGATCTATGCCATTGGCGACGTGCATGGCAGCCTCGACCTGCTGTTGCAGGCGGAGCGGAAAATTCTTGCCGATCTGGGACCCGATCCCTCACCCGCGCTGGTCGTTCTCCTCGGCGACTATGTCGATCGCGGGCGCGATTCCCGTGGCGTTCTCGAACATTTGCTGCAGCCGCCGCCCGCGCCGCTGCGCCGTATTGCGCTTTGCGGCAACCATGAGCAGCTCTTCCATGACTTTCTCGAAAATCCGCAGCAGAATATGCACTGGCTGGACTTCGGCGGCCGCCAGACGCTTTTATCCTACGGCGTCGATATCGACTATTTCCTGCAAAAGGGCCGCCTGAGACTGCAACCATTCAGGGACGCCCTGCTCGGCGCAATTCCGCAGACCCACCGCCAGCTTTTATCCAGCCTGCCGATCTACGCCCGTATAGGACCCTATATTTTCGTGCATGCCGGCTTGAGACCGGGATTGCCGCTGGAGGCGCAGACGGATGAGGACATGCTCTGGATCCGGGAACCGTTCCTGTCGCAGGGGGCCGGGCTGGATCTCGTCGTCATCCACGGCCACACGCCGGTAACCGAGCCGGAAACCGGCCCGCAACGAATCGGCATCGACACGGGTGCATTCACCACGGGCAGGCTTACCGTTCTCAGGCTTTCGGATGCGGGCTTGCACCTGATAGACTAACCCAGGCATTTCTGTACTTACAAAAATCTTGCATATGTCGCCCATTTATTGTACGTACAAAATATGAAAATCACTTATGACGAAACGAAGCGGCTGACGAATATCGAGAAACATGGCCTCGATTTTGCCGATCTGACGATAGAGTTCTTTGCAGGCTCTATCGTTCTTCCCGCCAAGGAAGACCGCTTTATGGCTATAGGTGAGTTTCAGGGTCGCATCATCATTGCGGTGGTGTTCAGCCCGCTAGGTTCGCAGGCCCTGTCCGTCATTTCCATGCGGCCAACCAGCACCAGGGAAAGGAGGCTCTCATGCCCGTAAAGTTTTCTTCGAAACGCCCGCTTACCAATAAGGAAGAAGCGGAGATTCAGAAAATGATAGCGTCCGATCCGGACGCCCCCGAAGCCACCGATAAAGAGATGGCGCAAGCCAAACCGTTCGGGGCGGTTTTCCCTGACCTTGCCAAGAGCATTGATCGGGAGATTGCCCGCCGTGGCAGGCCAAAGGCGGATGCGCCGAAAACGCCGGTTACGATCCGTCTCGATCCTGATTTAGTGGAGCACTACAAAGCCATGGGCAAGGGCTGGCAGTCACGCATCAATAGCGACCTGAGAAAGCTATCCGGTCTTCCCTGATCACTCCAACGCCCAAAGCCGCCCCGCCGGCGTTAGACAGCACGCCCAAGAGAAGGCTCGAAAGCGGCATCAAGGCCTGGCTTCAACTAACTCGCCTGCCGCTCAGAATATCATCGAGGACCGCCATTTGCTGGCGATTCCATTCAACGGCGTCCTCAAACGCCCTGTTTCCCAGTTCCCACCGCTGATCGCGGCTGGAGGCGAGCTGCAGGATCGCGTCGGCGAAAGCCCGATGGTCATTATCCTCCACAATGACCACGCCGCGCCGGTATCGCTCCGAAAGTCCCCTCACGCCTGTCCGGGTGCTGATCGTGGGAACACCGGCAGCCAGGGCATCGAGCAGTTTTATATTGATGCCTGTTCCGAGCGTGATGGGATTGATGGAGAGCGGCGCGCGCGCGAAGGCGTCCTTCAGATTATCCACGCGACCGAGCTTGAGAATGCCCTCTCCGTCTTCGATCTTGCCGCATATGCCGCCCGCCAGAACCAGACGAATATCCGGCCGGGCCACCCTGACCAGCGGCATGACGCTCTGCACGAACCCCTTCAGGGAAATGATGTTGGCGTCGTTGCCGGAACCGAGGAACAAGAAGTCGCTCGGTGTGAAGTCTTCCACTCTTCCACCGAGATCGAGAATATGGCTGACGGTCGCAACAACCGGCGGCTCTGCCCCCAGCCGCTGCCTGAACGTCCGCTCCTCTTCCTCCTGAATGGCGACCACCACATCCGCACGGCGGAAAGCCCTGCTCTCCGCGGCCGGCGGAACGGAGAACCAGTATCCATATTTGTTCGCGGTGTTGACGAAAGCCTTGTGTCGGTCCGCGAAGGAATCATGGGTGTCGAGAATGCGCAGCACAGCCTTCGGCAACCCCAGGAACGCCCGCGAATGAAAGGCATATTCGACAATGACAGCATCGAGACCAAGCCGGCGCTGAAGGTCCCGAACCTGCCGGCCGATTTCGGGATAATAGAACTCGTCGAGGTGATTATAAAAACCGCTGTCGCGACCGAGAAGGCGGTGGACCTTTCGAATCGCTCGAAACGCTATGACTTCAGCTTCGAAACCCAAATCCCCGATAAGCCGTGTTTTAAAACGATTCCGCTGCCGTGATACGAAATGCAGGCGTCCGGAACCGAATTCCGCTTCATGCACGACCGGATCGAAATCGGCGGCAATCGGGGTATCAACATAGACGAAATGCACCTCATGTCCCAGGCTGCGAACGGCACGCGTCAGCTGGAGAATCCGGCTGCGATTACCCTCGGACGCAGGAACGGCGGGAATGGCTGAGACGAAAGCGACTTTCATGAGAACGATTGATTCTGTTTTGGAAAGGACTCGAAAATCTGAAAATTGTTTTTTGACAGGCTGAGAACATCAGGCAATTTCCGCTTGACCTGCTCGCGAAGGTCATCAGCATTATCGACGAACTCCATCAAGGCATTCCTTATTCCGTCATCGCTATAGAAGGCGGAGGGAGCGAGCAGTTCCGACGAAGATAGGGCGAAATGCTGGTATAGCCCTTCGAATTTCCCCTGATAGGCGATACATATGACCGGAACGCCTTTACCCAGCCCTGCTATTGCGAGATGCATGCGCCCACTGACAATTCCATCCAGTTGCCTGCAATGCCCTTGAGAACGGATGCGGACCACTTGCCGTTCAGATATCGAACCCTATCTGCCAGCGAATCAGGAACCTGCCCGGCAATCGCCTGAAGGCAAAATTGGTCACCGAAACCCTCCCGGTAATCATGCGGCATAAGAAGCCAGCAGACGGGTCGTGCATCCGCCACGAAGTGCAATGCCTCAGCTCCACGCTTGATGATGGTATCGACCTGGCTGCGGTCAGCATTTTTGAACAGCATGGGATGCAGGTTGAAGCCCATCACCCTGTATCCCTCGTCACGTTTCCGTTTGATCCAGGAGACGGTGTCTTGATCCGGTTCTGAGGCAACAAGGCTGAACGCCGAATCGGCAACCAGTACCGCGTTTGTCCTGGCGAAGGATTGCAGGCGGCTGAGGGAAACCGGATCGCGCACATTAATCGAAACGTCGGGATGCAGGGCGCTATAAAACATAGCCAGAGCGGGATGAGGCGCTTGATTGAAACTGAAACCGAGGATGACATTTTTTATCCCGGCAGCCGCAGCCAAATCAGCACTTGCCAGGAGTTTTGCGCTGACCAACGGATGGTAATATCCATCCATCACATCCGCTCCAACCACCACGACGCAATCGTATCGCCGCGCTTCAAAGTGATTTAGAAGTGCTTCGGAAAAATCAATTTCGCCAAAGAGATCGACGGGATTAAATCCCCTCTGGCGAACCAGGTCCGCGGCACCTGTTCCCTCGACCAGTATATCGACTTCGACATCAGGATTTCTTGCGCGAGCATGCTGAACTGTCGCGGTGATCATGGCATCATCACCGATAGAGCCAAAAACGGAATAGGGATCGCAGGCGACAATCAAAACCCGATTTATATGATCCCCACCGGGGAGTTTTTTTATACGTCGCTTCTGCTCCTGCAGCGCGTGAAAGAAGTGACGAATGGCAACATCCTGATTGCGGCGTTCATTGTACTTCACCCATTCACGATGCAGCGGCGCGGGAATGATTTTTTTTATGAGCTTACGCATTCACTTCCTTCCGTGGGAGTACCTTGCTCGTGACGAAAAGAAGGGCCGACCGCGCCTGCGTTCGGGCAACCAGCGCTATGAGCAAAAAATAAATTAAGACGAAAATAGATCCGAGCAGTATTGCAGACATGAAATCGCCCAAACCCAGCACGGAAACTTCAGGGCGCATCCATTGAACGATGACAAAGCAGAGACCGCTGGTGGCAAAACTCGGCAGAAGCAGAGACATTATTCTTCGGAGCGACACGCCCAATTCGCGCGAAACATAAAAGAACGTAAAGGGCGTGGAAGCAAGCTGGCCAAATACGTAAACAATGACGAGTTCATCGATACCGCTTGTCGGTATGAAGACAATCATCAGAATTGTGGCAATCGATTTGACGGCGCCGGCAATCAATACCTTGTTCGGGCTGCCGCGTGCGGAGAGAAACGGGCCGTTTTGAAATTGTACACATTGTAAAGCACCGAGAAGCAGCAGGGGTCTCGCGATCTCATCTGCCCCTTGCCACTGCGCCCCAAACAAAACGCGGCAAATCTCCGGCGTCAGTGCCGCAAAAAGCACGAAGGCTGGTGTCGAGACAATTGCGGATATTGCGATCAACTGCTTGTAAAGTTCCGCCATGCGTTCGCGCTCGTGCGAGACGCGCGAAAGCACCGTCAGCGACACGTCATAAAGTGCCGACTGAAGCAATTGCATGAGAAGTTGATAAAGGCGGCTGCCGACGGTGTAGAGACCGAAGAGCGCGACCCCGTAACGCCCCAGGATCATGAAATCGATCAGGCGCGTGGCCGCGAAATCGACAATACGAAGGCCGAGCGCCGACGAACCGAAGCGAAGCAGTTCGACGAAGGTGCCGGGGTTGAGAGTGGTGCCCGGCAGCCAGTGCGGTTTTCGCCAGAGCCAGATCAGCGTGACGATGGTGGCGACATAGGTCTGCACGACGAGGCTCCAGACGCCCATGCCCATGATCGCGAAAACAATCGCCACGCCGCCGCCGACGATGTTCGATATGAAGGTTCTGATTGCCAGCGGCTTGAAAGCCAGTGCGCGGCGATAATTCACCTCCTGAAACATCGATGCCGTGTTCAGCGGCAGCAATATGCAGATAGCCACGATGACCGGCGCCAGACCTTCGACCTCGAACCAGCGTTCCAGTTCCGGTGAAAACACACAGACGGCAATGGCCAGCAGCGTCGCGACCGCAACCGAGGCATAAAATGGCAGATTGACGTCGCCGGGTTCCAGGTTGCGTTTCTGCACGATCGCATCTGCGAATCCGAACTCCGACACCATCTGGATCAGCATCAGCACCAGCCCGGCGGTGGCGACCATGCCGTAGTCGGTAGGACTGAGGAAACGGGCCAGAACGATGAAGAGAATGGAGGTGAAAAGCTTGCCGCCCCAGTTCTGGACGATGGACCAGAACACGCCTTTCAGGGCAGCATTGCCTATCGACGTAGCTTCGGACATCAATTCACCACCCGTAAAGCCGGCCGCGTTGACGCAACATGCGCAGCGACCTCGACGCCCAGGCCGTGAAAGCGGAGGCTGCCCTTATTGCTTCCCACCATATGCTCTCTCCTTCGAAGAAAACCGCAGCAACAGACCGGGTCCGTTGCCGGTTAAGATGCACGCAGGGTTCGGCTTTGCCTGTAGCGCGTCAGGACGTCCTCATAGAGTTTCACATAATTTTCGCCGACCCGACGCGAGGTGGATTCCTCGACGATGTTTCCGAAATCCGCCTCCGTCGGCAATTCTTCGCGCGAGAGCGTCAGCACCCGGCGGATACGGGCGGCAAGGTCGCTGGCGTTGCCTGGCTCAAACAGCCAGTCATGGTTGGTCTCGCCAATCAGTTCCGGAATGCCACCGGAGGCTGCGCCGATGACCGGCACGCCCATGGCATAAGCTTCGTAGATCGTGCGTGGCGAAGGCTCCGCCCAGAAGGAAGGAACGATGAGCACGTCGATCTCTTCGAGAAACTCCTTCGGTTTCGCCCAGCCGACGAATTCGATCGGCAGATCGCCGGCCTGAGCTGTGAAACGTTCGATCGAATCGTCCATCGCATGGCCGGCGACCAGACAGCGCCAGTTGCCGTGACCGATTTCCTTGAAAGCATCGACCATGTTGCCGACGCCTTTTTCCGTATTGATGCGGCCGATATAACCAAAGGTCAGCGGCCGGCCAGTGCGGTCGATCTGCCGGCGTGCGACGGGATCGCCCTCGGGAACCGTGCAGGAATAAAAGATGACGCGGCGCAGGCTTTCCGGAATGTGGTGGAAAAGCCCGTGATTGACATGCGTCTTGAGGATTTCCGTGCCGACGCTTGCGACAGCGCCGATATAACGCTGGGTGAATTTCTTGGTGAAATTCACCGCCTGACAGCCGAGATGGATGTGCTCGCAGGGCTTGCCGCCCTTGAACATGGCGGCGTTGCCGCACAGGAGATCATATTCGCAGATCGTGTGAACGATCGGAATGCCGCGCTTATGCGCCGCCCGCCACACCAGCGTCGTCACATCCAGAAGCGAGTGGGTGTTGAGAACGTCAGGCTTGAAATCGTCGAGAACGGCCTCGAACTGCTTTTCGACGTCGAAATTCCACTGCTGCTTGAGCTTCTGCATGCGCCGCTGCTGCGGCGAATATTGCGGCCAGTCCTCGAGCCAGAAATCGTTATTATGGAACATGCGGTAGACGGAGACGCCGTTGCGCATGGTTTTCGGTTCGGCCTGCCGCTCGATACAAGCGGCGCCGACCGTATGTCCCATGGAAACGAGTTCCTCGGCGAGATGTTCGACCGAGCGTTCGCATCCACCAACGATATGCGGCGGATAAAGGCTGCTAAGATGGAGAATTCTCATGCGGATACGCTCTGTTTTCCTTCATCGAAAATCTATGGCGTCCATCCCGGGCTCGTTCGTCTCCCTTCATTCCAGGAGACCAGTGAGACATCTGCAAAAATAAAAGAGCCGGAGCAGAACTAATGTTTGAAAATATGAATTACCAAAATCTACTTTTCAAAAAGCACGGGAATCGACGCTATTTCAAGTGATTTTTTTCGCGACGCGGCAAAAGCCATGCGGTGTTGCGAAAAGAACCGGTCTCGTGTTACGGTTTAGCCACTTTAAAGTGCAGGCAATCGGAAGAAATCGGTTGCGTTGCAGCTGATGATCATATTCCAGTTGATAATATCTGTTTTATTTCAAACACCTGGATTTAAGGGCGATTGTAGATGCCGAAAACTTCCAGGACATTCTGATCTCGACGTGTTGAGAGGCATCATCGCCATTTAAACGGCGACGTCCATGTGTTGACGTCTGGCTTATATTTTCTCCGGACACACCAGGAGGCGCAGATGAATGGAAAAACGCCGATAGCCATGGGCAGCCTGACACGGCGCAACCTGCTTTCAGCCGCGCCGCTTGCATTGGTCGCCGCCTCCGGTTTGCAAGCCATTCCCGCACGGGCGCAGACGGTTGCTTCAGCCAGTACCGAAGCCTTTCTGGACAGCGTAGGGGTGTGCGGTCACTTCACCCGTCCCACGGGCATCTATCCGGAACAGTTCGAGCGGATCGTGCCCGAACTCGAAGCACTGGGCGTCCGGCATCTGCGCGATGACGGGCTGATCACCGCGAGAGACAGTCGCGACAGCCCCGTCTTTCGGCGGCTGCGCCGGATCGTGGCGGCGGGCGTTCGCCTCACCGTCATCTGTTACGACAATCTCAACCCTTACGTTTCCACGCCGCTCGACAGGCTGGCGGATTTCTACGACTGGTGCGACGCGGGTATCGATATTTTCGAGGGCAGCAATGAACCGAACCTGACGAAGGATCCGCAAAATGCTCCGCGTATTTCGGCGGAGCATCAGGCGGCGCTGCACGACACCATCCGTTCGGTTCCGCGCCTGAGTGCGGTGCCAGTTGCGGCGCCAAGTTATGTCCTGTCGAACAGAGCGCTGGCGCTGGACCTGAAAAATGCCTGCGATTACGGCAATATCCACGCTTACGCCGGGATGGAACATCCCGAAACGACCGGTCCGGGGGCACTCTCGAAATCCATCGCCGCCTCGGCGCATATAGCGGCCGGCAGGCCGGTGCTCGCCACGGAAATGGGCTACCATACCTCGCTGCAAACCAAGACATTTCATTTCCCCGTCACCGAAGGCATCAAGGCGCGCTATATGCCGCGCATGCTGCTCTGGTGCTTCATCAGCGGTATCCGCCGGTCCTACATCTATGAAATGGTTTCAAGCTTCGCCGCCGATGAGACAAACCCGGAATCCTCCTTCGGCCTCCTGCGCCACGATCTCAGCCGCACCCCGGCCTACGGGGCCGTTCGCGCCCTTCTTTCCCTCTGCAGGGCAGAACGGCAAACCGGACCGGAGGAACGACAGCTCGATTTCCTCACCGCCGATTCCCAAAGATTATCCCTTCACCTTACAAGGACGGACGGTGCTTTGCTCGTGCCTGTCTGGCTGGGAATTTCCGGCTGGCAATGGCCGGCCCGCATCGAAAACCCGCCCGCCGAACGGGTTGCGACATTTTCGGTGGCCGGCCAGCATAGTCATGTTATCGCACACCGTTTCCGCGATGACGGCTCCGTGAGCCAGCAGACAATCACGCAGGAAAGTGGGCAATACCGGCTTTCGGTCAGCGACCAGCTTACGGTTCTGGAAGTTTTCTGAATGGCGCCGACGAAATGCCGCATCGCAAAATTGTGTGTATCGCGCCTGTCCATTGCATGATAACCTGCTTGAATACTGGACTTCCGCCCCGCGAAAGCGGCCGCAATATAATACTAAATATATCTTTATTTTTATAGATTGACGATGATGAAAAACTTTAAAGAAGCGCCCGCTGCCGGGGCGCAGCGTCTTGATGTTCTTCAGGTGATGCGCGCCGTCGCGGCAACCATGATTGTTGCGCTGCACGCGGACGTGAACTGGCAATTCACGCTTTTCCCACTGCATCTGCTGCGGCTGGGCGGCGGTGTCGACCTGTTTTTCGTCATTTCCGGCTTTGTCATCGTTTATGCGTCCCGGCCCTATTTCGCCGCGACAGGCGGTCGTTCCGCGTTCCTGCTGCGCCGGTTTCTCCGCATCGTTCCGCTTTACTGGTTTGTGCTGACCCTGCGGCTTGCCATGGCCGCCAGCGTGACCCTTATCAGTGCGAAGGCCTTTCCGCCGTTACAGTCGATCCTCACCTCCTACCTGTTTATTCCCTATGACAGCATGGGTTATGGCGACGCCTATCCGTTTCCGCTGATCGATCTCGGCTGGACGCTGAATTACGAGATGTTCTTTTATATCGTTTTCGCAGCGTTCATCTTCCTGCCGCTGGAGCGCGCGGTATTCACGACAGCCGGCGTGCTGTTTGCCGCCGTCGTGATCGGCTCCGCCTTCGATCTCGGCCTGCCGTTCAGCTTCTGGTTTCAGCCGATCATTCTCGAATTTGTCGCAGGCATGTTCCTGGCAGTCCTCTTCCTGCGAGGCGTTCGCCTGCCGCCCCTGCTCGGGCTCGCAACGGCCCTGTGCGGCCTGGCGCTCTGGATGCTGACCGATCTGAACAGGATAGGATTCAAGTGCGATCCGGGCTGTTATTCCTTTTCGCGGCTGCTGGTTTTCGGCGGCGGCGCGATTCTGCTGATGGCAGCGGCGACCTTGACCCGAAACATCTCCCTGCCCCGTTTCGCACGGCCGCTGGCAAAACTCGGCGATTCATCCTATGCGCTTTACCTGCTGCACCCGTTTATTTTCCGGGGCTTCAAAATTGCGCTCGGCGGCGTCACGTTCCCGCCCGAGTGGAGCAACCTCGTTTATCTCGTCATCGTCGTCAGCACCGTCGCCATAGCCCACACCTTCCACGTTTTTGTCGAAACGCCGGCCAATATCTGGCTGCGTGACCGGCTAATAACATCGCCACGGAAAGTCGCCGTGTCATGAACAAACCGGAGAAAGGCAAGGGCAGCCGTTAACAATAGCTGAGGGTTTCCGCCGCAGGTTTATTTTAGCGCTTGATCCTTTGCTTGGGCTGTGCGATTTAAAAAGAAATTTTAAATGTTGGGTAACCTTGCCCAGCATTGGATGTATTTAAAGTCGTATTTTAAAAGATTTGGAGAGTTGGATGCCCCGCATTCGTAACGGCTCGATGTTCGTTGGTGCGATGTTTATTGCCAGCATGGGTCTCTTTTCCGCTGTCGCCAACGCACAGAACGTGGAAACCGCACCGCCGGCCGCACCGCAACAGGCGCCCTCGGCCGAGAGCGCTGCAACAGGCGCACCCGTCAAGGCCGCCGATGAAACCACCGCTGCATTTCTGAGCCGCGTCAACACCACCAATCCGGACACGGTTTCGATTGCCGCAGCGGAACTGTTCAAGCAGTCTCCGACGCAGGGGATGATCAGGGATCTGGTCACCATCGCGTCCAGCACGGATGCGGCGACGGCCGACGTAACCGGAAAAGTGACGAGCGGGTTTCCGATCATCGCCGTTTCCACCAGCGCGGCACAATTCTCCGAACAGCTCTCCGGCCTCATCCTGAGTGACTCCGGCCAGTTGCCCACCATCGTCGCACTGGCCCAGAAGGTTGGCAACAAGGACTTCTCCGAAGTCGTCGGCGAAGGCCTGGCGCTTGCCCACGCCACCGCGATGAGAAACGGCAATACGATACTCGCAGCCGCCATCCAGTTGCAGACAAAGGGCGCAAACGTACCCGCCGATCTGCTGATCGCCTTTAGCGAAAATATCGAAGGAACGGCTGCCGGTCCGGCCGCCCCTGCGGCAGCGGCAGCGGCAGCGGCGGCCTCGCCGATCGGCGGCGCCGGTTCCTCGCCGGCAAGCGCCAACAGCGTCGGCGGTTCGGGAACGGCAGGTGCCGCAGGCGGCACCGCACAGGCGGGTGGCGGAAGCCCGCCGGCTGGCCGCGGCAGATCGCTTTCAACCGGCAGCACCAGCACGACGACGAGCACAAGTCCCGTTTGAGTTTGGCTTTGTCGCCTTTCCCGAGAGGAAGGCTGCCGCCAGTTCTGTGATGCAACCGTGACTTGGCGGGCCCTGCGCCCGCCGAAAAGAGCGAGGCAGACAGTTGTTACAAAGGCACGATCCCCTGACGATGGCTGACTACGATAAAAACGGACTGACGGCCGAATTTATCGATATCGACGCCGTTCTTGCGATGATCCGCCGGCAGTGGCGCATCGTGCTTGCCGCCGTCGCAGTCGCCGGGGCAATCGGCCTCGCTTTTGCCGCAACGGCCGTTCCGATCTATTCGGCGACGGCGACGCTGTTGATCGACCGCAACAACAGCCAGATTGTCGAACAGCTTTCGACGATCGGCGGCGTTATAGAGGATGAGGCTTCCATTCTCAGCCAGGTCGAGGTTCTGCAATCGGAAACCATCGGGCTTGCCGTTGTCGATAGTCTCAACCTCACGGAAAATCAGGAATTCAGGGCAACACGCGCATCGCTTCTGAGCTCGATATTCGGCACCATCCGCTCACTCGTCAATGTTTCGCAATGGTTCTCGCCAGCGAAGAAAAAAGAGGCGGTGGTTGACGATGGAACCCTGAAGAGATCGCTGTCGGACCAGCTGCTCAACGGCCTCAGCGTCAAGCGCATCGGCCGGACATATGCGCTGGAACTCACCTATAATTCGACATCGCCGGTTCTCGCCGCGCAGATCGTCAATGCCGTGGCCTCGGCCTATCTGGTGGACAAGCTGAATTCCAAATACGAGGCGACGCGGCGGGCCAGCGACTGGTTGTCCGACCGTATTGCCGAGTTGCGCCAGCGGGCGCTCGAAACCGATCTGGCCGTGCAGAAGTTTCGCGCCGAACATAATCTGATCTCGACCGGCAATGACGGCCTGCTCTCCGATCAGCAGCTGGCGGAATCCAACAGCGCGCTGATTTTGGCGCAGTCGGAAACGGCCAGGGCGCGGGCGCGGGTGCAACGCATCGAACATATTCTCGCCACCGACGATGTCGATGCGGTGGTTACCGATATTCTCGACAGCTCGGTCGCCAACGATCTGCGCAAAAAATATCTCGAAGCCTCCAAGACTGAGGCGGAAATTACCAGCAGGCTCAGCAGCAACCACATTCAGGCGGTGCGTCTGCGCAATGAAATGCAGGAATACCGACGGTTGATGTTCCAGGAAATCAGCCGCATCGCGCAAAGTTACAAAAGCGATCTGGAAGTCTCCGAAGCAAGGGAAAAATCGCTCGCCGAAAGTGTCGCCAAGGCGACCGACATCAGCAACTCCGCCAGCGAGACACAGGTTCAGCTGCGCGAACTACAGCGCGAGGCCGAAACCTACAAGAACATGTACCAGACCTTCCTGCAGCGATATCAGGAAGCGATGCAGCAGCAATCCTTCCCCGTAACGGAAGCGCGCGTGATTTCCAAGGCGATGCCGCCCAGAATTCCGAGCAAGCCGAACAAGCCCATCATTTTGGCCCTGTTCATGATCATGGGTGCCGCGGCGGGTGGCGGTATCGCCATGTTCCGCGAATTCCGCGACCGGTTTTTCCGCACCGGGGAACAGGTTCGTGACGTTCTCGGGCTGGAGTTCCTCGGCAATACCCCGCTCATCCAGAACAAGGCCGTAATAGAAGATCAGGAAGGCGGCCATCCGGCCCTGACGCGCCCCACCAGCGTCGCGCGCTACGCGGTCGACCATCCGCTCTCCTCCTTCGCCGAAACCCTGCGCAGCACCAGGCTTGCCATCGATCTCGGTATTCCCGCCAAAAGCGGAGCGCGGATTGTCGGTGTCGTCTCGGCCTTGCCGAGTGAAGGGAAATCCACGATTTCCATCAACCTGGCGCAGTTGCTTGCCGGGCAGGGTGCGCGGGTCCTGTTGCTGGATGCCGATATTCGCAATCCCGGCGCCACGCGCGCCATGGCGCGTCACGCGAGCGAGGGCCTGCTCGAAGTATTGTTGGAAGGCCGCAGCGTGCAGGATGTGCTGCTTCGTGACGAAAAGACGCGGCTCGCTTTCCTGCCCACGGTGGTCAAACAGCGTGTCCCTCATTCCTCGGAACTGCTGACCTCGGCGCAGATGCACAAGCTGCTGGCCGAAGCGAGCAATGCTTTCGACTATATCATCGTCGACCTGCCCCCGCTCGGGCCGGTGGTCGATGCCCGCGCCATGGCGGGGCGGATCGACGGTTTTATCTTCGTCACCGAATGGGGCAAAACCGCCCGCAGGGCAGTGCGGAACACGGTGGAGAATGAGGTTCATATCCGCAAGAAGTGTCTCGGCGTCGTCCTCAACAAGGTGGACACCGAAAAGCTGAAGCTTTATCGCGCCTATGGTTCGAGCGAATATTATCATTCGCGCTATACACGATATTACCATGACCAGGCGTGACGGCGTGATGCGCCTGCGGAAAATCCTCGCGGTCGTACCGGTCCTCGTCATTTCCATCTTTGTCCTGTCCGTCGCGGCGCAGGCCTTTTCGCAAAGCCGGCGTTTTTCCGATATTGTCGCATTGGCGCGGATCGCCGACGACAATAATGGCCTCGCGCCTGATCTCCTTGCGGAAACGGTCCCTGAACTTCAGCCCATCGTTAGCGAAAAAATCTGCCGTTCGGATATCGTCAAAGCCGGACTGAGGCTCGTTCTGGCTGATCTCGATGCGAATGGCATCGATCCGACATCCGATTCCGGCGCGGCGCGTCTCGGTTTCGCCGAGACCTTTATTCGCCATTCGCTCTCTTGTTTTCCCGCAAATGGCGATGTCTGGCTGCGTCTTGCCATGGTTCGCTCGCTGCGCAACGCCTCGCCCATGGAAGTCGCCGTGCTGATGAACTTCTCCCAGCTCTATGGGCCTGCCGATGCCAATCTGATCCGTGGGCGTTTCGTGATGTGGCAGCAGTTTCCGAAGAACACCTTGCCCGAGGCCGAGGCGGCCCGCGAGGCGGATACGGCCGTCGTCTGCGGCAGGCAGGGAGAAATCCTGCGATGGACCCTGGCGGAAGTCTGCCCAAAGCCACCGCCGGCAGACACAAAACGCTCCGCGCCGCTGTCATGATCTGAAACGATGAAACGGCTGAGCCTCGTCCATATTCGCGGCATAGCCATCACAAACAATTCCGACAAAGCCCAAAGATATGTCGCTCACCGATGCCCGATCAGAACCGCTCTCCTCCTCGCAGCCCCCACTGGTGGCGGTTCGGGACTATGTCCGGCCGGTCGCAATAGTCGCATTCTGGGCAATATTTCTGCTGGCGCTTCTCAATAGGGGCGCAACGGAAATCGAAAGTCGCATCGTCGTCACGGCCGCGATCTATCTCCTGCTGGTGCCAGCAATCCTCCTGTTCGGACCTCCGAAGGCCGGTGCAGGCAAGGTATTCGCGGCAGCCTGCCTTTTATTGGGAGCGCTCATCGTTCAGGTGCTGTTGCAGGCATCCTCCATACCCGGCATCGCGCGCGCCAATCCGGCATGGTCCACCGCCGCCATGTTCATGCAGACTGCGCCAGCCGCCACAATCTCACTGACACCTGCGGATGACCGGCTCGGCCTCTTGAGCGCCGCCCTGCCCTTCGGCGCCTTCATGACCGGCCTCGTACTTTTCGATAGCGACGAGCGTGCGGCAAAGACGCTGCGATGGTTCGCAATTGCCGGTGGCTGGCTTGCGCTGTTTTCCATCGTGCAATTCGCGCTTTTCCCCGAAGCTCTCGGCTTCATCCAGAAGCGTTTTTATCTCGGCAGCCTTACGGGCCTTTTTGTCAACCGCAATACCGCCGCGACCTTCTTCGGTCTCATCCTTCTCACGCTCGCCGCATTATTGCACAAAAGCCTCCTCGCTCCGGATTGGGCGAGAGTAAAGGCGCTCGTGGCAAATCGCCTCACCGTGCCGGCGGAGCAGAAACAGCTCATCCGCAGAGCCGCTTTTCTCGGCGTCCTCGCGGGCTTTTGTTTCATCGCATTGATGCTGACGGGATCGCGCGCCGGCATTGGCTCAAGCCTCGCAGCGCTGATTGTCCTGATCCTGCTGATTGTGTTCAACTCCCCCGCCAGAACCGGCCGCAATGGGGCCTCCAGCCGGCGCAGGCAGCGCGGGACGAGACGTCGTGCCGCGCTCCTGATCGCAATCGCTATCGCCCTCTTCGCGCTTTTCGCCAACCGGGTGGCGCTTCGCATGGAAACGCGTTTGGAAGATGACATGCGCTTTTGTTATATGCCGGGTATCGCGCGCGCCATCGCCGACAATTGGCCGCAGGGGTCGGGCCTTGCAAGCTTTACGGAAATCTATGCGCCATATCATGTGGCGCGGTGCGGGGTGGACGCCGTCGTCACCCATGCCCACAATGTCTACGCCGAAGGGCTGCTGACACTCGGTGCGGCCTTCCCGTTTTATCTCGCTTTTTTTGTGCTCATCCAACTGGTGATTTTCATTCGTGGGGCACTGAAACGCAGAAATTATCGTTATGCCTCTCATCTCGGCCTTGCCGCGCTGCTGCTTGTCCTGCTGCATTCGACACTTGATTTTTCGCTGCAGATTCCGGGCTTTGCCATGGCCTATGCCGTTTTCCTCGCCCCGGTCGTCACGCTTTGCCTGAACCCGCCCGGAATGGAGCGGGAAGGCCGCAAACGGCGGAAACAATTTCCGGAAGACGCTGCAATGCCGGCGCCGGGCCATTCAGACCAGACAGTACAAACGCCGCTTCGTCTGCAATAACGGATCTCGCGGATGCAAAACAGGTTTCGTGATCTTAAAGGCGCAGGAATTTGAGCATGCGGATATTGCAAGTAACCTCGCTGTTTTCTCCGGATCGGGTGGGCGGTGCGGAAATATTTGTAGAAGACCTTGCGTGTGGACTTGCGGATAAGAGGCACACGGTCGCAGTAGCCGCCATCTCGCGTGAAGCGCAGGCAGCGGAACAACGCGATGGTTTCACTATTCACCGTCTCGGCCATACCACACCGTTCTTTATTGGCAACTGGGGGCAACAACCGGAATGGAAGCGAAAATATTACAAAATCGCCGTGCAACTGGATCCGCGCCTCGTTCGCCGGCTTGCGCGTGTGATCGATGATTTCCGGCCGGACGTGGTCAATACCCATTCGCTATCGGAACTGACGCCGCTGATCTGGCCGATGATCCGCAAGCGCGGCGTTCCGCTGGTTCATTCCCTGCATGATTTCACGAGCATGTGCACCAATGGCTCCCTGTTCCATGATGGGCATATCTGCGATGGCAGCAGCAAAAAATGCCGTGCCTTTTCCTATCTCCACCGGCGTTGCCAATGCGCGGTCGATGCTGTCGCCGGCGTCGGTCGCGATATCGTCGAACGCCACGTGCGGGCCGGCTTTTTCACCCATGTTCCCGAAAACCGCCGCACGGTGATCTGGAACGCCATCTCACCGCCAGATTCGCCAGAACCGCGTATTGCCCGCGCGCCCGGCGAGCCGCTGGTTTTCGGCTATCTGGGCCGCATCGAAGCGGCGAAAGGGGCTGACTTGCTGATTGAAGCGTTGCGGCTTTTGCCGCCGCAGGGCTGGCGGGCGGTCATGGCAGGCCGCGCGCCGGATGGCATCGAGACCTATCAGCAAAAGGCAGCCGGCCTGCCGGTCGAATTTCCGGGCTATGTGGAGGCCGATCGTTTCTTCGCCGGCATAGATTGCCTCATCGTGCCGCCCCTATGGCCGGAGGCCTTCGGCCGCACAGTCGCTGAAGCCATTCTGCGCGGCGTACCCGTCATCGGCGCAAATCTTGCGGGTGTTGCCGAACAGATCGGCGCGGACAGGCCGGAACGCCTGTTCGCCCCGGGCAATGCCATCGAACTGGCCGCGCGCATGGCAGAGGCGATACGCAATCCCGCCATGCTTGCGGAAACACCTGAAACCCGGGAGCGAATTCGCCAAGGCGTTGAGCCTGAAGGGGTCGTCGCGGCCTATGAAAAGCTCTATGCAGATGTTTGCAAAACCGCATGACCGTGACGACAGCGTCCCTCCTCAGGCTGCGGCTCCTTGCTTGAAAAGCCGCGCGTAGCTCTCCGCCGCCTTCCGCCACGAATATAATTTGCGGTTTTCATAACCCGCCTGGCGGAGATTTTCAGCCAGTTCCGGATTATCCAAAAGTCGCTCAAGCGCGATGACGAGGCTTTGAGTGTCAGCGGGATCGAAAGTCAGGGCGCCTTCGCCGGCAATCTCCGGTGTTGCCGAACGATTGGAGCAGACCACCGGGCATCCCAGCTGCTGCGCTTCCAGCACCGGCAGGCAGAAGCCTTCATAGGTGGAGGGGACGCAAAGGCAGGCTGCATGACGGTAAAGTTCGGCCAGTTGCCGGTCATCTATGCCGGAAAGCCGGATCAGCCGGGCCTTCAATTCCGGATCATCCAGCGCGCCGGCGATTTCCTCCGCCTCGTCGCGGCCAACATGCACGATGCGCAAATCCGGCCATTTTTTACCGAGTATGGCAAAGGCTTTGCCCAGGAGAGCGAAATTCTTATTGGACGTCGCGTTTCCGACCGCCAGTATGTAACGTCCGGGAACAGGCGGCACCGTGTCGAAAGCCCCGGGATCGACATTCAGCGTGCTGTCGGAATGAATGGTAAGGCTCTTATCGGCAGCGGCTGGATAAAAACGCCCCAGATCCTTCCGCGTCGCTTCGGATACGCAGATGACCCGATCCGAACCGGCCATCATCAGCTTGAAGATGAAATCGGTCGTCAGGGTCGCCCGCCAGCCGATCTGTTCGGGAATGGTTTTGAAATAAAGATCATGAACAAGGGTGAGACGCCGTTTGCCGCCGAGGGGACTTCCGAAAGGATCGGCATTAAATAGCACATCGATGCCATGCCGGCGGCAGAGCGCGGGCAGCATCGCGGCCTGACGCACCACATCGAAAACCATGACGCGTGGCCGCGGAGTCTCGATGAGCTGCAACCGGCTGTCGCGCAGGTTTTCAGGCAGTTGCGCCCGCGTCCAGGGAGAGCGCAGAACATAGTCATCGGTCGTCTGTTCCAGCAGCCGCTCCAGCAGGCTGAAGGTCACGCGGGCCACACCGGAGGCCTTGCCGCCATATTGGCTCGGCATGTTCACGAGAATGCGCATCCTGGCCCTTCCGCCTGTCGGCATTGCCTGTTCCTGTCGATCGCCGGGCGAAACCTCACGCCGCCTCCGTCAGCAGAGCGGAAACGGAGCGGCAGGTTTCCTCCAGTGAGAAACGCTGGCTCACTTCCTCCCGCCCCTTTTGCGCCAGCCTTTCCGCCAGAGCCGGTTGCGACAGGACACAGCCGATCGCCGCCGCCAGCGCCGATGCATCCCCCGGCGGCACGAGAAGGCCGGTTTCGCCATCACGGATGATCTCGGTAACACCGCCGCCGCGCGTGGCGACAACCGGACGCCCGCACATCATGGCCTCCACCACCACCCGGCCGAAGGGCTCGGCAACAATCGAGGTATGAGCAACCACATCCATCGCCGCCATCAGTTCCGGCACATCCGGGCGGAAACCGAGGAAACGGACGCGACCGTCGAGACCGAGACGGGATGCCTGTTCGCGGATGCGCGCCTCATAGGCCTCCTGCCCGAAAAGCGCACCGCCGACGATGACCGCCTGCACGCCCTCCATCGCCGCAATCGCGTCCAGAAACACATGTTGTCCCTTCCATTCGCTCAGCCGGCCAAAAAGGCCGACAAGCGGTTGCGGGCCAAGGCCCAGTTCCGCACGCAGCCGCGCGGCCGTGCCGGGCTCGTAAACCCTTGCTTTCGCAGGGTCGAAGCCATTGTAAACGATGCGAACCTTATCCGCCTCGCCGCCGGCCTCAATGAAAGCCCGGCCCGTCTCTTCGGAATTGACAGCCACCAGCCTGGCGAAAAGGCGCGCAAATGCCAGCGAGGCGCGGCGGTTGGCGGCGCTGAAAGCCGGATCGGTGACGATATCGTGTAAAATCCAGACGAGCGGCCGGCGGCTGAGCTTCGCGGCCAAGGCACAGACGAAAAGCGCTTTTTGCGAATTGGCGCAGATCACATCATAGCGCCTCGCCTCCCGGCTCAATTGCCAGGCGACCGCCATCACGTCGGCCGCTCCGCGCAACAGGGCGCCGAAGGACGCATTGCGGCGGATTGACAGCATTTTTTCTCCGGCGGACAGCATGATCGGAGCTCGCCCCGCATCAACGAGATCGTCTGCGGCCGCACCGCCACTGAGAAAACAGGCACGCCAGGAGTGCGGACCCGCCTTGACGAGGTCCGTCAGAAAAAGTTCGGCGCCGCCCTTCTCTCCGGTATGGCTGACGAAAAGAGCGGATGTCATGGCGTCTCCCCTGCCGGATGAGAGGACCGACGATGCATCTGTCTGTGATTGCGGGCATGAGCAGCCGACCGGCAAAAACAACGAACCTGCCCGAAAGCGACAGGAATATCTTCACCGAAAGCTGCGTGGAAACGCATATCGCTAGATAAAAACACCAGCATCAAAACCTTTATTCGCAATAAAATTCAACAATAACAATAATAATTAGAATAGTATTCTATTTTTACGCTTCAAGCGAGATCAAAGAAAAATTCATGACGCTCGTTTTCATGCGCTGTTTTCTGTTTCGCTCCCGGCATTTTTTCCCCGGTCCTCGTGGCGGAATTATTCTGAAGCCAGACCAGGAGAACGAACGATGACACCGCCCGAACACAACATATGCATATATACGGCGCGAACGGAAGAGGTGGTCGCATGATCGGCTTAACGCTCGGCATACGTCCCCGAAACATGGGTGACATCGGTTTTTCCCTGACCGCGTTCTCGCCCCTGCGGGCCCGTCTGGCGGCCGGGCAGAATGCCACGATCTTCGTGAACGGCGACAGCACCGCCCATGCCGAAGCCGGACCATTTCAGCAATTTGCGATGATGCTCGGCGATCTGCACGATACGACGGTGGTGTTATACCGCTGGGCGGAATGGGAGACGAGCGCCGCCACCGGGCCGAAAACCTATGCGCCCCCACTCACGCTGCGCGCCGGCAAAGGAGCGACGCTGACGCTTTATCTTGCGACGCTGCCCGGCGGCATGGCGGGTTACATGCTTGCGGAACAGCGCGCAGCGGCGCTGAAGATTCCCCGCCCCGATCTCTGCATCATGCATCATGGCCACAATATGCAGACCTTCGAAGCGCCCGGCGGCATTTTAAGCTCCGGACGGTCCACCCTGCTCGGACCGCTGGGAATGACCGAATGGCAATGGCCAAATGCTCCGCAACTCATCACCACGCAGAATCCGTGGCGGGATGGGACGGGTTACGACAAGGTCTATCAGGCGATCCTCGACCTGGCCCGATCCTATCCGAACCTCACGCTGGTGGATACGCATGCCGCATTTCTGGCGAAAGGCAAGGACGCCGCGCTTTATCGGGACAATGTTCACCCGAACGATGCGGGCTCCCGGCTGATTGCCCGGACCCTGTTCGGTTCCTATCTAGGATCGGCAGGCGATAACAACTTCCAGACACCTTGCTGGCCAAAGCTGCCTGCCGCCAATCTCATCGGCAATGGCGATTTCTCCGATTGGACCGGTTCCGTTCCGACGGGCTGGGGAATGACTTCACCAGGCTCCGCCACCAAAGCCACCGACATCATCTTCTCCCCGTCCTTCGCAAGCAGCCTCGCCCTCTCTCCAAATGGCAGCCAGATCGCCGGGCTTACGCGCAATTTCCGCAATGCGGAAGCCATAGCGATGATAGGCAGGACCGTTTCTTTCGCTGTGCTTTACAAGAACAACGAGAAGCAGCGTCTGCCCTACATAACGCTGGTTACGAAAAGCGGCGGCTCAGTCCGGACAATCGCTTGTTTCGCCCTGCAATTCGGAGGTGCCAACATCGCCGGCAATAGCGGTTGGATGTGGGCGATAGCCAACGGGGTCGCCATAGACCCCGATATCAACCCGGCGGGGTATAATTTCTATCTGCGAATCCTTCCGGCATTCGGGACCAGCGCGCCCACCTCGAATGAACCGATTCACATTCAGCGCGTCATCGCCGTCGAAGGGGATTTACCGAGAGGCAATCTGATCTCGTGACGAAACGATAAAATATCTTGCGCGGTGACGTCATCGAGCTCACTAATGGTCGCCATATTATATTGATTGCCACGCGGTACCGCTCTCCTATGGACAGTCGAAATCCGCTCACAAAAGATAGAGACTGCGGATGAAAAGACCAGCAAATCATGTGGCATTGCGCCAGCCCGCTATACCGGGTTTTGTTTTGGCAATGCCGCTTTACCCTTCAAAAACAATCAATATTCCCGGCCTCTTTCTCGCGATATTCGTTTTTGCCATTGGTTTCTTCATTCAATGCAATGTGGCGACCAGCAATATTGGCCTGCGTTTCCTCAATATTACCGACATGCTGGTGCTGATGACGCTGCCCGTCATCGCGCTGCTTTACATTCGCTGCCTGACGCCGTCGATTATCCTGTTTTATCTTCTTCCGCTGACGGTGCTGTTTATCCTCACGACGCTCTTTGCCGACGCGCGCGGCGATGGCGAATTTTATACAACGGCGATGACCTATTTTTATGCGATCTATTTTCTGTTCTTTGCCTATCTGCTGTTCAAGGAAAACCTGCTCGAACTGTTCTGCTGGGGCATATTTGCGGGCTTCATAGCGGTGACGATCCTGCTTTTCCTGGACATCGTCATTCATGACCAGCTCGCCTCCCTCGGATTGTCCTTCATGTTCGATGAGGCGGGCGTGCTGGAGCTTGCGGCGAAAGGTGAGATAACCCCGCTGCTTTTGCGCGTCGAAAAGGCAGGCGGCATCTGGCCCGTGGGTAACACGGCTGGACCGGCCTTCGCGCTGGCCGGAGCAGCGGCGGCCTATGTCGCCGAACGCCACAAACGCCCCGCGCTGTTTGCCGTGTTTCTACTTGTATATCTTGCGAGCTTTACCCTTACGCTTAACCGCTCGGGGGTGTTTGCCGTCCTCGCCATCGGGCTCTATTTCTACGTCCGGAATTTTTCGATCAAAATGCTGCTCAGCACCTATTTCGGTTTTGCCTTGAGCGCCCTCGTCATCGCCGCCGTTTTGCCGCTCGGCGCTTTCGATTTTGCGGAACAGGCCTTTTCGAAACGTTTTCTCGAGGACAGCAATAGCAGCAACAACTTGCATGAGCGGTGGGAGACGATCACCGGCGGTTTTCAGGTCATGTTCCAGCATCCTTTGGGCATAGGATTTACCGCACGATACGAAGAGCTTGCGCAGATATCGAGGATCGGGACGCCACATAATGGTTTTATGGCCACCGCCTATGCGTCCGGGTTGGGATTTTGCATCATGAGCGCCTTCGCGCTTTTTTATGCAATTTTCCGGAAACGGAAAATCGGCTTTTTCGCCTATTCTGCAATCGGCGTCATCATCGGCTATCAATTCGAAGAGCTGAATTTCAACCCCGTCTTCATGGCCCATGTGGGACTTGCGCTTGCCTATGCCGCCATTGATCTGGACTTCAGGCTTTTCCTGAAAAACACGATGATGCGGATGCTGGGAACGGCAGACAGTGCCCGTAACAGGGAAGAAGGAAGCCTCATCGGGAACAGGCCGGGTCTAAGTCCGCCTATGTTCTGACCGAACGCTTCAGGCGACGTCGACGATCTCGATCTCCCTCCCGCCCAAACTGACGAGATCGCCGGCCGCTTTTCCCATCAGCACCCTTGCAATCGGGGAAACATAGGACATCGTTCCCGCAGCGGGATCGGCTTCATCTTCGCCGACGATCCGGAACCGTTGCGTTCGCCCGTCATCGCGGCTGAACGTCACCAGGCTGCCGAAAGCGACGACGCCATCCGCTGGCGGATCAGGCATCAATTGCGCGGTGCGGACCCGCTCGGAGAAATATCGCAAATCGCGTAGCGGGCTGGCGGAAATGCGCCGTCTTTCATTGATGTCTTCAATGGCATTGGCCGCCTCACAGGCTTCGCGCGCCAGCCGCAACTGCTCTTCCAGCGCCTTCAGCCCGGACTGCGTTACCAGATTGGGATGAGGCGAGATTACCCGATCCGGCAGAACGGTTTCGGCTGCGGTTTCCGCACTGTCTTCCTTGGTGAAGGCTACGCTCAATCCTGACACTCCATTCCCGAGATGCCCCGCGACATATCTGCGATCCGCCCCAATCCTGCCATCGCGCGCAGGGGCACCGCAAGACCGCGCTGCGCCGGTTCAAAAACGAATATGTAACAGGCGGAAGCGGGTCATGACAACGCGTCCCGTTCAACAGCTGAATGCAACCGCAACGGAACATACCCCTCATATTTCGGCCTAACAGGAGGCTTTTTGCCCTGTTAGGGTGTGCAGCAGGAGGAGTGAGACACCAACGCTAACGGACAGGAGACGGTTCATGGCCCGAACAGTAGTGAATGCGCTTGGAGACACACTCTATTACAGCGGCAGTTCCACGGGATTTTTCTCCGCCACGGGTTCCGGCCCGCTGCTTACCGGCACCGCAGGCAATGATTCCATGTGGGGCGACAGTTCCGTCAACGTGACCATGGCGGGCGGCACGGGCGACGATATTTATTATCTCTATTCGAGCATCAATCGCGCCGCCGAAAATGCCGGGGAAGGTATCGACACCATCGATACCTGGATGAGTTACACCCTGCCCGACAATTTCGAGAATCTGCGGGTAACGGGTGACGGGCGTTATGCCTTCGGCAATTCGCTCGACAATATCATCACCGGCGGGTCGGGCAGCCAGACGATCGATGGCGGGGCCGGCAACGACGTGCTGATCGGTGGCGGCGGGGCCGACACCTTTGTTTTCACGAGCGGCAACGGCACCGATCTCATCACGGATTTCAGCGCCAATGACACGATCCGGCTCAATGGCTACGGCATCACATCTTTCGATCAGCTTGTCGGCAGCGCCACGCAGCAAGGCAGCGACCTGTGGCTCAATTTTTCGAATGGCGAGGCCATCGTTCTTGCTGGAACGACCATAGACGACCTTCAGGCCGACCAATTCGAACTCAGCCTCGACCGATCGTCCCTCACCCAGACCTTTGCCGATGAATTCGATACGCTCTCGTTGCGCAGCGGCGATCAGGGCACCTGGGACGCCAAATATTGGTGGGCGCCGGAAAAGGGAAGCTCGCTGACGACGAATGGCGAGGCGCAATGGTACATCAACCCGGCCTATGCCGGCACGTCGGAGGTCAACCCTTTCAGCGTCGAAAACGGCGTCCTGACCATTACCGCCGAGGAGACCCCGCAGTCGATTGCCGACGAGGTCGAAGGTTATGATTATACCTCGGGGATGCTGAACACCTATTCCTCCTTCAGCCAGACCTATGGCTATTTCGAAATCCGCGCCGATATGCCGACCGACCGGGGCGCCTGGCCTGCCTTCTGGCTCCTGCCCGAAGACGGCTCCTGGCCGCCTGAACTCGATGTCATCGAAATGCGCGGTCAGAACCCCAATACGCTCATCATGTCCGCCCATTCCAACGCCACCGGTGAACAGACCTCGGTCATCAACAATGTCAGCGTGCCGAGCACCGAAGGGTTTCACACTTACGGCCTGTTGTGGGATGCCGAGCACATAACCTGGTATTTCGACGATGTCGCCGTGGCGCAGACGGATACGCCTGACGATATGCATGACCCCATGTATATGGTCGTCAACCTTGCCGTTGGCGGCACGGCAGGAACGCCATCGGACGCTGATTTCAGCGACGGCTCGCAGATGATGATCGATTATATCAGGGCCTATTCGCTCTCCGACTGGGCAGCATGAATTAAAACACCGGCAGTCGCATCGGGACTGCCGGTGTTTCAAACATCAGCCTCTCGGCTTACACCCTGTTCAGGCCAATCACTCGGCCGCGAGCTGCATGCGGGCGCTATTTAGCGAAATCAGATGCCGCGCCGTTTCGAGGCTTGCCGGCTGTTCGGCGCGATAACGGCGGCCGATTTCCATCATCAGCACGGTATCGGGCAGGAAGGAAAGTTCCGAGAAGATATCCTGCCAGTCGATATCGCCCCAGCCGAGCGGCATGTGCAGATCGCCGATGCCGAGTGCTGTGTTTTCCTGCGGGAAATAGGGCTGATAGAAGCCCTGCGGGCGGCCGAAGGAATCGTGCACATGCAGATGGCCGGCAACCGGCGCCATGGCGCGAAGCTCATCGCGGAAATCGAGACCACGATAGGTGGATTCGAGATAGGCATGGCTGAAGTCGATCAGCGCAACGAGATTGTCGTGACCGACAGCCTTCACGGTCGCTGCCACTTCGGCCGGCGTCTGGCGATATTGGCCGGGTTCGGTGGAGAAGATATTCTCAAGGGCGATTCGCACGCCATAGGGCCGGCAGAATTCCGCCAGTTCGAAAAGCGCGTCCCGCTCGCGGCTGTCGGCATCGGCCCGTTCGGCGATCTGGTCGGCACGCAGCGCGCCGCTATGCTGGACGAGAATGCCCGCACCGATACGGTCGCATAGAACGGCAAGCGCCTTGGCCGCATCGATCTGGTAACGGCATGTCACCGGATCCATGAAATTCGAAGAGACGAGACCGTGCACGGTGTAGCGGAAGTCGAACTGCTTTGCGAGCGACACAAAACGGTCGGCGCGCTCCTCGATGATCCGGCCGCCGGCGATCATGTCGAGGCTTGTTGCGGCGATTTCCACGGTATCGCAGCCAATTTCGGCAAGCGCGCGCAGATCGTTTTCGAGGGTGGCCAACTCGCCATCATCCGAGCCGGCGTTGAAGCCGGTACCTATAAGATTGCTCACTTCGTCATCTCCAGGGCTAGAAAGGTCATGGGAGTTCGGGTGCCGCACATGCGACGCCACTTCAAACAGGTCCGGGCGGTCGATATTGACGTCGCCTATCCCGGGCGATGCGATGTCGTAAAAAAGTCCGAGGCCGCCGCCGTTTTGGTAAAAAGCGACCGGGACATGGTGATCCGTTTCCGTTGAAACCGATCACTCAATTAAGTTTCTTCATTTACAGCTTTATGACATTTCCGCAGGCGAACAGCAGGGAGAGCGGGCCTTCGTGGCTGGACAGGCGGCAGCATGAAGAAGTGCGCGGGAGGCCGTCGGAAGGTCAGGTTATGGACACTCGGGTCCGCTCAAACGGCGAAATAGCCGCAAAATGCGGCGATGGGCCTGCGCGCCAGAACGTCGAAGCCGGATGTCTTCCGGCGGGAGGTGCTAACCGAGATTGTGAACCATGAAATAAATCAGCCAGCAATGCGCGATGGCCAATATCGCCCAGGCCCATTTTGCGGCCCTGATATCGGCATCGACAACCCTGTTTCGAATCTCGGTCCTGCCCGACGCCTCTTTTCCGGCTCGATCGTCGCCGACGGTGGATGCGGGCAATGTCTGGGAAACGGGCTCGCTGACAACGTAGAGCCTGTCGCTGCGCAGAAGCGGGCGCGGCTCGTCCTCGACGCTCTCCGCATCGGAAAGCGTATCGTCGCCGGAAGCGCAATTCACCGCCACAAGCTGCGATGACATCCCCCTGTTACGCACTTTACCTCTATTGGGCATCATAATGTTCCACACAATAAAAATAAAAATATTCTCGGGTGACTTCCGATAAAGCCGTGCTTTACCGGACATGCCGCAATACGCGCATCCATGCCTTCCGCCCGTTGTCCCAAAGGGCGCCTCCCGCGATCAGGCCACCGGAACTCCCGGCAGACCACGCTTGCCCGCATAAGGTTTTGCCTCCCGCTGGATCAGGAAGACGGATTTTTCCACCGGCAGCGGCTCAATCGTCCGGTAACGCTGAAACCGCCTGGAATATTCGAACCGGATGAGCCTGTCGTCGAACTTGCCCGCCAGAACGCGATAGCCGTTGACGAATTCATTCAGGATTTCCAGTTCTTCTCCCCAAACCCAGCCGCCGTAGGACGTCCCTTCATTCGAACGCAGCACGATCTCGAAAAAGTGCCCGCCCGCCACCAGCGGCATGCGAAAGAGAATATCGAGATTATCCTCGTCCTCGTCGTCGCCCTTTTCCGCCGACAGCCTGGCATGCGCGACCTTCGCATGGACCAGCGCCGAGACCGGATAGAACGGACGGCCCTTGAACCACATGAATTCACTGACCGCATATCCGACATCGTCGGCACGCTGGTAAGGCTCGATACGCGGCTCGAAGGCCATGTAGCTTCCGTTAAACGCTATCACTGTCGAAAATTCCCGATGCCTGCCCGTCGCATGTCCGCTGTTTTCCACCCGTCATTCATGCTTCTGTCTGCGACAATAGGCAGGCCGCGTCACACCAGCGTCAAATGGAACGCTATGATGACTTTCAATTTCCCGGACACGTTGTTAGATGATGATTCATGAGGGGACGAAAGTGGCTGGGAACGCTGAACTGATACCGATCCGGCTTTTTGGCACCCCGCGCTGTGACGCGGTGCGGGAGGCATTTTTTCCGTCCAAGGGCTTCGCCCTTACCGCCGCCCTCATCCTTGCGCCGAACCAGTCCCTTTCCCGCCAGCATGCCGCATCGCTTTTGTGGGAAAATGTCGAGCAGAAAAGGGCTCTCGGCAATTTGCGGCAGCTCATTCTCCGCCTGCAGAAACTGCCTAATGAGGACGATGCCATCCTTCTGACCGAAGGAAACGACCTGAAGGCCGGTAAGCTGGCGCAGCGCACCGACCTTGCCATCTTCCTGGCCGGCGCAAGGGCGGAAGACCCGATGCGGCGGCTCAATGCGCTGCTCGAATTCGGCGGCGAGTTGCTGGAGGGGCTGGAGGCCGGGCAGGACCATCTTTATCTCTGGCTGCTTTCGGAGCGCCGCCGTCTCAGGGACCTGTTCTTTTCGAGCTACACCCAGCTTCTGGAGGAATTGACGCGGTTCGGTCGCGCCAGCTCGAACGACATCGCCAGACTTGCCGAATGCGCCTGCAAGATCGAACCGGAGCGCGAAGAAACCTACCGCGCCGCCATGGCGGCCTATGCGCGGATCGGAAATATCAGCGCCTGCGAGGGCATGTACCAGCTTCTGATGGAGCAGCTTCGTCAGGAGGGTCGTTCGCCGGAAGCGGAAACCGTGGCGCTGAGGCGGAGAATACAAAGTCTGGCCGCCACGATAACGGCCCCCGCCGAGCCGGAAGAAGGCAGTCGCCGAAAATCAATGGCAAAACCGCGTGTCGCATTCGTCCGCCCGGCACGGGTCGACGGGCAGCCGGTCTCGCCGGTCATGCACGCCTTCGTCGAGGATGTCGCCAACAGCCTTGTCCGATACCGCACCTTCACCGTCCTTTCGCCGCACAGCACCTTTGCGCTGGCGCATGACCGGGCCGATGACGGCTACGCCATGCTGCGGGCGGATTACCGCATCATTTCGACCGTGTTCGACGAAACCCGCATGTCGGTTGCGCTGATCGAGGATGCAAGCGGTGAAATCGTCTGGTCACTGGAGGCGGTCCTGACCGAACGGCATATCCACGCTGCCTTCCGGCTGCTCTCCAAACAGGTGGCGGCGGCGCTTGCCCGCGAAATCGAGCGGCTTCAGGTGGAGCCCGACCGCAACCACAGCGGCGAGGCCTACCGGCAATTGCTGGAAGGCCAGCAGCTTCTGCGCGGCAAATGCGATCTGCCGCTTCTCAGAAGAGCCCGTTCGATGTTCCGCAAGGCCGTCGATCTCGACCACAGCATGGCGGTTGCCCGCGCCCGCGTGGCACAGAGCCTGCAACTCGAATGGCTGATGCTGGGCGGCAACGACCCCCATCTCCTGCACCGCGCCAAAGCGGAGGCCGATTCTTCCGTCGAGATCGACCCCGCCCTTGGTGTGGGCCACTGGATGTGCGCGGTGGTGGCGCTCTACCAGCGGGACTTCGATATCTCTGCCGAAAAATTCTTCGAGGCGGAGGCGCTGGCGCCCAACTCGGCCGACCTCCTGCTCCAGCATGCCGATGCGCTCGCTCATTTCGGCGATGCGGAAATCGCCTGGGAGAAGTTTCAGCAGGCCATTGACCTCAATCCGCTGGCGCCCGACATCTACTGGTGGGCCGGCGCCAGCATCGCTTTCAAGCGCGAGGATTACGGCACGGCGGTGGAACTGTGCGGGCGGATGGAAAATGACGAGCCTGCGCTGCGCGTCCTTACCGCAAGCCACGCGCTGCATGGCGATCTGGCCTCCGCCCGGGAATCCGGCAACAGGCTTCAGGAAAACTATCCGGGTATGACGGCGAGGGAGATCAGCAGCCTGTCTCCAGACCGGGACCCGATAGCGAATGAAAAATTCTATCACGCACTTCGATTAGCTGGGATCAAATAGGAGATACTATGTCCTCGCATTTCTTCATTGTCGGAAAAAAGGGTTTCGGCGTTCTCTTCATTCGCACGGCGCCGCTCAGGGTTGCGTCCGTGTCGCATGAGACGATTGCCGCCTATGAAGCCAGCCATCCCGGCGTGGATGGCTATGCCCGCGTGGCAGCCGCCGCAAAGTCCATGCTCGTTCGCCAGAACGGCCAGCCGGAAGCGGAACTGGACCAGGTTCAGATTCAGGGCATCGAAGCCCTCGTCTCCGGCGGCGCGGTCGTTTCCGAAGCCGATTTCGCCTTCATCGGCGAAGTGAACGACGCCGGCTGGGATTTCAACCGCATGGTACAGGCACCGATCGAAGCGGCCCTGAAGGCTGTCGGCCCGGCCGGCTCCGTCACCGGCGAGCTGTTCGACGCCATCCTTGCCGACGACAGCCACACGGCGCCCTGATCGCGGTCTCGCAGCCTTGACCGGCGCCGATGCTCCCATATCAGCGACAGCGGCTTCAAGGCATGTCGACGCTTCGTTCTTCGATCCCGGACTGCTTCGGCGGTTCGGGATTACCCGTGTCGGCGACGTGACCGGCCTCGATATTATCGGCATTCCCGTCTGGTTCGCGGCCCGGCCCAATTCGCGCGGGCTGTCGGTCTCGCAGGGCAAGGGGCTTGTCGCGGAACAGGCCCGGCTATCGGCGATCATGGAGGCGATCGAAGGCGCGGTCGCGGAAGAAACCCGCAAACATATCGCCGCCTTCAGCTCCGTTCAGGAGATGCGGGACAAAGGGGTTCCTCTCATTCCCTTCGAAACCGTCGGTAGGGTCGATTGCGACGCGCTCGATCCGCGAAAAGAACGCGCCTGGGTGAAGGGCACATCCATTCGCCGGCAGGGGGAGGTTTTTGCGCCTTACGAACTTGTCGGCATGGATTTCCGGGTGGATTTCCCATGGGACCGGCAGGCCTTCCGCATGAGTTCCCAAGGGCTCGCGGCGGGGTTCGACCACGACCATGCGGTCCTCCATGCCCTGCTCGAACTCATTGAAAACGATGCCTGCTTTCTCGTCGACACTTTCGAGACGCGCGCCATCGCACCGCGACCGGTCCTCATTCCGGCGGGCGTCGATCCTTCCTTCGACGGTCTTGTTCAGCACCTGTCGAATATCGGCCTGCCGCCATCCTTCTTCGACCTGACGAATGGGCTTGGCGTGCCGGTTATGATGGCGAGCCTGCCCCGGTCGCTTCAGGCGCAGGACGGGCCAGCCACCCGCAGCGCCGCGGGCGCTGCCTGCCGGCCGGATATCCATGGCGCTGCGATTGCAGCCTTGCTGGAGGCGATCCAGTCGCGATTGACCGATATCAGCGGCGCGAGGGACGATCTTTCCCCTCTCCGCTACCAGCGGGATATGGTTGCGGCCGGGTCTTCGGCCCCCGGCGTGCAGCCGATGGAAAGGGTGCCGGCCAATCTTGATTTTATACATGACGCGTCTTCGCCGCCATGGCACCAGCTTGCGACGCACCTGTTCGCCGGCAGCATCGAGGATATCTATGTCTTTCCGATGGAAACGGAGGTATCCGGCCTGCATGTGGTGCGGGTTCTGGCAAGCGGCCTTGCCCCGGCCGGCGGCGGCCTGCAACACATCTCGCAGCGCACCCTCGATCACCTGCTGACCGTCGGAGGCCTCGGATGAAGCCGGTGGTTTTTGCAGGGCCGTCCATCCACGGCATCGCAGCCGAGCATATATCCGGTCTCGATCTTCGCGGTCCGGCCGCCTGCGGCGATATTTTCGATGCGGTTCGGCAAGGCGTCGGAACAATCGGGCTGATCGACGGGCTCTATGGCGATTGCGCCGCCGTCTGGCACAAGGAAATCCTGTTTGCACTGTCGAGCGGCGTCACCGTTTTCGGCGCCGCCAGCATGGGGGCGCTCAGGGCGGCGGAATGCGCCCCCTTCGGCATGATCGGCATCGGCGAGATTTTCGAGGCCTATCGGGATGGGCGGCGTTTTTCCGATGCCGATGTGGCGGTGAGCCACGCACCCGGCGCGCTCGATTACCGCCCGCTGACAGTCGCGCTGGTCGATGCCGAGGCGACGCTTGCCGCCTGCCGCGATACGGTCGCTCCAGAGGAATATGACGCGCTCACCCGCGCAGCCAACAATCTGCATTTTACCCGCAGGACATGGCGCGCCATCGCCGCGGAAGCCGGCCTCGGCTCCGAGACGGCAAATCTGCTCGCGGCCAATGCCGTTTCCGTCAAAAGAAACGATGCGGCAAGGCTTCTGACAACGCTCGCTGGCGAAACCTTGCCATCCCCCCCGCCGCCATCATGGAAACTCCAGAATACGATGTTTTTCCAGCAATTGGCGGCAAGGCAGGCGGCAGGGGACAAAAGGTCTTGAGCGCCATCCGACCCCTGCCTCTGATGCCCGATTGCGGCGGGCTGATCCGCACGATTGCGCTCGCACTACCCGCCTCTTTTTTTGCGGAAAACAGGGCCGCTGACACTGTTTCACCGCTCGTTCCAATTGGAAACCTGCTCTCGGCCCTGCCTGCAGATATCACCGCCGTTATCGTGACCGATCGAGCCCGTCTCGGGTCAGCACGAGACTGGCTCGGCAGCCTGCTAACCCCCTGCGGCACCGAGCTGATACCCCTTGCCGGAAACGACGGCATTTCGCATCCATGGATACAGGACATACTCCATGTGCGTGCGGTTGATGCTGCGGCGGAATTCGTCCTGGTGGCGGAGAAGGCCATCGGTGTCAGCCTGGCCGAATATCTGGGAGCGGCAACCACGCATTCGGATGTCGCCTTGGCAGGGGGCAACCAGCTTGTCGGCCCGGATTTTCGACTGGTGGGCCATTCCAGCCTGCAGGATGACAGGGGGATCGGAAGGAATGCGGCCATCCCTTCGCTTCGGTGGCAAAAAATTCAGGCTCTCGACGGCGGAAGCATCTTCAGTTTCGGATATCGGCCGGAAGATCTCGGCAAAGTCCCGGTCTCTTCCGATTTTTCCGCGATGGAAACTTGCGGAGCGGAGATTGCCGGCAAAAAAATGCACCAATGCGGCTTCCACGTTGACCAGTTCGTTTCCGTCACCGGTCTGAGAAGCGGCGGCCGGCCGCTATTGCTCGTTGCCGACCCTGTCGCGCATGGCGGATGCAATGCCCGCGCCGCAACCGAGCTGAAAAGAAAACTGGACGCCTCGGCACTTTGGCTCGCGCGGCAGGGCTTTGCGATAGAACGAAATCCCATCCCGCTTTCGCCGGCCATCGACACCAACAAATGCCTGCCCAGACTTTACAACAATGTCATTCTTGAAAATGTCATACGTTCCGGTCAGAAACGGCCATTCGTCTGGATTCCGCATTTCGGCGATACCGAGTCGCTTGAGGAATTCGATGCAATGAACCGAGAAATTTGGGACAGAATCGGCTTTCAGACCATCGGCGTGGCCGGATGGAGCCATCTTTCCAGCCGCAACGGTGCGTTGCGTTGTGCAACAAAAATAATAAATCGCGGTCCAGACACGCGATTATGAACGAAAAATCGTGCAATTTCGTCAATAAAGCGTCATAATACCCGTGGAAATTGTGTTGAATGTATACCTTCAACAATATTAATTGATAATCATCGGATTTAAGAACCTCAACCGGAGGAATTTGTAATGCACGCCAAGCTACCCAGCCCGATCGACGTCCATGTCGGCGCACAAATCAGAATGCGCCGCAAGTCGCTCGGCATGAGCCAGAGTGCGCTGGCCGGGCGATTGGGCATCACCTTCCAGCAGGTCCAGAAGTATGAAAAGGGCGCCAATCGTGTCGGCGCGTCCCGTCTGCAGGCCATTGCGTCGATTCTCGGCGTTGAGGTCAGCTCCCTGTTCGCCAATGCCACGCCCGATGGCGACCCGGCCAATCCGGCCCTTGGCACGATCAATGCCATGCAGACCTTCGTGGCCTCGAATGAAGGCTTTTCGCTCAACCAGGCCTTTTCGCGCATCAAGAGCGCCGCCGTGCGCAGAAGCATCGTCGCTCTCGTGACATCGCTCGCCGCCACTGAAGCGGCGGAAAATGCCGCCGCGCCGGCGGACAAAAACGACGATTGACGCAGGTGTGACGCTCGCGTGACGCTCGATGTGGTCGAAAATGAACAACGCAACATTATCGCGTTTTCATACTGTCGACTGTCGAGAGGGAATCATGGCGGCGTCTACCACAGCTATACTTGAACAGGACAATGCAGACGAGATTCTGGCGCTCGGGCGGATGGTTTCCTATCTTTGCCAGCGCTCGAAATCTCTGGAACTGGGCATGTCGACCTATTTCCTGGAGATGGCATTGTTGTCGCTGGCCCAGGACATCAATCAGCAGGGTCTGCCGCCGGTAAGCGCAGAGCTGAATGTCGGCGCCTTCGCACAGGCCGACCTGCATTGAACGCTTTCGCAACGGCGTAAATCCGCCGGGATTGAGCGTTTCCACATCGATCTCCAGTCGTAGGCCCGGAAACGTTCATCTGCCTGTCCGGCTGGCTCCATCCTCCCGGAGAGGCTTTCATATGCCCTCCCCCACATTTTCCCGGCGGAAGCCATGATGGAGGCCCGGTTCTCGCCGGGCCTCCATTCATATCAGAGCACCGCACGGCGAAGCTCGGCAGCGGCAGCAACCATGTTGACCAGTGCCGGCCTGACCTCTTCCCATTTACGCGTCTTCAGGCCGCAATCCGGATTGATCCAGAGCTGCCGGTCGTCAAGCCGCTCTCGCGCCAGCGCCAGAAGATCGACCATTTCTCCAACCGCCGGCACACGCGGGGAATGGATGTCGTAAACGCCGGGACCGATCTGGTTCGGGTATTTGTAGGTCCGAAACGCATCCAGCAATTCCATCTTCGAACGCGAGGTCTCGATGGAGATCACGTCGGCGTCCATGGCAGCAATGGCATCGATGATCTGGTTGAATTCGGAATAGCACATATGGGTGTGAACCTGTGTGCGGTCGCCCACACCGCTGGAGCAAATGCGGAAGCATTCCACCGCCCAGCCGAGATAATCCTGCCAATGCCGGTGCCGAAGCGGCAGTCCTTCGCGAAGAGCTGCCTCATCGATCTGGATCATCTGCGCACCGGCCGCTTCGAGATCATTGACCTCATCGCGGATGGCGAGCGCGATCTGGCGGCATGTCAGGCTTCTGGCGATATCGTCGCGGACGAAGGACCAGTTGAGGATCGTCACCGGCCCGGTCAGCATGCCCTTGACGGGTTTGTCGGTGAGCGACTGCGAATATTCCCACCAGCGAACCGTCATCGCTTTCGGACGCGACACGTCGCCGAAAATAATGGGTGGACGCACATAACGCGAGCCGTAACTCTGCACCCATGCATGCTGGGTGAAAGCGAAACCGGAAAGCTGTTCGCCGAAATATTGCACCATGTCATTGCGCTCGAACTCGCCATGCACGAGAACGTCGAGACCGATTTCCTCCTGCCAGCGAATGGTTGCTTCGGTTTCCTTCTGCAGGAATTTTTCATATTGCGCATCGGTCAGCGCGCCCTTCGAATGCGCCGATCGGGCCTTGCGCACCTCCGGCGTCTGCGGGAAGGAGCCGATGGTCGTCGTCGGGAAAAGCGGCAGCGCAATGGCCTGCGATTGCACTTTCTGCCGCTCGGCAAACGGGCTCACCCGCTTCCTGTCAGCCTCGCCAATCGTCGCAATACGCTTCTGCACGGCGACGTCCGTCACCTTCGGCGAGGATGCACGCGCGGCAACGGCCTTAGAGGCAGCCTCCAGTTCCGTCGCAATAGCAGCCTTGCCCTCACCGAGAGCTCTGCCAAGCGTGGCAAGTTCGCCGAGCTTCTGGGTGGCGAAGGAAAGCCAGCTTTTCAGATCGGCATCGAGGCCGGTTTCCAGTTCGAGATCGACCGAGACATGCAGCAGCGAGCAGGACGGCGCGATCTGAAACGCCGCCGCACCGCGTGCCGCGATCACCGGTTCCAATCGGGTAATGATTGCAGCGAGATCAGCGCGCCAGATGTTGCGGCCGTCTATGACACCCAGCGACAGGACGCGATTTTCCGGCAACGTCTTCAACACCGTCTCCAGCGCATCGGGCGCTCGCACCAGATCGATATGAAGGCCCGCGACCGGCAGCGATGCGACGGCTTCGAGATTGTCCTCAAGCCCACCGAAATAGGTGGCGAGCAGGATTTTCAGATCCGGCGCGGCCTTCGACAAAGCCCGATAGGCCACAGCCAGCGCGTGCCGCTCCCCCTCGGAAAGATCGAGCACGGCGACCGGCTCATCGATCTGCACCCAGTCCGCACCGGCCGCGCGCAGGCGACGCAGCAGCTCTTCATAGACGGGCAGCAACCTTGCCAGCAGATCGAGAGGCTTGAAGGCTGCCTCGCGCGCCTTGGCAAGCTTCAGGAACGTGACCGGGCCGAGAATGACCGGACGCGTATGGATGCCGAGCGCCTTCGCCTCAAGGAAGTGGTCGACCGGCTTTTGCGAGGTCAGCACGAAATGCTGATCTCTGAAACCTCCGGCACCATGTAGTGATAGTTGGTGTCGAACCATTTGGTCATTTCCAGCGCCGGAACGCCCTGACCATGATGCGAGTGTCCTTCATGCCCATGGCCGCAGCCTGCATGGCCTTCGCTCTGGCTGCCGCGCACCATGGCGAAATAGGTGGAGAGGGAAACATCTCCACCCGCCCATCCATAGAGGGATGGAATGGCGCCCACCATCACGGCCGTATCGAGAACGTGATCGTAAAGGGAGAAATCGTTGGACGGGATATGGGTAATCCCCTTCTCAAGCTGGAGCGCCCAGTTTGCGGCACGCAACCTAGCTGCGGTTTCGAGCAGTTCCGTCTCGGAAATCTTGCCGGACCAGAAGCCTTCAAGCGCGAACTTCAGTTCGCGATGGCGTCCGATCCTCGGAAAACCGAGCGATGCGACTGGAATGGTCTTGTCTGGCATTGTCATACCCCATTTGGTTGTGGGGGCATGGGTAAAGCGGACGCGTGCAGGCCCGGCCTTTGCCGGACCATTGCAGCAACCACCGGGACACCCCGCCCGTGGACGTTATTTTGTCCTGGCAGGTCTCCTGGCTTACGGGTCGTCGCCTTTGTCCGTCTTCCCGGGGTTTACTCCAGTGACGTGTTGGACAAAGGCTCGCCGCTTACAGTTGCGGGGGCAGCTCCGGTCTTGCCGATCATCGGCGCACCGGATTCCCTCTTAGCTCCGGGATCGAACAAACAAGCCCGGAGAACCATGACACCCGCATTTCTCACCACGGGCGTCACGATGTCAATAGACATAAAGAAATCTTTATATCTTTATTTCACTGAGTTCAGAGCGCGACCGCACCCGGCCCCGGCACCGCACCGGCCGGCACCTTGCCCAGAATGATCATGCCAAGCACCTCGTCCTTGGTGACATCCTGCGTGCGGGCATGGCCTACCACCTTGCCGTTCTTCATCACGAAGACCCGGTCGGCCAGATCGAAGACATCGTGAATATCGTGGCTGATGAGGAAGATGCCGATGCCCTGCCGTTTCAGCTCCTTGACGAGATCGCCCACCTGCGCCGTTTCCTGCGGCCCGAGTGCTGCCGTCGGCTCGTCCATAATGAGGATGCGGGCATCGAACAGAATGGCGCGGGCAATGGCGACGGACTGCCGCTGGCCGCCCGAAAGCGCCTTCACCGGTTCCTTGAACCGCCGGAAATTGGGGTTGAGACGCCCCATCACCTCGCGGGCCGAGGCTTCCATGGCGACATCGTCAAGCGTGCCCCATTTCGTCTTCAACTCGCGGCCGAGATAAAGATTGGCGGCCGCATCGACATTGTCGGCCACGGCCAGTGTCTGGTAGATGGTCTCGATGCCGTATTTCTTGGCGTCGCGGGGATTGCGGATATCGGCATCCTCGCCATTGATGAGGATATCGCCGCCATCGCGCCGGTAAGCGCCGGAAAGGATCTTGATGAGGGTCGATTTGCCCGCGCCATTGTGGCCGAGAAGGGCGACCACCTCACCGGGGAAAAGATCGACAGAGGCGTTTTCCACCGCATGGATACCGCCGAAGGAAATGGAAATATTGCGCATTTCCACGAGGGGCGTGACTTGGTCCGTCATAGGAGTTCTCCTCGGTTCTTACTTGGCGCGGGCGCGGTAGATGGTGTCGAGCCAGACGGCGACGACCAGGACCACACCGACGACGATGCGCTGGAAGGGCGTATCGATGCCCACCAGCACCATGCCGGATTGCAGCGACTGCATGACGAGCGCGCCGAGCATCGCGCCCGCTATGGTTCCGACACCGCCGGCAAGCGAAGTGCCGCCGATGACGGCCGCCGCGATGGTGTAAAGCTCGTCCAGCTCGCCCTGGGCATTGGTCGCCGCATTGAGGCGGGCAGTCGAAATCGCCGCGGCGATGGCGCACAGAACGCCCATCAACGTGAAGATCTTCACCGTCACCCAGCGGGTCTTGATGCCGGCGAGTTCGGCTGCTTCCGGATTGCCGCCGATGGCGAAGACATAACGTCCGAAGCGCAGCCTTGTGGCGATGAAGGTCATGACCGCACCGACGGCAAGCGCCATCAACACCGGAATGGCGATGCCGTGCGAAATGAACAGACCGCCTTCAGGCCAGGCGATGCCATTAGCGTCGGCATAGTTGCGGGCGATGTTGACCGGCCATGGATAGCTGTTGACCACCGCCACGAAACCGACAACGACAAGGCAGCCGAGCGCGGCCAGAAAATATTCCGCCCAGACGGGCCGCAACGGGAAGCCGAAACGGCGGCGCTGATGGCGGGAATTCAGGATGGCCGCGATGATGGCGACGCAGGCGATGACGGCGGCGATCCAGCTCCATGTCGCACCAATCGAACCGCTGGTGCCGCCGCCCATCAGGCGGAAGGTGGAATCCATCGGCGCCACGGTGCGGCCGCTGGTGATGAACCAGGTGCCGCCGCGCCAGACGAGCAGACCGCCGAGCGTGACGATGAAGGACGGCACGTTGAGGAAGGCGATGATGGAGCCCTGCAACATGCCGATGGCGCCGCCGACGAGAATGCCGACCATAAGCGTGACGATCCATGTCGCCCAATGTTCGAAGCCGAGGATCTGCGGCAGGATTTCCGCCTGCATGACACCCATGATCATGCCGGAAAAACCGAGGATCGACCCGACCGAAAGGTCGATATTGCGGGTGACGATGACGAGCACCATGCCGGTCGCCATGACGGCCACGGACGCGGTCTGCACGGAAAGGTTCCAGAGGTTTCGCGGCGTCAGGAACAGCCCGCCGGACAGGATATGAAATCCGATCCAGATCAGAAGAAGCGCACCGACCATGCCGAGCAGCCTGGTATCCAGCTCGGTGGCGTTGATGAAGCGCGTTATCGAGCCTGTTTTTTCCGTCTTTTGCGACGTTGTGGAATTGGATTGGGTCATATCGGCCATGAACTGCCGGTGCTCCTTACATCTTAGAGCGTTTTCGCTTTTCCCTGAATCGCGAAAACGCTCCAACGCTTTGTTCTGGCACATTTCCGGACGGAAAACCGGGCTCCACTTTTCCTGGAAATGCTCTAACTCTTTGTTTTGCGCATTTCCGCACGGAAAACCGGGGCCCACTTTTCCTGGAAATGCTCTAAAAGGCGCCGCGCCATGAACCATGGCGCAGCGCCCGAACCGGGACCTATTCGATCAATCGCAGGCTTTGACGGTTCCGGCCTTCACACCCTGGCAGGCCGTTTCCTTCTTGATCCAGCCGGCATCGATGACGACGTTCAGATTGTCCTTGGTGATGGCGATCGGCTTCAGGAAGACCGACTGCATCGTGACCTTCTTCGGGCCGCCATCAAAGGCCGTGACGCCCTTGATCTCCGTCATCTTCTTGCCGCCGGCCAGTTCCAGCGCGATGCCTGCCGCTTCCTTGCCGAGTTCACGGCTGTCCTTCCAGACCGACACCGTCTGCGTGCCGAGCGCGACGCGGTTCAGCGCGGCGAAATCGGCATCCTGACCGGAAACGGGAACCGAACCGGCCATGCCCTGCGCGGCGAGAGCGGCGATTGCACCGCCGGCCGTGCCGTCATTCGAGGCGACGACCGCATCGACCTTGTTGTTATTCTTGGTCAGGAACTGTTCCATGTTCTTCTGGGCATTTTCCGGCTTCCAGCCATCGGTATAGGCTTCGCCGACATTCTTGATCTTGCCGCCGTCAATGGCCGCCTTCAGCACTTCCTGCTGACCGGCGAACAGGAAGTCCGCATTCGGGTCGGAAGAAGAGCCCTTGATGAAGACGTAATTGCCTTCGGGCTTCACCTTGAAGACTTCGGCAGCCTGCAGACGGCCGACTTCCTTGTTATCGAAGGTGATGTAGAAGGCATTCTGGTTTTCGATCAGGCGGTCGTAACCAACGACCGGAATGCCCTCGGCAACGGCCTTTTCAACGGCCGGGCCAATCGCGTCGCTGTCCTGCGCCAGAATGATCAGCGCGTTGGCGCCCTGCGAGATCAGCGATTCCACATCGGTCAGCTGCTTTGCGGCGGATGATTGCGCATCGGCGGAGATGTATTTCGCGCCGGCCTTGTCGAGCGCCGCCTTGATGGCCGCCTCATCCGTTTTCCAGCGTTCTTCCTGGAAATTCGACCAGGAAACGCCGACGACGAGATCGGCCGCGATAGCAGCGGTATGCAGTGAGACGAGTACGGCTGTACCCGCCAAAAGCTTGGCAAAAGAATTCATGATGTCCTCCCGGTAAGGGCGAAGCCCCACACCTCCATGCAGGAAAAACGCCCGGAAAAAGCTGCCGGTCTCTGTGGTTTCACAATTTTCTCGACAGTCGAGAAAATTAATGTCAGAGATTCCCCATGCTGTCAACAACGGCTGCGGGCAGCATCCGGGTGCCTTGATCTTCGCTCTGGCATGCGCCATCAGAGTGGATCAGCACGACAGGAAAAAGGCCGTTCAGGGAGCATGCCCCAGCCCATGTCCGCCATTGCAAGTACGGAACTGGTGCGCCAGAAAAACAGCCTGTCGGTGATGGCGGCGCTGCGCCTGCACGGCAGCCTTTCCCATACCGACATGTCGTCTTTCACCGGGCTTGCCTCCGCAACCGTGTCCGCCATCACAACCGAGCTTGAGCGGGCCGGGCTCATTCTGCGGAAAGAGCAGCTCGCCACCGCCGGCCGCGGCCGGCCGCGCATTCTCTTCGGCCCGCGCGGCGCTTTCTGTCATGTCGCCATCGTCATCATCTCTTCCGACAGCGTGCAATATTCGCTGGTCGATTATGCCGGCAAGCTGGTGGACCGCTTTACCGAACAGAGGATTGCGGCTGAGAAAGGCACATTCGGCAGCGCGATCCTCGCCGGTCTCGCAAGACTTGCCGATCGCTCGCGCATCGACCGGCACGATATCCTCCAGGTCTCGATCAGCAGCAAGGGGCTGGTGGATGCGGCCGCGGCAACGCTCGTCTGGTCGCCGGTTCTCGGTGACGAAAGGATCGATTTCCAGCGGCTCGTTTCCGGGGACGGGCGCATTCGCGTGACGCTGAACAACGAGACGCTGCTGGCCGCAAAAGCCATTTGGATGCGGGAACAGGCACGGGAAAACCCGGCGCCGGAAGCCCTCGTCACCCTGTCGCTCGGCCACAGCATCGGCCTTGGCATCGCCCGCTCGACGGGCGGCGCAATCGAGGTCAGCGCCCCCAATTTCGGCCATATGCTGCATCTGGCCGACGGCGCGCTGTGCCGTTGCGGCACCAAAGGCTGCATTGAGGCCTATTGCGGGTTTTACGCCATCCTGCGTTCTGCTTTCGAAGCCCCGCCGCAGGCGGAACCGGCGAAATTCGTGCCGATCGCCGAGGTGGACAAGATCGCCGCCTCGGCCCGCACCGGCGCCCGCATGGCGCGGTTCGCCTTCCGCACCGCCGGACTTGCGCTCGGCAACGGCCTTTCACGCCTCTTCAGCCTGCATGGCCATATGCCGGTCTTCATCACCGGCCCCGGCACCCGCTATTTCGATCTTCTGGAAAGCGGCCTGCGCGACGGTCTGGCGCAATCGCAGGCGGTGCGTTTCGGCGGCATGCCGAAAATTGCGATAGCGCCCAACGAACCGGAACTGGTGTTTGAAGGGCATATGGAACACGCGCTTTCAGCCGCAGACGACTATATCCTGAGCGCCGACGGCCCGGAGAGGCCGGCGAAGAGTTCCGGGAGCTGACGGGGCGACCGGCGGATTTTCAGGCCCGCTCCGCCACGACTTCGGCCTTTTGCCCGCCACCCATCAGCACAGCCACGAATTCATCGAGACCGGCAGCCTCGTCCTTGTTCAGGCGCAGGCCCTGTTTCGTGCGCCGCCAGAGAATGTCCTCGGCCGCGCAGGCCCATTCGTGCTCAACCAGCCAGCGCACCTCGCATTCATAAAGCGTGCCGCCGAAATGCCGGCCGAGGCCGGAGACATCGGTGGTGCTGCCCAACAGTTCCGCCGCCTTGGTGCCGTAGTTTCTGACAAGTCGCTCCGCATGGCGTCCGTCAAGGAAGGGATAACGGGAGACGAGCGCCCGCACCTGCGCCTCATATCTCTCAGCGCCGAAATCGCCGCCCGGCAGGTGGGAGCCCGCCGTCCACGGCTTGCCCTTTTCACCAATCGCCGCACCGATCTTTTCCAGCGCATGTTCCGCCAGCCGCCGATAGGTGGTGAGCTTGCCACCGAAAATATTGAGGAGTGGCGCCTCACCCTCTGTCTCTTCAACCTTCAGCACATAATCACGCGTCGCCTCCTGCGCTTTCGAAGCGCCGTCGTCAAAGAGCGGCCGCACGCCGGAATAGGTCCAGACGATATCTTCCGGCCGGACCGGTTCGCTGAAATAGTCGCTGGCCGCGTTGCAGAGATAGGAAATCTCGTCTTCGGAGATGCGAACGCTGGCCGGATCGCCCTTGTAATCGCGGTCCGTGGTGCCGATCAGCGTAAAATCGCGCTGATAGGGAATGGCGAAGATGATGCGGTTATCAGGGTTCTGGAAGAAATAGGCGCGCGGGTCGAAAAACTTCTTGCGCACGATGATATGGCTGCCCTGCACGAGCCGGACGTTGTGCACGTCGTTGCGGCCGAAGACGCCGGAAAGCACCTTGTCCACCCAGGGACCGGCGGCATTCACCAGCATGCGTGCTTTATGTGTCTCCGCACGTCCAGTTTTTTCGTCGAGCGTCTCGATGTGCCACAACCCGCCTTCGCGCCGTGCGGAAACGACGCGTGTGCGGTTCATGATCGTCGCGCCGCGATTGGCCGCGTCGCGCGCGTTGAGGACCACGAAACGGGCATCATCCACCCAGCCATCGGAATATTCGAAAGCTCTGGCAAATGTCGGCTTCAACGGCTTGCCCGCCGGGTCCTTGCGAAGATCGAGCGTGCGGGTCGCCGGCAGAAGCTTGCGGCCGCCGAGATTGTCATAAAGAAACAGGCCGAGCCGGACCATCCAGGCCGGGCGCACGCCGCCTTTCTGGATGGGCAGGACGAAACGCATGGGCCAGATGACATGCGGCGCCATGGCCCAGAGGATTTCACGCTCCATCAGAGCTTCGCGCACCAGACGAAACTCGTAATGTTCGAGATAACGCAGGCCGCCATGGATGAGCTTGGTGGCGGCGGAAGACGTGCCGGAAGCGAAATCACCCTTTTCCGCAAGCGCCACGGAATAGCCCCTGCCCACGGCATCGCGGGCAATGCCGCAGCCATTGATGCCGCCACCGATGACAAAAAGATCGAAAATATTCTCGCCGGACATAGAGCCTCCACGACAGCGTCGGGGGATCGCGTCCCCATCGTTGAAAGACAATTGCCATAAAAACGAAAACAAAACGAATGTCAAAAGAAAACAAACGAAACACGTTCCGGCAAAGGCGAACGGCCGCTGTGCGCCGTTCACCGTATGGCCAGCCTCTTACGGGGTCTGTGTTTCAGCCGTATGTCTGGGAAACCTGCTCAAGCTCATAGAGCACGCCGCCCATATCCTTCGGATGCAGGAAAAGAACGGGATTGCCATGCGCGCCGATTTTCGGCTCTCCGTCCCCCAGAATTCGAACGCCCTTTTTGACGAGATCGTCGCGCGCCCCGACAATGTCAGGCACTTCGAAGCAGAGATGATGCGTGCCGCCGCCCGGATTTCTTTCTAGAAAAGCGGCAATCGGCGAATTTTCGCCGAGCGGATAAAGAAGCTCGATCTTGGTATTGTCAGCCTGAATAAAAACCACCGTCACGCCGTGTTCCGGCAGGGATTGCGGTTCCGAGACATCTGCGCCCAACAGCCTGTAGCGGGCAATTGCGGCATTAAGATCGGGCACCGCGATGGCGACGTGATTCAATCTTCCGAACATGGCCGTCTTCCCCTCACGCGTTGCGCCTGACGCCTTCGAGCAGGTCGAGCACCTTGTTGGCGGCATCCATGACATTGGTGCCGGGTCCGAAGATCGCCGAAACGCCATGGTCGAGCAGGAACTGGTAATCCTGACGCGGAATGACGCCGCCAACGACGACGATGATATCTTCCGCGCCCTTCTGTTTCAGCGCCTCGACCAGCTGCGGCGCCAGCGTCTTGTGGCCGGCGGCGAGCGACGACATGCCGACCACATGCACCCTGTTCTGGACGGCGAGATCGGCCGCTTCAACGGGTGTCTGAAACAGGGGCCCGGCCAGCACATCGAAACCGATATCGCCAAAGGCGGAGGCGATGACCTTCGCGCCGCGATCATGCCCGTCCTGCCCAAGCTTGGCGACCATGATGCGCGGCTTGGTGCCGATCCTCTCAGCCACACCGGAAAGCCGGGCGGCGAGCGTGGCAAGTTCCGGCTCGTCCTTATAGGCCTCGCCGTAAATATCGCTCACCACCTCCGGCACGGCGGCATGGTCGCCGAAGGCCGCACGCAGCGCATCGGAAATCTCCCCCACCGTCGCGCGGGCGCGGGCGGCGACAACGGCGGCTTCGAGAATATTGCCCTTGCCGCTGCGGGCGATCTCGGAAAGTGCTGCCAAAGCGGCGGTCACGTCCTTGCCATCGCGGCGGCGGCGCGTCTCTTCGATGCGGCGGATCTGCGCGGCGCGCACGGCGGCGTTGTCGATATCGAGAACATCGATATCCTCTTCATTTTCGAGACGGTAACGGTTGACTCCGACGATGACCTCCTCGCCCTTGTCCACCGCCGCCTGCCGTCGCGTTGCCGCCTCTTCGATCAGCCGTTTCGGCAGGCCTTCCGCCACCGCCTTGGTCATGCCGCCAAGCGCCTCGACCTCCTCGATCAGCGCCCAGGCCTTCTCGGCCAGTTCGCCCGTCAGGCTCTCGACATAATAGGAACCGGCGAGCGGATCGACGACCCTGGTGACGCCGGTCTCATGCTGGAGGATCAGCTGGGTATTGCGGGCGATGCGGGCGGAAAACTCCGTCGGCAGGGCAATCGCCTCATCGAAAGAATTGGTGTGCAGCGACTGCGTGCCGCCAAGCACGGCGGACATGGCCTCAAACGCGGTGCGGACGATGTTGTTATAGGGGTCCTGCTCCTGCAGCGAGACACCCGAGGTCTGGCAATGGGTGCGCAGCATCAGCGACGAGGCCTTCTGCGGCTTGAACTCCTCCATGATGCGCGACCAGAGCAGGCGGGCGGCACGCAGCTTGGCCGTCTCCATGAAGAAATTCATGCCGATGGCGAAAAAGAACGACAGGCGCCCGGCGAAATCATCGACATTCAGCCCCTTGGCCAGCGCCGCCCGCACATATTCGCGGCCATCCGCCAGCGTGAAGGCCAGTTCCTGCACCAGCGTCGCGCCCGCTTCCTGCATGTGATAGCCGGAAATGGAGATGGAGTTGAATTTCGGCATCTCCTTCGCCGTATATTCGATGATATCGGCAATGATCCGCATCGATGGTTCCGGCGGATAGATATAGGTGTTGCGGACCATGAACTCCTTGAGGATATCGTTCTGGATGGTGCCGGAAAGGGCGGCGCGGGGCACACCCTGTTCTTCCCCCGCAACGATGAAACTGGCGAGCACCGGAATGACCGCGCCGTTCATGGTCATCGACACCGAGACTTTTTCGAGCGGGATGCCATCGAACAGAATTTTCATGTCCTCGACGCTGTCGATCGCCACGCCGGCCTTGCCGACATCGCCCTCCACACGCGGATGATCGCTGTCATAACCGCGATGGGTGGCGAGATCGAAGGCAACCGAAACGCCCTGCTGGCCGGCGGCGAGCGCCTTGCGATAAAAGGCGTTCGAGGCTTCGGCCGTGGAAAAACCGGCATATTGGCGGATGGTCCAGGGCCGGCCGGCATACATGGTGGCGCGCGGGCCGCGCGTGAAAGGGGCAAAGCCCGGCAGGCTGTCCAGATGGGAAATCTTTTGCAGATCGTCAGCCGTATAGAGCGGCTTCACCTCGATGCCTTCGGGCGTGTGCCAGACGAGCGTTTCCGGTGAACGCTTCAGCTCTTTCTCGGCAAGCTGCAGCCAATCCCGCGCCGTTTTTTCACCCGACATGCATCTCTCCCCTTCTGCATTTCATTTTAGCACTGTGGCCGGTGATCGTGACGAAAATCGAACGATCCGCCCGCAGGTCCGACCCCGTAAACCGCTCCGACCCACATGCGTTCCGGAAAAACGGCAGCGGCCATCACTCGAATTCGAGGATCACTTCATCCACCGCGAGGCTGTCGCCCGGTTTTGCCGCCACTCTGGCAACGCGGCCGCGTTTTTCCGCGCGCAGAATGTTTTCCATCTTCATGGCTTCCACCGTCGCCAGCGCCTGCCCGGCCTCCACCTCATCGCCCTCACCCACGGAAATACCGGTGATGACGCCCGGCATGGGGCAGAGCAGCAGTTTCGATGTATCCGGCGGCAGTTTTTCCGGCATCAGCAGCGCCAGTTCCGCCACACGCGGGCTGCGCACATGGGCGCGAATATCCATGCCGCGCCAGCGCAGGCGGATCGCAGCACCTGCGAGATCGACCTTGGCGGCGATAACCTCACCCGCGACCGTGAACAGGCCAAGGCTCTGGCCGGGAAGCCAGCCGGTATCGACGCTAAGCGCTGCCCCGTCTTCAAAACGGACCGCCGTACCATCCGTGCCGGTTTCAACGCTGACCCTGTGGCGGGATGCGCCGAACGACACCACCCAGTCCTGACCGACGATGCGACGGTGATTGCCGATGGTGCCGGAAATTTCGACTGCGCGGCTCTGCAGCCGCTGATGGATGATGGCGGCGATGGCGGAAAGCTGGCGCGCCGTGGCCTCATCCGGTTCCACGCCGGAAAACCCTTCAGGAAATTCTTCCGCGATAAAGCCCGTCGTCAGCCTTCCGGCCCGGAAACGCTGATGCTGCATGACGGCCGACAGGAAGGACAGATTGTGGCCGATGCCCTCCACCTCGAAACGATCCAGCGCCTGCCCCATGGCATCGATGGCCGTCTCGCGATCCTTGCCTAGAGCGCACAGCTTGGCGATCATCGGATCGTAATACATCGAAATCTCGCCGCCTTCGAAGACGCCGGTATCGTTGCGGATGACGGTGCCGTTTTCCTGTTCGCCCTCCTGCGGCGGGCGATATCGCGTCAGCCGGCCGATGGAGGGCAGGAAGTTGCGATATGGATCTTCGGCATAAAGCCGGCTTTCGATGGCCCAGCCGTTCAGCTTCACATCCGCCTGCCCGAAGGATAGCTTTTCTCCTGATGCGACACGGATCATCTGTTCGACCAGATCGATGCCGGTGATGAGTTCCGTTACCGGATGCTCCACCTGCAGGCGGGTGTTCATTTCCAGAAAGTAGAAATTCCTCTCGCCATCGACGATGAATTCCACCGTGCCGGCCGAATGATAACCGACCGCTCTCGCCAGCGCCACGGCCTGCTCGCCCATGGCTTTGCGGGTGGCTTCATCCAGAAAGGGCGATGGGGCTTCCTCGATGACCTTCTGGTTACGGCGCTGGATCGAGCATTCACGTTCACCCAGATAAAGCGTGTTGCCGTGCTTATCGCCCAGCACCTGAATTTCAATGTGACGCGGCTGGGTGACGAACTTTTCGATGAAAATGCGGTCATCGCCAAAGGAGGATTTCGCCTCGTTTTTCGAAGACTGGAAACCCTCGCGCGCCTCGGCATCGTTGAAAGCGATGCGCATGCCCTTGCCGCCGCCGCCGGCCGACGCCTTGATCATGACGGGATAACCGATCTGCGATGCGATCCTCACCGCCTCATCCGCATCCTCGATCAATCCCATATGGCCGGGGACGGTGGAAACGCCCGCTTTTGCGGCCAGTTTCTTGGAGGTGATCTTGTCACCCATGGCCTTGATGGCGCCAACAGGCGGACCGATGAAGACGACGCCCGCCTTTTCCAGCGCCTCGGCAAAGACAGCATTTTCCGACAGGAAACCGTAGCCGGGATGGACAGCATCCGCCCCGGTCTTCGCGATTGCCTCAAGAATCCTGTCGATGACGATATAGGACTGCGACGAGGGGGCCGGGCCGATATGAACGGCCTCATCCGCTTGTCTTACATGCAGCGCATTGGCATCCGCATCCGAATAGACCGCGATGGTGGCGATGCCCATCTTCTTCGCCGTCTTGATGACCCGACAGGCGATCTCGCCGCGATTGGCGATGAGGATTTTCTTGATCATGCGGTTATTCTCCCCTCGCATCGTCATCATCGTCGCGGAATTTCTTTTCATAGGGCATCATCAGGATCGCCGAGGCGGTGGCGGCCGCGCCGAACAGAGATGCGATGGGCATGACGACCAGCAGCACGGGCACGAGCGGATTTGCGGCGCGGCCGATGCGCGCGCCCAAACCGCCAATGTCGAGAAAGATCAGCGCTGCACCGACGCAGACGCCGATCAGCACGCCGACCGCCGCATTGAGCGCCATGAACCTCAACATCTGCCGGTGATCGAGGCGGGCGGCTTCCGGCGTCATTCTGGGTTTGAGGTTGCGGTTGCCGGGCTTACGGGCACCGCCGCCACGCCGCTGCCTTAGCCAGCGATGCAGCCAATCCATATCGATCTGAAATATGCCGACACCCATTTCGCCTCCCTCCTCCGTTACCAAACGTCAGCCCGTCACCCGTCGCTCTCCGCTGAGGAATCCTCGAACGGGGTCAGATAGGCAAATGGCACGGCGTCCGTCAGCCAAACGCCGTTGTCGGCTTGGTAGAAATTGCAACCGTCCGCAAACATCCGGCCGGCATCGACAATCAGGACCACGGGCTTTCCATGCCGTTGTCCGACGGCAATCGCAGTCTTCCGGTCAGCGGAAAGATGAACCTGCTGCCTTTCCCCCGGACGCAAGCCTTCCCGCAGAATGGAATCGAGAAAGCGGGTCGCCGTACCGTGAAACAATTGCGGCGGCGGCTCGACTGGCGGCTGGCCAAGATCGACCTTAACGGAGTGACCCTGCGCCGCGCGGATGCGGCGGCCGTCTTCCGACAACGTGAAGCGCTTCTTGTCGCTTTCTGCGACGACCGAAAAGAGGCCTGCCTCATCGAGCGGCGTGCCGCTCGCATTCGCTTTTGCCAACAGATCTGCGACGTCCGCCCAACCCTGAGCATCCAGCGTCAGGCCGATACTCTCCGGTGCATGGCGCAGAACGTAACTCAGAAATTTGCTGGTCGCTGTCGACATCGAATTTCATTCCCCGTTGGCGGATGACAGCACACTCAAATCTCGAAGAAATTCTCGAAGGATTCCGGGAAGTTCTGCCGCGCGACGCGCTCATCAATCACCAGCATCGCCTGATAGGAAAGCGGATCGAAATTCTTCTCCGCCGGTACGACCTCGCGGCCGAAGAGCAGGTTGAGGCGGGCGGCGTCGAGATTGCCGCGCTCGAAGGGCTCGGCACCGAAATGGTGCCAGAGCGAGTGCAGGAAAGCGGCATCGATGCGATGCTCCTTGGTGTCGTTGCGCGCCCGGCGGGGTATCATCTTGATAGGTGTTACCCCTTTGGGGTTGGCGCGGCGGATGGTGAACTGGACACCCGTGCTCGGCATGCCGGAGGGAAATCCCTTGTGTTTGGTCATTTCGGGCAGGTTCGCCATCTTTTGTCCTTCCAGAACATTTCCAGTAAAAGCTGCCTTGCTTTTACGTCCGAAAATGCGCCAATTCAAATAGTTAGAGCGCTTTTGGCGCTCTAATCTTTCCTTACGCCCTGCCGATCTTATCCTGCGTCTTCGTCTCGAAGTCGGAGGCATCGTGGCGTTCATGCAATTGTTCAGACGGATCGCCCGAGGTCTTGTTGACGATCACGCCGCGCTTGACCGCCGGGCGTTCGCCGATTTCGAGCGTCCAGCGCATGACGTGTCTGTAACCGTCGGCTTCAAGGAAAGCACCGGCATCGCCATAGGCCTGACCCAGCGCGATCTTGCCGTACCACGGCCAGACGGCCATGTCGGCGATCGTATATTCCGAACCAGCGAGATAGCGGTTTTCAGCCAGATGCCGGTCCAGCACGTCGAGCTGGCGTTTGACTTCCATGGCGTAGCGGTCGATGGCATATTTGATCTTCACCGGCGCATAGGCATAAAAATGGCCGAAACCGCCGCCGAGGAAGGGGGCGGAGCCCATCTGCCAGAACAGCCAGTTCAGCGCCTGCGTGCGCGCATTGCCCTCTTTCGGCAGGAAGGCGCCGAATTTTTCCGCGAGATAAACGAGAATCGAGCCGCTTTCGAAAACGCGCGTCGGCTCAGACGTCGAGTAATCCATCAGCGCCGGGATCTTGGAATTCGGATTGACGCCGACAAAACCGGAGCCGAACTGGTCGCCTTCGCCGATCTTGATCAGCCACGCATCATAGTCTGCGCCCTTGTGACCGGCGGCCAGCAATTCTTCCAGCATGATGGTGACCTTCTGGCCGTTCGGCGTCGCCAGCGAATAAAGCTGCAGCGGGTGCTTGCCGACGGGCAGTTCCTTTTCATGGGTGGGACCGGCAATCGGACGGTTGATATTGGCGAACTGGCCGCCATTGCCCTTGTCCCAGGTCCAGACCTTGGGCACCTCATATCCGGCGGGGAAATTATCTGCGGAGGAATTTTCGGCCATGAAAATGTGTCCTTGTGCGTTTCGGGAGGACATCCGGACATCCGGGCGCCTGAACAAACATATAGTAAGGTGGCCGAAGCATTTTTCCAGTCTCAGAGCGGAATAGTGTCGTGTTTCTTCCAGCGGGTTTCCACGCTCTTGTTACGCAGCGACGCGAAGGCGCGGGCGATGCGGCGGCGCGAGGAATGCGGCATGATGACCTCATCGATGAAACCGCGTTCCGCCGCCACAAAGGGGTTGGCGAAACGCTCCTCATATTCCTTCGTGCGCGCGGCGATCTTTTCCGGGTCGGAAAGCTCGGAACGATAGAGGATTTCCGCCGCCCCCTTCGCGCCCATCACGGCGATTTCCGCCGTCGGCCAGGCGTAATTCACATCCGCGCCGATATGTTTGGACGCCATCACGTCATAAGCGCCGCCGTAAGCCTTGCGGGTGATCAGCGTCACCATCGGCACCGTCGCTTCCGAATAGGCGAAGAGAAGTTTCGCACCGTGCTTGATGACGCCGCCATATTCCTGCGCGGTTCCCGGCAGGAAACCCGGCACATCCACCAGCGTCAGCAGCGGAATATTGAAGGCATCGCAAAAACGCACGAAACGCGCCGCCTTGCGCGAACTGTCGATATCGAGGCAGCCGGCCAGCACCATCGGCTGGTTGGCGACAACCCCCACCGTCTGGCCTTCGAGACGGATGAAACCGGTGATGATGTTGCGGGCGAAAGCCTCCTGCAACTCGAAGAAATCGCCTTCGTCGGCCAGCGCGTGGATCAGCTCCTTCATGTCATAGGGCTTGTTGGAACTATCAGGGATCAGCGTATCGAGCCGCGCTTCCAGCCGCGCCGGATCGTCATGGAACGGGCGCACCGGCGGCTTTTCGCGATTGTTCAGCGGCAGGAAATCGAACAGCAGCCGCACATGTTCCAGCGTTTCGATGTCGTTTTCATAAGCGCCGTCGGCGACAGAGGATTTTTTCGTGTGGGTGGAGGCCCCGCCCAGCTCTTCGGCCGTAACGATCTCGTTGGTGACAGTCTTCACCACATCCGGCCCGGTCACGAACATGTAGGAGGTATCACGCACCATGAAGATGAAATCGGTCATAGCAGGCGAATAGACGGCACCGCCCGCACAGGGCCCCATGATGACGGAGATTTGCGGCACGACGCCGGAGGCGACGACATTGCGCTTGAACACATCGGCATAACCGCCGAGCGAGGCCACGCCTTCCTGAATACGCGCGCCGCCGGAATCATTGAGACCGATCACCGGCGCGCCGTTGCGCACCGCCATATCCATGATCTTGCAGATTTTCTGGGCATGGGTTTCCGACAGCGACCCCCCGAGCACGGTGAAATCCTGCGAAAACACATAGACCTGCCGGCCATTGATGGTGCCCCAGCCGGTGACGACACCGTCGCCCGCCACCTTCTGCTCCGCCATGCCGAAATCCACCGCCCGGTGGGTGACGTACATGTCATACTCTTCGAAGGAACCTTCATCCAGGAGCACGTCGATACGCTCGCGCGCCGTCAGCTTGCCCTTGCCATGCTGCGCTTCGATGCGTTTGACGCCGCCGCCGAGCCGCGCTTCGTCGCGGCGCGTCTGCAATTGCTCCAAAATGCTGGGCATGTTTCCTCCATGCGTTTCCCCAAAATCAATAGCTTAGAAAACATTCGCCTAGAAGCCTTGATCGTGCGCGTATGCGTGCCATAAATATTTGCAATGTATAATTTTGCAAAGTTGCAACATGGCGACGGAAAAACTCTTCATCGGCCGCAAGGTTCGCGGCCTTCGCGAAAACGCCCGCGCCACGCAGGCGCAATTCGCCGAACGGCTCGGCATTTCCGCGAGTTACCTGAACCAGATCGAAAACAATCAACGCCCGGTTTCGGCCAGCGTTCTGGTGACGCTGGTGGAAAAATTCCAGCTCGACATGGCGGAACTGGCGACCGGTGAAAGCGATCGGCTGGTTTCCGCCGTGCGCGAGGCGCTGAAAGACCCGCTGTTCCTGAATTACGAGCCGGGGCTTCAGGAGTTGAAGCTGATTGCCCAGAACGCGCCGGGTTTTGCCCATGCGCTGCTGCGCGCCCATCAGGCCTATCGCCAGAACAGCGAACAACTGGTGCAGCTGGATGACCGGCTGGGCCGCGGCACCGCGCAGGTGGAAAGAACCCCCTATGAGGAGGTGCGCGACTTCTTCCACTTCGTCGACAATTACGTTGCCGAGATCGATCTTCTGGCCGAGGAGCTGGCGGAAGAGCTGGAGATAGAAGGCGGCGAGACCTATGGCATTCTGGCGACGCATCTGAAGAGCCGTTACGGCATCCATATCACCCGAACCGAGGCGGCCGGCGGTCTGATCCGGCACTTCGATCCTGCTGGCAAGACCCTCGCCCTCAGCTCCTACATGGCCGCGCCGACCCGCTGTTTTCAGCTTGCATTGCAGATCGCCCAGCTTCACGCCGGCCCAACCGTGGACAGGGTGCTGGCGGGCGCCGGTTTCCGCAATGCGGAAGCTGCCGAAATCTGTCGTATCGGGCTGCACAATTATTTCGCCGCAGCCCTCATCCTGCCCTATGGCCGCTTTCACCGGGCGGCTCAGGAACTGCGCCACGATCTCGAGCTTCTCGCCGTGCGTTTCGGCGCGAGCCTTGAGCAAGTGGCCCACCGGCTGAGCACCTTGCAACGGCCGGGCATGAAAGGCGTGCCGATCTTTTTTGCCAAGATCGACCGCGCCGGCAACATCACCAAGCGCCACAGCGCCACGCGGCTGCAATTTGCCCGTTTCGGCGCGGCTTGTCCGCTGTGGAATATCCACCAAGCCTTCGAAAGCTCCGACAGGATCGTGCGGCAACTGGCCGAAACGCCTGACGGCGTACGCTATCTTTCCATTGCCACGCAGATCGAAAAGGCCGGCGCCGGTTTCAACACGGAGAGACCGCGTTATGCCATCGCGCTCGGCTGCGAAATTTCCCATGCGCAGAATTTCGTTTATGCCGATACGCTAGATCTCGGCAATGCGGCCTCCTTCAAACCCATCGGCATTTCCTGTCGGGTCTGCGAGAGGGTGGATTGCGTGCAGCGCGCCGTACCGCCGCTGAAACGCAGGCTGCATTTCGATCATCTCTCGCGCGGAGCGCTGCCCTACAGTATCGCCGATTTTTAACCCCGCTCAGGGCAGCGGCACCATGGCGCGCCGCATGATGTTGGCATAATAGCCCCAGAAAAGCCGGGCGGCCACGGAGCGCCATGGCGACCAGATTGTTGCCCGCTCCGCCAGCCATTTCGCTTCCGGCCTCACCTCCAGGGCAAGCGCATGCGCCACCGCCGATCTCAGCGCCACATCGCCGACCGGAAAAATATCCGGGTGCCCGCCGCAGAACATCAGATAGACCTCCGCCGTCCACGGGCCGATGCCGCGAAGCGCAACCAGCTCGGAAAGGGCCGCACGCCCCTCCTTGCGCACCACGCCGTCAAGATCGACCTGCCCTTCCGTGACGGCGCGCGCCAGCCCTTCCAGCGTCGTCGCCTTGGCCCGCGAAAGGCCGAAAGTGGCGCGCAATTCCTCGGGTACGCCGAGATAATTTTCCGCCGTGACCACGCCGCCGGTGCCGGCAAGAATACGCGCCCATATAGCATTGGCGCTGGCGCGCGACACCATTTGCGAGACGACGATATGGGCAAGGCCGGAAAAGCCCGGTTCATGAATGCGCAGTTCCAGCGGACCGGCTTTTTCGATGACGAGGCCGAGAGCCGGATCGAGTTGGGTGAGATGCTCCAGCCCTTCGCTGATGTCATCCATCCCGGTAATGATTTTCATGTCCGTCATTCCATATGCCGCCAGCCGCTGGCGGGGTGCTTTAAAACATGGCAGAAGAAACCATGCCTTCGCCTCTCCGTCAAAAACCGGTTTACCGTTTCGCACCAAGCCCCAATGGACTGCTGCATCTCGGCCACGCGCTTTCCGCCTTCCTGAACCACGATATGGCGCGAGACAATGACGGCCGCTTTCTGCTGCGCATCGAGGATATCGATCAGACACGCTGCACACCGGAGCTGGAACAGGCGATCTATGACGATCTTGGCTGGCTGGGTCTCGACTGGGAGAAACCGGTGCGGCGGCAATCGGAGCATTTCGATGCGTACCGTGTGGCGCTGGAAAGTCTGATCGAGGCAGAACTTGCTTACCCTGCCTTTCTGAGCCGTGGAGAAACCAAGGCAATCGTTCGTACTTTCGAGGCGGAGGGCGGGCTCTGGCCACGCGATCCCGATGGCGCGCCACTTTACCCGGCCATCGACCGGGAGAGGCCAAGGGCGGAGCGGGATGCGCTGCTCGCCTCCGGCCGTCCGCACGCCTGGCGGCTCGACATGGAAAAGGCGATCCGCGCGGCCGGTAGCCCCCTGTTCTGGCAGGAGAGTGGCGATGGCGAGACGGGGCAGATCGAGGCCCTGCCCGCGCTTTGGGGCGATGTGGTGCTGTCGCGTTCCGACGCGCCTTCGAGCTATCATCTTTCCGTTGTGGTGGATGACGCGCTGCAAGGCATCACCCATGTGGTGCGCGGTATGGATCTCTATCACGCCACCGCCATTCACCGGCTGTTGCAACACCTGCTGGACCTGCCGCAACCGGCCTATCGCCATCACCGGCTGATCTTGGGCGCGGACGGGCGCAAGCTCTCGAAAAGCGAAGATAGCACCGGGCTTTCCGCCCTTCGTTCGGAAGGTGCTGCGCCCTCAGATATCCGCCGGCTTGTCGGTCTCCTCTAGCGCCTGCCCGCGGCGCGCGCTGTTGCCGCCGATATTGCGGCGGATGATCTGGCGGACCTTGTATTTCATCAGCGCGGCATTCACCTCCGCGCCGAGCATGAAGATGACGCCGACCATATAAAGAAACACCAGCACCACCATCACCGAGGCAAGACCGGCATAGGTGGCGGCATAATTGGCGAAGGTGGAGAGATAATAGGCGAAGATCGCCGCACCGATGACCCAGAAGATCATCGTAAGAAGAATGCCCGGCCAGACATCCCAGATGCGGCGCTTGCCGGCCGGAAGCCACAGATGCGCCGCCACCAGCCCCGCCGTCAGCACGACGATGGTGCCGTAAAGACCGAGGCTGGAGATGGTGTTCAGCACATCCGTCAGCCACGGAAACCGCTGCTCGGCAAAAGATGTGGCGACCGGCACGGCAACCAGCACGATGCTGATGCCGGCAAAGACCACGACGGCGATCAGCACATAAAGCAGGCTGAGCAGGCGGGTGACATACCACCAGCGCGTCTCGGTGACTCGATAGGCGCGGTTCAACGATATGCGCAGCGCTTCCACACCATTGGACGCAAAATAGGCGGCCGCCAGCACCGAAATCGTCAGCAGCCCGCCGCGCGGAATGGTCAGCACCTGCTGCACCTGCGCCGCCAGCGGCCCGGCAATCGCCTCCGGCCAGGTGTCGAAAATCAGATGCACCGCGGTTTCGGAAAACTGGTCGGCCCCCAGAAAACCGGCGAGGGCCGTGCCGAAGATCAGGAACGGAAACAGGGCCAGCAGGATCGACAGCGCCATATGGCTCGCCATCGCCCAGCCGTCATCCTCGGCGAAATGGGAATAGGCATCGAAGGCAACCTTGCCTGCCAGGCGCACTGCGGCAACCATGTCACCTCCATTCATCGGCATTTCATTTGTAACTTCGAGCCGAATATGGGAAATCAGCTTCGCTTTGTACAGCGCGCAAGCTGGCCTTTCGGTTCCAGAAGGGCACGGATTTCGCGCGATAGGATTTTAACGGGCCGGGTAATCGGGCCAGAGCAACAGTCGGTTTCCCGGAGCGGCAAATGTCTGAAAAACCCGTCATCATCATCACCGGATGTTCCTCGGGCATCGGCGCCCATTGCGCCGGCGCGCTCCACCGGGACGGCTGGCGGGTTTTCGCCACCGTGCGGCGCATCGCCGACATGGCCGCACTCGAAAACCAGGGCATCGAGACCCTGATCATGGATTATACCAAGCCGGAGACGATTGCCGCGCTGGTGGACACCGTCGCAGCCCGGACCGGCGGCCGCATCGATGCGCTTTTCAACAACGGCGCCTATGGCCAGCCGGGCGCGGTGGAGGATTTGCCGGTCGAGGCGCTGCGGGCACAGTTCGAAACCAATGTCTTCGGCTGGCACGATCTGACGCGGCGGGTCATTCCTTTCATGCGCGCCTGGGGTGCGGGGCGCATCGTGCATTGCTCCTCCATCCTCGGTCTCGTTCCCTATCGCTATCGCGGCGCTTACACCGCCTCGAAATTCGCCCTCGAGGGGCTGGGCGTCACGCTGCGCATGGAGCTTCAGGGCAGCGGCATCCATGTCAGCCTGATCGAACCGGGGCCGATCACCTCCAAATTCACCGCAACGGCGCTTGCTCATATCAACGAGCACATCGATCTCGAAAATTCCGCCCATGCGGCGGAATATAAACGCCAGCTGGCGCGCATGGATGGTTCCGGCCCCGTCAACCGCCACAAGCTCGGCCCGGACGCCGTTTATGCCGTGTTGAAACATGCCCTGACGGCCAAAAGGCCGAAACCGCATTATCCCGTTACCGTGCCGGCCAAACAGGGGCTTGTGCTGAAACGGCTCTTGCCTGCCGGACTTTTCTATCGTCTGCTGCGCAGATTCGATTGAGGAGGAGTAATATCGCATGTCCGGCTTCACCACCGTTCTGGCCCTTATCGTCATGGGCCTCGTCGTCATCGTGCTGATACGCGGCCTCTTCAACATGCTGAAGGGACAGGACGCCAACCGCTCCAACAAGCTGATGCAGCTTCGCCTGCTTTTGCAGGCTGTGGCGATCGTGCTGATCATGTTCACCCTCTGGCTCACCGGCGGTGGCCGCTGACATGGTGAAGCTGAACAAGATCTATACCCGTACCGGCGACAAGGGCACCACGGCGCTGGTTTCCGGCCCGCGCCGCCTGAAGCACGATCTTCGCGTCGAGGCCTATGGCACGGTGGACGAAGCCAATTCGGCCATCGGCGTCGCGCGGCTTCATACGGGCGGGATTGAAAAGCTGGATGCCATGCTCTTCCGCATTCAGAACGATCTTTTCGATCTCGGCGCCGATCTCGCCACGCCGGACAGCGGCGAACCGCTTTCCTATGAGCCGCTGCGCATCGTCGAAAGCCAGGTCACGCGGCTGGAAAACGAAATCGACGATCTCAATGCCGCCCTTGAACCGCTGACCTCTTTCGTGCTGCCGGGCGGCAGTGCGGCGGCGGCCAGCCTGCATATGGCGCGCACCGTCTGCCGGCGCGCGGAAAGACTGATGGTGGAACTTTCCGTCACTGAGAATGAGATCGTCAGCCCGGCGGCGCTGAAATATGCCAACCGCCTGTCCGACTTCCTGTTCGTCGCCGCCCGCTTCGCCAATGATGCGGGCAAGGCCGATATATTGTGGGTTCCCGGCAAGAACCGCTAAAGCGTTTCAATGACGCAACCAAAGGGCGTTCGATGTTCATACCGCTGCACGATGCGAATTCCCTCAAACATATCCGGCTGCAATATGTCACCATCGGCCTGATCGTGGTCAATGTGCTGGTCTGGTTGTTTACCGGGGTGCTGGCCAGCGACACGCAGGCCAATGCCGCAGCCCTCGGCCTCGGCTTCATTCCGGCAGTGGTGTTCGACTACGCCTATCTGGAACCCGCCCTGCAGGTCGTGCCCGATGACCTGACCGTTGTCACCTATGCCTTCCTGCATCTCGATTTCTGGCATCTGGCCGGCAACATGCTGTTTCTCTGGGTCTTCGGCGACAATGTCGAGGATGCGCTCGGCCATTTCCGTTTCCTGATTTTCTACATCGCCTGCGCCATCGCCGGCGCGTTGTTTCACGGTTTCGTCGCCCCCACTTCGGAGGGGCCGCTGATCGGCGCTTCGGGTGCGGTTTCCGGCGTCGTCGCGGCCTATTTCCTGCTGCATCCCAGGGTGCGCGTCTGGGTGCTGGTTCTCATGCGCATTCCGCTTCCTTTGCCCGCCTTCATTCCGCTGGCGCTGTGGATCGGCCAGCAGTTCCTGATGCTGGCGCTCGGGCTAGAGGAAAACGTTTCCTGGGGCGCGCATGTGGGTGGCATCATGGCGGGCGCAATCATGGTGATCTTCATGCGCAGGCGGGGCGTTCCCCTGTTTGACCGCACCATTGTTCCGCCGAGGGCGGCACAGTTCAAGAATCCGTCGCAAACGGCGGGGTTGTCGCAAATCGAACGGGGCTATGACGGGAGCAGATGAGCTCTTGCGAAAGAGATAGAGTATTTACGTGAACGTCAACGTAAGATATGCCTTACGTGCATGTGATAATGAAGATTGCTCCGTTGTAATTGCGGGAAAAATGCTTATCCATGTCGCCAACCTGTTTTTGGAGGTCCGCGCGGTCAACTGGCCAAAGCGGACAGGAGTTTGAGGAAAGCCGCCGATGAAGATCCTTGT
>NZ_ASXX01000004.1:0-14360 GCF_001526505.1 Agrobacterium sp. D14
GATTCCGGCTCAAGGCCGGAATGACGGGGAGAAAACAGACGACCATAGCAAAATAGCGCATTTAGCGGACAGCAACGATTATGCCTGAGCCTATAGTGCTTCAGGCAAAAACGAGATCTTTGGAAGCGCTCCATCTCTTTATTTTTACGCACCTCCAGTAAGACCGCTACGCATTTTTACTGGAGATGCTCTTTGCGAAGTCGCCCGCCGCGGTCCGCTCGCGCGGATCGCGCGCCACATCCGCCTCAAACCACCTTCACCGTCCCGTCAACGCGGATGGGGAAATTCACCGAGCGTGCGATGAAGCACTTCTCGTGCGCATCATGGTGCAGCTCATCTGCTCTGGCCGGATCGCCTTTCGAAATGGTGATGACCGGTTTCAGCACCACTTCGCTGAATTGCCCGGCGCCGTCCTTTTCCATCACCAGCGTGCCTTCGGCATTATCAACATAGTCTTCGACGATGATGCCATTGACCGAGCAGAAATGCAGGTACCACAGCTTGTGGCAGGCCGAGAGAGAGGCGACCAGCAGGTCTTCCGGGTTCCAGCGGGAGGGATCGCCGCGGAAGGCGGGGTCGGAGGAGCCGGCGATGTCAGCCTTTCCCGAAGTGGAAATCGTGTAGTCGCGTTCATAGTCGCGATAACCCGAAGTCCCCTTGCCGCGATTGCCCGTCCATTTCACCTGAACGGCGTAACGATGTTCCTGTCCTGCCATGTTAGTCCTCCCTAAGAGTTTTTCGTCGCATTTTCCGGACGTAAAACCGCTACGCAGTTTTACAGGAAATGCTCCCGCGTATCGCGCAGGTGGTCGAGCCCCTTGCGCAGCGTTTCTATGATCTCATCCACTTCCGAGCGGCTGATCGTCAGCGCCGGTGAGGCCAGCATGCGGTCGCCGGTGGCGCGCATCACAAGGCCGTTTGCCAGGCAATGGTTGCGCACGGCGGTTCCGATGTCGTCCGGCTTGGCGAAACGCCGGCGCGTCGCCTTGTCGGCCGTTATCTGCAGGCCGCCCATCAAGCCGACATTCACCGCCTCGCCGACCAGTTCGTGATCCGTCAGGCTTTTCCAGCCTTCGGAGAAATAAGGGCCGATATCGTCGCGCACCCGCTCCACCAGCCCCTCCTCCTCGATGATGCGGAGGTTTTCCAGGGCGGCGGCGGCGCAGACGGGATGGCCGGAATAGGTGAAGCCGTGGTTGAAGTCACCGACCTTGGACAACATCACCTCCGCCACCCGATCCGAGACGATGACGCCGCCAATCGGCAGGTAACCGGAAGACAGGCCCTTGGCGACGGGCGCGAGGTCCGGCTCCACGCCGAAATGCTGATAACCGAACCAGGAGCCGAGACGGCCGAAACCGCAGATCACCTCATCGGAGACGAGCAGGATGTTGCGCGCCTTGCAGATGCGGGCGATTTCCGGCCAGTAGGTTTCCGGCGGCACGATGACACCGCCGGCGCCCTGAATGGGTTCGGCCACGAAAGCGGCGACATTTTCCTCGCCGAGTTCATCGATCTTCGCTTCCAGTTCACGCGCCACCTTCAGGCCGAATTCGGCCTGCGAAAGATCGCCGCCCTCGGCATACCAATAGGGTTGGCCAATATGGGCCACGCCCTCGATCGGCAGGTTGCCCTGCTCATGCATCCATTTCATGCCGCCGAGCGAAGCGCCCGCCACCGTCGAGCCGTGATAGCCGTTGCGTCTTGCGATTACCCTGGTCTTCGTCGGATGGCCGAGCGCCTTCCAGTAAACGCGCGCCATGCGGAACCAGGTGTCGGTGGCTTCCGAACCGGAATTGGTGAAGAAGACATGGTTCATCTTCGGCCCGGCGCGCGAGGCGATCTTCTGCGCCAGAAGCGTCGCGGGCGGCGTGGTGGTGCCGAAAAACGCGTTGTAATAGGGCAGTTCGTTCATCTGGCGCTGCACGACATCGGCAATCTCCCGGCGTCCGTAACCGATATTCACGCACCAGAGGCCGGCAAAGGCGTCGAGATATTTCTTGCCGGTGCTGTCATAGATGAACACCCCTTCCGCGCGCTCAATGATGCGGGTGCCGGCGGCGTTCAGCTTGCCCATGTCGGAAAAGGGGTGGAGGTGATGGGCGGCATCGATGGCGGCGAGATTGGACATCGGCTTGGAGACTTCATTCATGACAGATCGCACTCCCATAAAGGCGACAGCGCTCACGCCACCGCGCCTGCCGAACATGGCCGGGCGGCTCCGATTTGGCAAGGCTGGCGTTTTTTAGGGGGCGGCTTGGACGAACGGAGGCGGCCGGGTTTCTTCTCCCCGACGGGGTGAAGGTGGCCCGAAGGGTCGGATGAGGGGGCTAGCTCTCCGAATATCTCGACGCTTGCCCCCTCATCCCGCTGCCGCGGACTTCTCCCCCTCGGGGAGAAGAAACAAGCGGCAACCGCCAATTCGCAGTCAGTTTCGCTATGCGAAAAACGACCGACCCACCAGCACCTTCAATTCGCCGGCGTGAACCTCCAGCGCCACATCCCGCTCCATGGGCAGCAATTCGCCATCGATGACGCAGCGCAGGTCATGGCGTTTCTTCGGAAAATGCAGTTCCACATCCGTCACCGTCATGGCGGTCACGGCGGCGTTTTCTTTCAGCCTGCCGCGCAGAATGTCGAAAGCGAGTTTCGCGACACCTGAAGGACGCAACGGATCTGCGAGATAAAAGCCGAGATGGCCGCCCGAGACATTGTCCGCGACCATCAATGCGCTCTGGCCGAATTCATTGTTGGAGACGGAAATGGCCGAGACCTTGCGGTGCTGCGTTTTGCCGTTGACGGTATATTCCACCTCGAAGACCGGCGGATTGAGGATGACGCTGATGGCCGCGCGGATGCTCGCCTTGATCTTGCCGAGCCGGGAGGCAAAAGCGAGATTGTTGCGATAGCGCACCATGCGCGAATGCAGGCCCGCGGAAAACTGGTGAACGAAGAGGCGGCCATTGGCGCTGGCAATGTCGACACTGGCAATCTCGCCATTCGCCAACGTTTCCAGCGCCTGGCGAATATCGAGCGGCAGCTTCAGCGAGCGGGCGAAGAGGTTCATGGTGCCGGCCGGAACGATGCCGAGCGCGATGCCGTGTTTCCAGGCGATGGCGGCGGCTGCGGAAATCGTGCCGTCACCGCCGCCGGCAATGATGCCTTCAATGCCCGGCTCATCGGCGGCGCGCTCCATTTCCTCGACGATATCCTTTCCCGAGACCAGACGGCAGTCGATGGCGTGGCCGGCGCTGGTGAAGACCTCGCGGGCATGGTCGCAATAGGCCTCCATGTCGGTGGTGCGAAACGTGCCGCCGTCACGATTGAAAATTGCAATGAGCTTCATGTTTCCAACCCGATCCAGTGAGGCAGCCGCGCGTAAATGCCTGACCCTATATAGGGTTCCGAACACCATCGCGTGAAGATGCTCTTTTGCCGAGAATCGCTCTACCGCAACGCATCATTTCATGTTAGGGATCACTTAAGGTCATTTTCATGACCGCGCATCTCCAGTCAGGGCAGACCGCTCCCATACGGTCTTGCCCTTTTTTCTGTGGGCCCTTCCCGCTTTTCAGGTCACGATGAGCCATTCGAATATTTCGCAAGCCCGCCCTGGCGCGGAGAATGAAACCGTTTACACGGCCGCCCCTGCCGTGGCCCTCTCCCCGCTTGCCATCGCGCTCATCGAACTGGCGCTTGCCGCCGGCGGCTTCGGCATCGGCACCGGCGAATTCGCCATCATGGGCCTGCTTCCCGACGTCGCCACCACCTATGGCGTGACCGTTCCGCAGGCGGGTTATGTCATCACGGCCTATGCGCTCGGCGTCGTCATCGGCGCGCCGATCATCGCGGTTCTCGCCGCGCGCATGACGCGCCGCACATTGCTTCTCGGCCTGATGGGGCTTTTTGCGGCCGGTAATATCTTGAGCGCCGTCGCACCCGATTTCCTGAGCTTTACCGTGCTGCGCTTCATCACCGGCCTGCCGCATGGGGCCTATTTCGGGGTTGCGGCGCTGGTGGCGGCCTCCATGGCGCCGATCCACAAGCGCGCCCGCGCCGTTGGCCGCGTCATGCTCGGCCTCACCATCGCCACCCTGCTCGGCACGCCCCTCGCCACCTTCTTCGGTCAGCTGCTTTCCTGGCGCGCGGCCTTCATGCTGGTCGGCGGCATCGCGCTTCTGACAGTGGCTCTGCTCTGGTTCTTCCAGCCGCGTGACAGGGTGGAGGAAGGCGCCAGCGTATGGCGCGAACTCGGCGCTTTCCGCCGCGTGCAGGTGTGGCTGACGCTCGCCATCGCCGCTGTCGGCTTCGGCGGCATGTTCTCGGTCTTCAGCTATATCGCCAAGACCACGACCGATGTGGCGATGATGCCGGTTTCCACCGTCTCCATGGTGCTGGCGCTGTTCGGCATCGGCATGAATGTCGGCAATGTGGTCGGCTCGCGGCTGGCCGATATCTCGCTCAACGGCACGATTGGCGGCATGCTGGCCTTCAACGTGCTTGTCATGACCGTGTTCGGCATGACGGCGGACAATCCTTTCATGCTCTGCCTCTGCGTCTTCCTGATCGGCTGCGGTTTCGCCGCCTGTCCGGCCGTGCAGACGCGGCTGATGGATGTGGCGCAGGATGCGCAGACGCTGGCCGCCGCCTCCAACCATTCCGCCTTCAACATCGCCAATGCGCTCGGCGCCTGGCTCGGCGGCCTCGTCATCGCCATGGGTTTCGGTTACGCCTCCACCGGTTATGTTGGCGCGGTTCTTTCCCTTCTCGGGCTTGGCGTTTTCCTCGTTTCCGTCACCGTCGAACGGCGCGAAAAGGCGGCTTGAAGCCGCCTTCTTTGCAGCCTGCACCGCCGCCCCTCGCCGCGGTGCAGAACCTTGCGGAAATTTCATGATCGGGTGCTTGACTCTTTTCGGTTTCAGGCGCAACACGGCCTTACGCGCATGCCGACCGGCACGGCGCGGATTTCAACGGAGCATCATTGGATGTCTAGCGACAGTAGCAGTCGATTGCCTTTGCCGAGACCGGCGAACGTGAACTGATCCGACCGCTGTCGGCTCACCACCGCGTTCGCCGAGATCGGCGAATCGACGGAAAGGTGAGCAATCATGAACTTCCACAACCTCTCCCAGAGGGCCAGCAAGGCCGCACGTCTTCTTCGTAGCGGAAATGCCGGCTCCACCACCATCGCCGAACGCGTCGAGCACCTCAACACGCTCGATGTCAGCGAAGCCGTAACCGCCCTCCTCGCCATGCCGCAGGCAAAAGCCGTCGCCATTCTCGACCGGCCCGAATTGCATGGCGCCGCCGCCATCATCGCCGATATTCCGGTCGAACAGGCCGCCCGCCTCGTCAACCTGATGTCCGACGACCGCGTGGCCGACGTCATGGCGGAAATGGCCGAAGAGCCGCGCGCAAAGCTGTTTTCCCGGCTGGACCGCACGACGGCGCTCTCCATCCAGCATCTGATGGGTTATCCGCCGCGTACCGCCGGCTCGATCATGACCACGGAATTCGTCAGCGTGCCGGACAATTGGACGGTGGAACAGACCCTTTCGCACATCCGCGTCGTCGAGCGGTCGCGTGAAACGGTCTATGCCATCTATGTGCTGGCGCAGGACGGAACGCTTTCCACCGTCGTGACGCTGCGCCGCCTGCTGACCGGCGAAGCCGGCGCCTCCATCCTCTCCGTCGCATCGAAGGAAGGCATCGTCTGCGCCAGCCCCCTGATGTCGCAGGAGGATGTCGCCCGGCTGATCCGCAAGCACGACCTTCTGGCGCTGCCCGTCGTCGATGACCGCTCGCATATTCTCGGCATCGTCACCGTCGATGACGTGATCGACACCATGATCGCCGATACGACGGAAGACGCCCACAAGTTCGGCGGTATGGAAGCGCTGGGCAAGCCCTATATGACGATCGGCTTTCCGGACATGATCCGCAAGCGCGCCGGCTGGCTTGCAGCACTCTTCCTCGGTGAAATGCTGACGGCAAGCGCCATGCAGCATTTCGAGGGCGAGCTGGAAAAGGCCGTGGTGCTGACGCTGTTCATTCCGCTCATCATGTCGTCGGGCGGCAACTCCGGTTCGCAGGCCACCTCGCTCATCATCCGGGCGCTGGCGCTTGGCGAGCTGAAGCTTTCCGACTGGTGGCGGGTGCTGCTGCGGGAAATCCCGACGGGCCTGACGCTCGGCTGCATTCTGGGCGCCATCGGCTTCCTGCGTCTGAGCCTCTGGCAGCAGGCCGGTTTCTACGACTACGGCGAGCACTGGCTGCTGGTCGGCGCCACCGTTTTCGCGGCCCTCGTCGGCATCGTCACCTTCGGTTCGCTCGCCGGTTCCATGCTGCCCTTCGTGCTGCAGCGCCTGCGGCTCGATCCCGCCAGCGCCTCTGCCCCCTTCGTCGCGACGCTGGTGGATGTCAGCGGGCTCATCATCTACTTCTCGGTGGCGCTGGTGATCCTCAGCGGTACGTTGCTGTAAAAAACGAAAGGCCCGCTCCGAAGAGCGGGCCTTCAACTTTTTAGGGCACAGAATAATCTCTCCTCCGTCATGCCGGACTTGATCCGGCATCCAGCCACGGCGCGTCTGCACCGTGAAAAGAGTCTATTGCGATCAAAGACTTGATCGCGCTGGACCCCGGATCAAGTCCGGGGTGACGGAGTGCGGATGATGCAACTTTGCCAAAAGCGCCGTTTCAATCGACAAAGCCCTAATCACCCACCCGCGTTGATCACGCCCGTTCCCAGCAGCCCCAAAAGAATGACGCCAATGACCACGCGGTACCAGACGAAGGGCATGTAGCTCTTGGTGGAGACGAGCTTGAGGAAGACGACGATCACCGCATAGCCGACCACGAAGGCGATCAGGGTTGCGAGCCCGGTCGGGCCCCAGCCGACCGGATTGTCCTCGCCGATGCTCTTGAAGAGCTGGTAGAAACCGGAGCCGAAGACAGCGGGAACGGCGAGCAGGAAGGAATAACGCGCTGCCGCCTCGCGGGTATAGCCTAAAAGCAGGCCGGCGCTGATGGTGCCGCCCGAGCGCGAGACGCCGGGGATGAGCGCCATGGCCTGCGCGAAACCGAACAGGATGCCATCGCGCCAGATAAGCTGGTTCAGTTTGTAGCGCTTCTCACCGATTTTATCGGCAACGCCGAGAACGATGCCGAAGACGATCAGCATTACGGCGGTGATGTAAAGGTTGCGCAGCGAGTGCTCGATGGCATCCTTGAAGAACAGACCAAGAAATACGATCGGCACGGAACCGATGATGATGAGCCAGCCGAGCCGGGCATCGGCCTTGTTATACTCGCCGAGGCGAAGATTCTGCCGGAGCCAGGCGATGGCAATGCGCATGATATCCGACCAGAAATAGACCAGCACGGCCGCTTCGGTGCCAATCTGCGTAATCGCGGTGAAGGCGGCTCCCGGATCCGCGCCGGAGGGCAGGAACTCCCCGGCGATCCTCAGATGCGCGCTTGAAGAAATCGGAAGAAATTCCGTAAGCCCTTGCAAAAAGCCGAGAAATGCGGCCTCCAACCAACCGATGCTCATGTGTCCTGATGTCCCTGCTGCGAATCGAGATCGCAGCATTATGTATCAATCGGGGCAAATACATGTTGCATCGCACCATGAAAAAGGCGCGCGAAGGGGTGTGCTTTTACCCGTGATTTTTTAGGCAGCCTTTTCCTTCGCCTCGGGAAGGCGGGTATATTTCGCGCCGTTCTTGCACACGACATGGGCGTCGCCCCAGCTTTTCAGCGCCGAAATCACCGGTATCATCGTCTCGCCGAGCGGCGTCAGCGCATAATCCACGCGCGGCGGCACCACCGGGAAAACGGTGCGGGAAATCAGGCCGGCCTCTTCCAGCTCGCGCAGCTGCTTGGTGAGCATGCGCTGGGTGACGCTGGGAATATGGCGGCGCAGCTCGTTAAAGCGCAGCGTGCCCTCGTTGATGAGGTGATAGAGGATCACGCCCTTCCATTTGCCATCGAGGAAACTTAAGGCCGATTCCACCGGGCAGCCGGGAAAGTTGCCGGTGAGCTTGGCGCGCGGTCGCGACATCACAGTATCCTTTTTGTATGTATCATCACAAAATGTGCATTCTTGCGATCGATGTTCATATGTATCAAGTAAGAGGCACGCAAACAAGCAAAGGAGACTGTTCATGCGCGCCATCGGTTACAGGACCAGCCAGCCCATCACCGCGAAAGACGCCCTCGTCGATATCGACCTGCCCCAGCCGGAAGCGAAGGGGCACGATATTCTGGTGGAAGTGAAGGCCGTTTCGGTGAACCCCGTCGATACCAAGGTGCGCCGCAACCAGTCGCCGGAAAACGGCGAACCCCGCGTGCTCGGCTTCGATGCGGCGGGCGTGGTGAAGGCCGTCGGCGACAAGGTCTCGCTGTTCAAACCGGGCGACGAGGTGTTTTACGCCGGTGTCATCAACCGCCCCGGCTCCAACAGCGAGTTCCATCTGGTCGATGAACGCATCGTCGGCGCAAAGCCGAAGTCCCTGAATTTCGAGGAGGCCGCCGCACTGCCGCTGACCGCCATCACCGCTTACGAGACGCTGTTCGACCGGCTGCGGGTGAAGGAGCCGGTTCCGGGCGCGGCCAACGCCATTCTGGTCATCGGCGGCGCGGGCGGCGTCGGCTCCATCGCCGTCCAGCTTCTGCGGGCGCTGACCGACCTCACCGTCATTGCCACCGCTTCACGGCCCGAGACGATTGCGTGGGTGAAGGAACTCGGCGCGCATCACGTCATCGATCACAGCAAGCCGATAGCCCCGCAGGTGGAAGCGCTCGGGCTCGGTGCGCCGGGCTTTGTCTTCTCCACCACCCATAGCGACATTCATGCCGCCGACAGCGTGGCGACCATCGCGCCGCAAGGCCGTTTCGCGCTGATCGACGATCCGGCCGGCGGTTTCGACGTCATGGCCTTCAAGCGCAAATGCGTATCGATCCATTGGGAAATGATGTTCGCCCGCGCCGTCTTCCAGACGCCTGACATGATCGAACAGCACAGACTGCTGAACCATGTGGCCGGGCTTGTCGATGCCGGCAAGATCAAGACGACGCTGACGGAGGTTTTCGGCACCATCAATGCCGCAAATCTCATCAAGGCGCATGCGCTGATCGAGAGCAACAAGGCCAAGGGCAAGATCGTGCTTTCGGGCTTCTGATCGAAGGTGAGGCGTCCGCAGCGCGGACGCTTCTCTTCCGCTTATGGAGATGTTTGGGCCGAGCGCAAGACCGCACGGCTATTCCTGTCAATCGTCGTCCGGATCTTCCGGGCACGGCCAGGAGGCCGGCGCGGTGAGGCCGTTCGGCAATTTGGTCTTGGCATCACCGCAGGCAATGTCGATCTGCTTCTGATCAAGGCCGGTGGCCATGGAAAGATCGAGTCCTTCGATCCTCGTCAGAAGCAGGAATGCGCTGGTGAAATCCACCGGGCCGCCGAGCTTGGCGCCGCCGAAACGGGCGCGTGACAGATTGGTCAGCGAGAATTTCGAGCCGTTCAGCGTCGCGCCCTCGAAATCGGCGCGGCCGAGTTCGGCTTTGGTAAAATCCGTTCCGTCCAGCTTGGTGTTTTCGAATTTTGTCCGCTGCATTTCAGCATTGACGAATTTGGCGTTGGTGGCGTCGGCGGCGGAAAAATCGCTGCGATAGGCTTCCACCTTGGTCAGATTGGCGCCCTGCAGGTTCGCCTCGCCAAGAGCCGTGCGGATGAGCTTGGCCTTCTCGAGATTAGCGCCCTTCAGCGACGAACCGCGCAGGTCGGTATAGGTGAAATCCGTGCCGTAAAGCATTGCCGAATCGAGATTGCTGCCGCCCAGCATCAGCAGACGCTTGTTGCATTCGCGCCAGTCGATGCCGGCCATGGCGTCGGTACGGCAGCTTGCGGCCACCAGCGGACCGCCGCTGAAAGAAACGGCAATCATCGCAAGCGTCGCCACACCGGCAACGAACCCTGTCTTCCGCACGATATTCAGCCTTTGAAAGCCGGACATTCCTTCACTCCCTGTCGTCGGGCGACGGCACTTAGGACCATATGCACATTCAAGGCGTTACCGCATCGCTGAACCACAATCCACGGGCCACGCGACCATGCAACACCCCAACATCCTATATGTAAGAAATCGAAGAGCAATCCACAAATACTGACGGGGAGACGGGCTGTGGACACTGCTCTTCCGCCATGCCGGACTTGATCCGGCATCCAGTCACGGGCGTCTGCATCGTGGGAAATGCGTCCTTCGATCAGAGGTCTGCCCGTTCCGCAAATGCCGTCACTCTCGGCCGCATGACACAATGGCTGAGAGTGATTGCGAGCGATCTTCCCACGCTCGGCATCATCCTCGGGCCTGTCCCGAGGATCTATCCACGTATCGTAAAATCAATCCGTTGCAGATACTCGGGACAAGGCCCGAGCATGACGGAAAAGAAGGCTCCGCCCGTAATCGCCATCACATATTGGCGTAAACCGGCCCCTCGCCACCCTGCGGCGGCACCCAGTTGATGTTCTGGTTGGGGTCCTTGATGTCGCAGGTCTTGCAGTGCACGCAGTTCTGGGCGTTGATGACGTAGACTTCTTCGCCGTCCTTCTCCACCCATTCGTAAACGCCGGCCGGACAATAACGCGTCGAAGGGCCGGCAAAGACGTCGTGCTCAGACAGTTTTTGCAGCGCCATGTCCTTCACCTGAAGATGCACCGGCTGGTCTTCCTCATGGTTGGTGGACGACAAAAACACCGACGAGAGCCGGTCGAAGGTCAACACGCCATCCGGTTTCGGATAGGCGATCGGCTTATGCTTTGCGGCCGGCTCAAGGCTCTCGGCATCCGTCTTGCCGTGCTTCAGCGTGCCGAAGAAGGAGAAGCCGAAGAGCTGGTTCGTCCACATGTCGAGACCGCCGAGACCGACACCGATGAGCGTGCCGAACTTCGACCACAGCGGCTTAACGTTCCTGACCCGCTTCAGATCCTTGCCGATATCGCCGTCGCGCCATTCCGCCTCGATCTCCGCCACCTCGTCATGGGCGCGGCCGGCGGAAATCGCCACGGCGATCTTTTCCGCCGCCAGCATGCCCGACAGCACCGCATTATGGCTGCCCTTGATACGCGGCACATTAACGAAACCGGCGGAACAGCCGATCAGCGCGCCGCCGGGGAAGGTGAGCTTCGGCACCGACTGATAGCCGCCTTCGGTGATGGCGCGCGCACCATAGGAAATGCGCTTGCCGCCCTCGAAGGTCTCGCGGATGGCCGGATGCGTCTTGAAGCGCTGGAATTCCTCGAAGGGATAAAGATAGGGGTTCTTGTAGTTGAGGTGCACCACAAAGCCGACGGCGACGAGGTTATCCTCGAGATGATAGAGGAAGGAACCGCCGCCGGTCTTGAAGCCGAGCGGCCAGCCGAAGGAATGCTGCACAAGACCCTGTTTGTGCTTCTCCGGCTTGACCTGCCAGAGTTCCTTGATGCCGATGCCGAATTTCTGCGGCTCGCGATCCCGGGACAAATCGAATTTGGAAATCAGCTGCTTGGCGAGCGAACCGCGCACGCCCTCGCCGATCAGCACATATTTGCCATGCAGCTCCATGCCGCGGGTGAAGTTCGGGCCCGGCTCGCCATTCTTCTCGATGCCCATATCGCCGGTGGCGACACCGATGACGGCGCCCTCGTCGTCATAGAGCACTTCGGTTGCGGCAAAGCCCGGATAGATCTCGACGCCGAGCCCTTCCGCCTTTTCCGCCAGCCAGCGACAGACCAGCCCAAGCGAGACGATGTAATTGCCGTGATTGTTCATCAGCGGCGGCATCATGAAATTCGGCAGGCGGATGGAGCCGGCCGGGCCTAAGAACATGAACTGGTCGTCCTTGACCTCGGTCTTGAAGGGATGCCCCTCCTCTTCGCGCCAGCCCGGCAGCAGCCGGTCGATGCCGATCGGATCGACCACCGCGCCGGAGAGAATATGCGCGCCGACTTCGGCACCCTTTTCGAGAACGACGACCGAAAGCTCCGGCTCCACCTGCTTCAGCCGGATCGCGGCGGCAAGGCCCGCGGGACCCGCGCCAACGATCACAACGTCGAATTCCATCGCTTCGCGTTCGGGCAGTTCCATCGCTTCCGTCATCTCATCCTCTCCGCATCGCCGGTCCCATCCGGCTGTTGTTATATCCGCTTTCCGGCATTCCCGGCGCATCGCCCGCGCCAGTCAAAAAAAGCCATCCGCGACACCGCATCCACCAGCGCCTGTCTTCGCAAAGCCGGACGCCTTTGTCGAGCTTCTATAGCGGCAAAACATGTCGCACGCCAGTCAATTGTCAGACAACCTGATGATTAGCTTATTACTTTTACGTTCACGTAATTTAAGGGATAGGAGATGGACGCGTAGGCGTCAAGAGTTACTATCCCTTAGCCTCGCTAGAGCTACCAGTTGGACGTTGCAAAGCAGAAAGAGTTTAAGCGGCTCTTCCGCTTTGCAGTATAAGTATTCGTGTAGACGATACTTTTTAAAAATGGCTTCCACTTAAACACGACTCATTTATTATTCATATAATTATGGCGGAAAATTCCAATATTGCCGGGGATAAATTTGAACAGCTGCGACCTCCCATCATACGGTCGGAGGGATCAACAGCATCCGAGAAATATTTGGCCAAACTGGCAGACCGCACCTTTCTGAACCTGTGGTCGTATCCCAACCCATATCGGTCTCAGAAGCTCGGCGGCGCTGGAGACGGTAAAGAAATTTGCGACCTTCTAGTCGTCTGCGATCCTCACATCCTGATTTTTTCGGAGAAAGAGATAACCTGGACCGACAAGCCTGTGGAAGTCGCTTGGCCACGCTGGTGTCGCCGATCGATATTTGACGCCGCCACACAGCTTAAGGGGGCTGAGCGGTGGATTAACGAATTTCCTGATCGAATATTTCTCGATAAACTATGTGAAGTACCTTTCCCACTCGGCTTTCCTCCTACGCACCGGCACCGGGTCCATCGAATTATTGTCGCTCGGGGCGCAAAGGAAGCAGGTCGTAGATTCTTTGAAGGCGGCCTCGGCACCTTCGTGATTAAGCCAGACCTAAAGGGGCAGGACCACTGTACCCCCGAGGCGGCAGAATACATGCCATTCGCAATCGGTGACATTGATCCAGCGGGAGATTTCGTCCACGTCTTCGATGAGGTCTCACTCGACATTGTCATGAACGAACTCGACACCATTTCAGACTTCACGGAATACCTCGATAAACGAGCCGCGTTTATACGCTCGGGAAGGCTTGAGAAGGCCCATGGCGAGGAAGACCTCCTCGCCTACTACGCAACTAGGATAAACGCTCTGGGCGAACATGATTTTGCGCCCCCAGACGGTTATACTTGGGACGACATAAACTCCATTGTCATCGGTCCAGGCGACTGGGCACGCTACATTTCCAATCCGCAATACCGCGCCAAGAAACAAGCCGACGAGGTCTCATATGCCTGGGACCGCTTGATCGAAACGTTTACCGACCATCTTCTGGGCGGAACGACCATTGTCCTACCGGGGCATACATACTCGCTGACAAACAGTGAGATGGCAGTCCGGCACATGGCGCTCCAAAACCGTTTCCTGCGACGCGGGCATAGCGAGGCTATTCTTGGAGCTCTTGCGATTGGTCGAAATAAACAGGTATTTTTCCGCGCGATGCTCGCCCCATCGGATTCCGCACGCAATGAAACGGGTTTTTTCTTCCTCACCCTCAAATATCTTCATTGGATGGATAGTCGCGGCGGTTACCAGAAATATCGCGAGATGCGGACATTCTATTTACAGACCTATGCTCAGGCGTTGCTGATAAAACATCCTCACATGCGACAGATCATCGGCATCGCCATGGAGCCGCCGGGGCAGGGTAAGGACACGTCGGAAGACATCATCTATGCCACCCAGATCGAATGGACCAACGACGATAGAAGGCAAAACCGTGAAGACTGTGCCGCGCTCGGGATAATGAGAGAAATGAAGGAAACTCGCTATCGTGGGGTAGAATTTCCCGACGTTCGACAAACGAGTAATAAGAGCTTAAAGGGGAATAGAAAACAGCGACGTGCCCAAACGGCACTAAATCGAAGAAAGAAATAGATTTAGACCAAAATACTGTTGGCCTGATCGTGCCGAGCAAGATATTTTGTTTAGCCCGCCCCACTCAAACCGCCCACTCCTCATCCGTCGTGAACACGATCGTCAGCCTGCGGTCGCTCCCCTCGCCGCCCAGCGCATCGCCGATCTCGTCGCGGATCGCGTCCCATTCTTCCAGACGCCGGAGCGGCCAGTTTTTCGGGACGATGAGAAAAGAGTTCGATCTGACGGCCGCGGCCGA
>NZ_ASXX01000005.1:0-96239 GCF_001526505.1 Agrobacterium sp. D14
GCGGGCGACATAGGAATAGTGCGAGGAGAAGCCGAATTTCTCCACCGTCTCGGCCGCCACCCGGTCCACATGCTGCCTGAATTCCAGCGGGGTCACCAGAAGAATGTCCGCGAGCGCCTGTTTCACATTGCCGAGCGGCATGGGGATGATGACGAGGCAGACCAGCGCCAGCACGGCCGGGTCGATATAGGGTGCGAGCCATGCCTGCGACGTTCCCGTGAGCCCGTAACCCACGGCGAAGGCGACGAAGAGCGCCATGCTCAGAAGCGCGCTCATCAGCCAGCTTTTGGCGTCCAGCGCCACGAAGGCGGATTTCAGCCGGCGGTTCTGCCGTTTGACGAACCATGCCATGGCGAGCGAGACGGCGAAGCTGACGAAGGTGACGACGATGGCGTAATCGAACTCGATCGATCTGCCGCCATCCATCAGGCTGTCGACGGCATTGATGAGGGCGTAGATCGCCGCCCCCATCAGGAGCGTGCCGTTAAGCCCGAGCACCATCGGCTCCAGATGCCAGAAGCCCATGGTGAAACGCTCCACCAGCCGGCCGCCGGGCTTGGGCGCGGCGGAAGCGGCGATCAGCCGCGCGACAAGCAGCGCCAGCACCGTCATGAAAGCATCCGTCAGCGCATAGACACCATCGAAAACCACGGCGAAGGAGCCGGAGAACAGGCCTGCGCCGATGCCGAAGAGCGCCAGCATAACCGTGACGGCGATGGAGAATTTGAGCAGGGATTGTTCTGTCATGACGTGTATTTTACCTTCAAAACCGGACGCGACCTTCCTCGAAGCGTTTTCGCTTTTCCTTGAATCGCGAAAGGGCTCTAACTCTTTGTTTTTTAGCATTTCCAGGCGGAAAACCGGGGTCCACTTTTCCTGGAAATACTCTATAAACAGCACATTGAGCACTCACAAGACAGGACAAAACCCATGGATCTCGGCATTTCCGGCAAACGCGCCCTCGTTCTCGCCTCCTCTCGCGGCCTTGGGCTGGGCATTGCCACCGCGCTGGCGAAAGAAGGCGCACATGTCCTTCTTGTCGGCAGAAGCGGCGAAAAGCTGGAGGCGAATTGCAAGGCGATCAATGCGCTCGGCAAGGGCAAGGCCGACTGGGTCTGGGGCGATCTGGCCGAGGACAATTTCGTCGAGGCCATGGTTCAGGCCGTCAAGGAAAAGCTCGGCGGTATCGATATTCTCGTCAACAACACCGGCGGCCCGACGCCGGGCCTTGCGCAGGAGATAACGGCCGACAAGCTGGATACCTTCTTCCAGTCGATGGTGATGCGCGTCATCACGCTTACCAATGCGCTTTTGCCGCAGATGAAGGAACAGGGTTTCGGCCGCATCCTGACTGTCGCCTCCTCCGGCGTGTTTGAGCCGATCGCCAATCTGGCGCTGTCCAATACGCTGCGCGGCGCACTGGTCGGCTGGAGCAAGACGCTATCCTCCGAAGTGGCCGGTTTCGGCATCACCTCCAACCTGCTGCTGCCCGGCCGTATCCATACCGACCGCATCGATGAACTCGATGGCGCCAACGCCAAGCGTCTGGGCAAAAGCGTCGAGGAAATTCGCGAGGCTTCCGTCAAGAGCATTCCGGCCGGCCGCCTTGGCACGGTGGAGGAATTCGCCGCCGCCGGCGCTTTCCTCTGCTCGGTGCCGGCAAGCTACATCACCGGCACGATGCTGCGGGTGGATGGCGGCGCGGCGAAGTCGAATTAAGGCCGCGACGGCGCGTTATCAAACGGGCGCATCGTGGATGACGAAGCGGTTCCGCCCCGTATTCTTGGCCCGATAAAGCGCCTTATCCGCCCGACGCAGCGCTTCCGCGGCGCAATCGCCGGGGCGCACGAAGGCAATGCCCGCCGAACAGGTGTAACGGAAATCCGGGACCTGTTCGAGCGGCGAGGCTTCCCGCAGCGACGCAAACAGGGCTTCGACGACGCTTTCGGCGTTGTGCATTCGCGCGCCGCTCAGCCCCAGCAGAAACTCCTCGCCGCCGATACGCCCGATGAGATCGTCGCGACCGGCGGCGGCGCATAGTTTTTCGGCGAAATGTTTCAGCACCCTGTCGCCCGATGCATGGCCGAAGCGATCGTTGATACTCTTGAAATGATCGATATCGAGCAGCACCAGAGCCAGCGCCTGCGCCTTGTGGGGACCGAGGCTGTGACCCAGATTGTCCATCAGGTAACGGCGATTGCCGAGCCCCGTCAACTCGTCGCAGAGGGCGGATTTGAGCGCCCTGTCGCGCTCCTGCCTGAGGTCGCGAAGCTCTATGCCGAGTTCGGAAATATCGGTGATGACGCACAGCATCCAGCCGCCCGGCAAAGTCGTTTCCGTCGTCAATACCCAGCGCCCGTCATTAAGGCTGGTCTCGATGGTGCGGAAAGGCAGCTTGCCGCGCCTCGTCCTGGCGGAGCGCAACCAGACTTCGAAGTCGGAAGTCTCGATTGCGGTGCCGGTGGAGTTGCCGTAGCCGCTGCGCATCAACTCGACCCAGCTTGGAAATTCATCCGGCGCGACATCCAGCGCCTTGCGGAAGGCCGCATTCGCAAAACACAGCCTGTCCTCGCCATCGAACAGCGCATAACCCTGCTGCGATGCCTCAAGAAGGTTCATGAGCTGACGGTTGAAAACGCCGGCATCGCCCCGAACGAGGCCGGGATGATCCGGCGATACATTGTCGAAGTTGGAACTGGTCGTCTTGCGGGACATAGAGTTTTCCAGATGACAAAGCGACAGGCAAAACCGAAGGGAGCGTTGAGTTAAACCCTTATCGTCGGGCTCCGCCAGTACAAAAAACAATGCGTGCGCGCCTGCTGCCATTGCGCCGTTCCACGGCAGCGGCTTCGTTACCAGCATAGCCGCAAACCCCTAAGAACATTGTCAAAAAACTGCCGCGTTCTTTCACGAGTGCGGAGGCGGATCGTTTACCATCTTCCCTCCCCGGCAGACGCTGCCGTCAATCTGCGAAAAACGGCGGGGGAAAAGCTTGCCATTCCATCGGGCCTGTGCAATCAACCGCCCTCCTCTGACATCGGGGTGCCAAAGGCATCCCTTATTTTCACGCCGGGCCGCCTTTCAGGCCGGGCGGGTGTTTCTATCGGCAACAAGGATATGGCGATGACGCAAAAGCGGGCTCTCGGCCTCGATTTCGGCACGACCAACACGGTCATGGCTCTTTCCGACACGGGCGGCGCCAGCCGTTCCATGCGCTTCACCAGCAGCGCGGGCACGGATGACAGCATGCGCACGGCGCTCTCCTTCATGAAGGATGCCGGCCTTGGTGCGGCCGCCCTGCATGTGGAAGCCGGCCATGCCGCCATCCGGCAATTCATCGACAATGCCGGCGACTGCCGTTTCCTGCAATCGATCAAGACATTCGCGGCCTCGCCGCTGTTTCAGGGCACGCTGATCTTCGCCAAGCGCCAGAGCTTCGAGGATCTGATGGACGTGTTCCTGCGCAAGCTGAAGACCTATGCGGGCGAGGAATGGCCGGGGGACGTCTCCACCGTCATCGCCGGCCGGCCGGTGCGTTTCGCCGGCAGCAATCCGGATGAAACGCTGGCGCTCGCCCGTTACAACGAGGCGCTCACCCGCGCCGGTTTCCCGGAAATCCACTATGTCTACGAGCCGGTGGCGGCCGCCTATTATTTCGCCCAGAGCCTGAAGAAGGACGCCAATGTGCTGGTGGCGGATTTCGGCGGCGGCACGACGGACTATTCGCTGATCCGCTTCGAAACCCATGCCGGCAAGCTTTCCGCCACCCCCATCGGCCATTCCGGCGTCGGCGTGGCTGGCGATCATTTCGACTTCCGCATGATCGACAATCTGGTCTCGCCGGAAATCGGCAAGGGCAGCAAGTTCAAGAGCTTCGACAAGGTGCTGGACGTGCCCTCCGGCTATTACGTGAATTTCGGCCGCTGGAACCAGCTGTCGATCTTCAAGACCTCGAAGGAATTCACCGACCTCAAATCGCTGGTGCGCTCGGCGCTGGAGCCGGAAAAGCTCGAACTCTTCATCGATCTGGTCGAACATGACGAGGGTTATCCGCTCTATCAGGCGATTTCCGCCACCAAGATGGCGCTCTCTTCGGCGGAAGAAGCGGAATTCAACTTCGCGCCGTTGGGCAAGGCCGGCCGCAAGATGGTGAAGCGCAGCGATTTCAACAACTGGATCGCCGAAGACCTCGCCAAGATAGAAGAAGCGCTCGACGAGGTTCTGGAAAAGACGAAAGTCGCGCCCGATGCCATCGACAAGGTGTTCCTGACCGGCGGCACCTCCTTCGTGCCGGCGGTTCGGGAGCTTTTCACCCGCCGTTTCGACGCGGACCGCATCGAAAGCGGCGGCGAGTTGCTCTCGATTGCCCATGGTCTGGCCATGATCGGCGAAAGCGGCGACATTCAGCGCTGGACAGTGTGATTTGCGGGTTCCCCGGGCGGGGAACATGGGGTAATTTCCGCCCATGATCGCCGCTCATGACCTCTCCCCGGCCGAACTCGCCGCCCTCCTGCATTTCCATGCGGATGCGGGCGTGGACTGGTTGCTGGAGGACCAGCCGGTCGATCGTTTCGCCGAATTTGCCGCCGCCCGCCCGGCCCGATCCGCGCCTGCGCAGGAGGCCGCAGCAGCTTCACGCCAGATGGAAAGGCCGGCGGACCGCCGTGCCGATGCGCCTCAGCGGCAGGCGGCGACGCGCAGCGCCCCGGCGCGCGGCGCACCGGCGGCCCCCGCCATTCAGCAGAATGTCGCCATGCCGGACGAGCAGGCCGTGGCGGCGGCGCGTTTCGCGGCCGAAAGCGCGCGGTCGCTTGCCGAGCTGAAAACCGCGCTCGACGGTTTCAGCGGCTGCAACCTCAAGAACAGCGCGCGCAATACGATTTTTACCGAAGGCGACCCCGCCTCCGCCATCATGGTCATCGGCCCGATGCCGGATGCCGATGACGACCGCGAAGGCCTGCCCTTCGCCGGCAAGACCGGGCTGTTGCTCGACCGCATGCTGGCAGCCATCGGGCTTGAGCGCAGTACCATCATGCTCGGCAATGTCGTGCCCTGGCGGCCGCCAGGCAACCGCCCGCCGACTCAGGCCGAAATGGATATCTGCCGCCCCTTCATCGAGCGTCAGATCGCCCTTGCGGAGCCGAAACACCTGTTGCTTCTCGGCAACTTTACCGCACGTTTCTTCTTTGGCGGCGCCGGCACGATCCATACGCTGCGCGGACAGTGGCGTGATGTCGCAGCCGGACACCTGATTTTGCCCGCTTTGGCCAGCCTGCATCCGCAGGAACTTTTGAATGCGCCGGCCAGCAAGTCATTGGCATGGCAGGATTTATTGGCTTTTCAGGCAAAGATTGCCGAAGGCTGATTGCCTTATTCTTGCTCAATGTAAATGAATTATGAAAAAAGCCATGCACAATGCGCATAACAGCGGCGCATTTGCTCAGCTTGCCGAATCCATGCTGCGCTGCGATATAGGCCTCATGTCTTGGGAGGAATAGGTTTAAGGAACCAAGGCAATGACCACTCGCTTCCGTCCGGTACATTCCGGCTTTGAAACGCTCCGCCTGGCGGGCCTCGGCCCTCGCTCCAGTCAGGGCTACCATCGTTTCGGCGCTGCCGCAAACGAACAGATGACCGCACGCGCTGCCATGCAGCAGGTCCGCGTGACGCGTCCCTCGGCAGTCTTCGCGGATTTCCGCGAGCGCTGAGAAGCACTCAGGCCAGTCTAGCGCTGGTCCACAGATATGATTGCGCGCTGGCGTCTTTCTTCGGGAAGGCGCCTTTTGCTTTTGTGGTTTTTTTACGAAAGGCTGCGACGAAGTCTTGAACCGAGTCACAAGGTTGTAGTGCGCGCCCAGCCGCCCCTTCTTCCGTTAACGCCGGTTGAGACGAAAAACGGCACTCTCAATCTTGTCTTCCACCATGCGTCATCCAATCCGTCATTCCGGCCTTGAGCCGGAATCCAGCCAGCCCAAGTCCTTGGGCTGAAAAGACTCTTCTCGCCGCGTGAGAGCCGCGTCGGCTGGATCCCGGCTCAAGGTCGGGATGACGGAGGAGAAGCATTTTTCGTGAAATTCGGTGGTTGAGAATGCCGCGCGCTTGTCCTGGAAACAGGCAAGACGCGCGGATTTGGGTTCCCTCACCCCTGCGGCGTCGAGGCCTTGCGGGCCGCCCGTCTTGCCAGGCCCAGCTGATGCTCGCGGAAGATGATGAAGATGCCGGCGAGGATAACGATCGCCGTGCCGATCAGCATCGTCACCGTGGGAATATCTCCGAACAGAATGTAGGAGACCGCGATGCCGAAGATGATGGAGCTGTATTCGAAGGGCGCGATGACCGAGACTTCGGCGTGCCGATAACTCTCCGTCAGGAAGATTTGCGCAACCCCGCCGCAGATGCCGCTGGTGATCAGCAGCATGGCCTGCGTCATGCTCAACGCGCTCCAGCCGAAGGGCACGCTGACAAGCGACAGCAGGGTGGCGGTGAGCGAAAAATAGAGCACGATGGTCGGCGTCTTTTCCGTTTCCACCAGTTGCCGCACCTGGATCATCGCCAGACCGCCGAGCGCCGCACCGCACAATACGGCTATGGCCCCCAGCCCCTCGCCCGCGGCAAAACCACCTTCCCTCAGTAGCGTCATCTTCGGCCAGAGAATCACCAGCACGCCCGTCATGCCGACGAAGACCGCGCTCCAGCGATAGATGCGCACCTTTTCATGCAGGATGACGGCGGCAAAAACGACCGCGAGAAGCGGCGAGGCATAACCGATGGCGATGAATTCCGGCAGCGGCAGCATGGTCAGCCCGTAAAAGCCGCAGGCCATGGACAGGATGCCCAGAAAACCGCGCTTGAAATGGCCGAAAAGATTATTGGTGTGCAGCGCGCTGGTCAGCGCATGCAGCCACGCCAGATAGACGACAATCGGGAGAATGGCGAAAGCGGAGCGAAAAAAGGTGATCTGGCCGGCAGGCACATCGCCTGCGGCCTTGATACAGGTCTGCATGACAAGAAAAAAGCCGACCGAAATCAGCTTCAGGCTAATCCCGCGAAAGGGATTCATCGGTTCGGCGTTCATTGGCAACTACTCATATCGGCTGCGCAAACACGCCATCGGGAGATTTTTCATGCGGGGAAGACGACGCAGGGGAATTGGATTTGTGCAAGGCTAGAGCATTCCCCCGGCGCTTTACAACAAAAAATGTGATTTACCCGTGAATTCCGTTGATTTGGGGAGGGATTGTTTTCGCGGCTGCGGAAATGATGCAAACCAAAAGCGACGCGCGCTAAAATTTGAAGAAAATAAAATATAATTTCAGCAATCGTTCAACATTTGCTGCCATGGTCCACAGGTCCGGCGGCGGGAGGATTGTCTGCATGGCCGGCAAAGCCTTCCATGGCGGGACAGAACGTCCTCCGACGCGCACATGAACGTGACGAATATTCTACCCATTTTACATCCGGGCCTTATGACGACATGATGCCGGGAAGACCACGCAAAGTTATTCAGGGACAGTCATGCGAACAGACACGGGCCAGATCGTTCACCTGGCAGATTACCGCCCCACCGATTTCGTTCTGGAGCGGGTGGATCTCACCTTCGAACTCGACCCCAAGAATACCAAGGTCGAAGCCCGTCTGATCTTTCACCGGCGCGAAGGCGCTGAGCGGCAGGCGCCGCTGGTTCTGGATGGCGACGAGCTGAAGCTTTCCAGCCTGCTGCTCGACCAGGTGGAACTTCCCGCCGGTCAATATGAGGCGACGCCGGAGAGCCTGACCATCCGCGACCTGCCGGCGGAGGCGCCCTTCGAAATCTGCGTCACCAATTACATCAATCCGCAGGTCAATACGCAGCTGATGGGGCTCTACCGCACCAATGGCGTCTATTGCACCCAATGCGAGGCGGAAGGTTTCCGCCGCATCACCTATTTCCCCGACCGCCCGGATGTTCTGGCGCCCTATACGGTGACGATCATCGCGGCGAAGGACGGCAATCCCCTGCTGCTCTCGAACGGCAATTTCCTCGGCGGCGGCAATTACGATGAAGGCCGTCACTTTGCGGCATGGTTCGATCCGCATCCGAAACCAAGCTACCTCTTCGCGCTTGTCGCCGGCGATCTCGGCGTGGTGGAAGACACATTCACCACCATGTCCGGCCGCGATGTGGCGCTGAAAATCTACGTCGAGCACGGCAAGGAGCCGCGTGCGGCCTATGCCATGGACGCGCTGAAGCGTTCGATGAAGTGGGACGAAGAGCGCTTCGGCCGCGAATACGACCTCGATATTTTCATGATCGTCGCCGTGTCGGACTTCAACATGGGCGCGATGGAGAACAAGGGTCTCAACGTCTTCAACGACAAATTCGTGCTGGCCGACCCGGAAACCGCCTCCGACGCTGACTACGCCAATATCGAGCGCATCATCGCGCATGAATATTTCCACAACTGGACCGGCAACCGCATCACCTGCCGCGACTGGTTCCAGCTCTGCCTGAAGGAAGGCCTGACGGTCTATCGCGATCAGGAATTTTCCGCCGACATGCGCTCACGCCCGGTCAAGCGCATCGCCGATGTGCGTCACCTGAAATCGGAGCAGTTTCCCGAGGATTCCGGCCCGCTGGCGCATCCGCCGCGCCCCGATACCTATCGCGAAATCAACAATTTCTACACAACGACCGTTTATGAAAAGGGCGCCGAAGTCACCCGCATGATCGCCACGATCCTCGGCGCGGACGACTTCAAAAAGGGCATGGACCTCTATTTCGAGCGCCATGACGGCGAAGCCGCAACCGTCGAGGATTTCGTCAAGAGCTTCGCGGACGCCAGCGGCCGTGACCTTTCGCAATTTTCGCTGTGGTACACCGAAGCGGGCACGCCGCTCGTCTCCGTCTCCTCGGCTTATGATGCGGGCAAGTCCACATTCAAACTCACTCTGGAACAGACGACCGCGCCGACGCCCGGCCAGCCGGTGAAACAGCCGCGTCACATTCCCCTGTCGCTGGCGCTGATCCTCGATAACGGCCAGATCGCCGAGCCTCAGGCTGTCGAAGGCGGCGACTATCGCGATGGCGTGCTACACCTGACCGAACGCAACCAGACTTTCTCCTTCTCCGGCATTTCCTCGCGGCCGGTGCTGTCGATCAATCGCAGCTTCTCAGCGCCGATCAATCTGGATTTCGAGCAGAATGCGGCCGATCTGGTGCAGATCGCCCGGCATGAGACGGATATGTTCGCGCGCTTCCAGGCGCTGACCGATCTTGCCCTGCCGGCGCTGATTGCCGCCACCAGGGCCGTGCAGAATGGCAAGGACGTTCAAACGGATGCGGAACTGACCGCAACGCTTATCGAAATCATCGGCAACGACGCCCTTGAGCCCGCCTTCCGGGCGCAGGCGCTGGCCTTGCCGAGCGAGACGGATATCGCCCGCGAAATGGGCGGCGACAACGATCCGGACGCCATCCACAAGGCGCGCAACGCCACCATCAAGGCCATTGCGACGGCCGGGCTCGAAACGCTGCGGCGGCTTGCCGACAGCACGGCTGACGGCGAGGCCTATAGCCCGGATGCGGCAAGTGCGGGACGCCGTTCGCTGCGCAACGGTGCGCTGACCTTCCTCGCCTTTGCCGAGGAAACGCCGGCCCGCGCGGCAAAGGCTTTTGCCGACGCCACCAACATGACCGATCTTGCGCATGCGCTCAGCGTCCTGACCCAGCGTTTCCCGGAAAGCACGGAAACAAAGGAAGCGCTTGCCGCCTTCGAAACACGCTTTGCCGACAATGCGCTGGTACTCGACAAGTGGTTCTCGCTGCAGGCCGCCATTCCGGGCGACGGTGCGCTCGACCGGATCAAGGCGCTCATGAAATCCAAACATTTCATCGCCACCAACCCGAACCGGGTACGCTCGCTCGTCGGCACGCTTGCCTTCGCCAACCCCACCGGCTTCCACCGTGCCGATGGCGCCGCCTACCGGTTCCTGGCCGAGCAGATCATCGCCATCGACAAGCGCAATCCGCAGCTTGCCGCCCGCATTCTCACTTCCATGCGCTCCTGGCGGTCGCTGGAGGCAAGCCGTGCCGAACACGCCAAGGCGGCGCTTTCGACCATCGCCGACGCCAAGGGGCTGTCGACGGATGTAAGCGATATCGTCGGGCGCATCCTGAAGGGCTGACCGCCCCGCCAAAACTCCGGACAATGCCGATACGCCGTCTTGATCGCCATCAAGGCGGCGTATTGCTTTGCGCGGCATGATGGTGCGCGAGAGGCCGGGAACGGCTGAAGACCGGAAAGGAATTTCAGATGACGGACATGTCCAGGACCAGCGCTTCGTTTCAACGCTTCATGACCGATGCTCCGGCCCACAAGGCGGCATGGTTTCAGGCCGTGCAGGGTCTAGGGGCGGCGTCCACGCTCGATGTGAAAACGCAGAGCCTGATCTATATCGGCATTCTTGCCGCCCTGCGTCTGGAAAGCGGTCTCGCCTTTCACGTGATGGAAGCCAAGGTGCGGGGCGCAAGCCGCGACGATATCATCAGTGCGGTGCTGACCGGTCTTCCCGCTGCGGGTAATGGCGTGATCAGCGCGCTTGGCCCGGCTCTCGACGCCTTCGACGGAGCATGAAGCCTGTTTCTCCCACGTTCCGCAACAACCGGATCGGATTGCCGGCTCACTGATTTCGTTCATAATTCCCGCCTCCGCCAAAGCGGAAACAGACCGTCCCGAAAAAATACGGAGTCGGTTCAAGGGGTTAAAATTCTTTTAACTTTTGCCTCTGGACACGGCGAATCGCATTTGATTCACTAGTCATATTCGAGCGGCGGCGCTTCGAATCACTGGGGACATCTTGAAGGCGGGACAATGACGAACGTGCGGCGGGCGACTGCGGGCGATGAGCGGCCGTATGCCAAATTTTCTGATCTTGCGGCCTGGGGCGAAAGGCTTTCCAGCGACCTGATGGGTTTGATGAATGGCTCCGACCGCCCGATGCCGCAGGTCGAGACCCTGCTGAAACGTCTCATTCCCATTCTCATCCTCGCCTTTCTCGTTGTCGTCGCGGCCTCGCGCATGCTGGGCATCGTCGCCGAATATAGCCGCATGGAAGAGGCCGCCCGCCATTCCACGGCGCTGACGGCGCTGACGGCCAAAGCAGCCCTTCTCAACAACGATACCGTCTTCACCGCGCAGGATCGTGCCCGCGCCGAAGCGAACCTCGTCGCGGCGCTGCCGTCGGGCAGCCTTGCCGACGGCACCATGGTGCTTCTTTCGGGCAGCAATGGCCGCATTTTCGCCGGCGCCGGCAAGGAAGCGATGCTTTATATCGGCACGTCGCTGCCGGCTTTGCTTCCGGAAATCGCCATCGTGCAGCGTTTCCCCGGCGCACCCGGCACCATCGAGACCAATATTGACGGCCAGCAGCATTATGCGACGATGATCCCCTTCGGCGACGATGGCGCGATGGTGATCGCGGCCCGCTCGCTGCAGCCGATCCGTTCTTTCTGGCGCAGCGAAATCGCCATGAACGTGACGCTGTTTGCCGGCATCTCCTCGATCCTGCTGGTCGTGCTCTATGCCTATTACATGCAGGTGAAGCGCGCCCGCGACGCCGACGATATCTTCGCCGAATCCAACCTGCGGGTCGAGACCGCGCTGTCTCGCGGCCGCTGCGGATTGTGGGATTTCGATCTTTCCAGCCGGCGCATGTTCTGGTCCGGTTCGCTTTACGAAATTCTCGGGCTGCCGCCGAAGGCCGCACCGCTGTCCTTCTCCGATGCCGCCCGCATGATGCATTCCGAAGACGGCAATCTCTATGAGCTTGCCCGCGCCGTCGGCTGCGGCAACCTGCGCCAGATCGATCAGATCTTCCGCATGCGCCATGCCAAGGGCCATTATGTCTGGCTGCGCGCCCGCGCCCAGGTCATCCGCACCAATAACGGCCCGCGCGTCATCGGCATCGCCATGGATGTGACCGAACAGCACCGCCTTGCACAACGCTACGCCGAAGCCGACCAGCGCCTTGCCGACGCCATCGAATCCACCTCGGAAGCCTTCGTGCTGTGGGACAAGAACGACCGTCTGGTGATGTGCAACACCCATTACCAGAAGGCCTATGGCCTGCCGGACAGCGTGCTGGTGGCAGGCACGGAAAAAAGCACCGTCTATGCCGCAGCCGCCCGCCCCGTCGTTGAACGTCGCGTTGCCGATCCGGACCAGTCCGGCCTGTCGCGCACCACCGAAGTGCAGCTGGCCGATGACCGCTGGCTGCAGATCAACGAACGCCGCACCCGCGATGGCGGCCTCGTCGCGGTCGGCACCGATATCACCCTTCTGAAGCGCCATCAGGAGCGCCTGCGCGATTCCGAACGCCGGCTGATGGCCACCATCGGCGATCTCTCCGCCTCGCAGCACAAGCTGGAGCGGCAGAAGACCGAGCTTTCCGACGCCAACGCCAATTACCTCGCCGAAAAAGAGCGCGCCCAGGCCGCCAACCGGGCGAAATCCGAATTCCTCGCCAATATGAGCCATGAGCTGCGCACGCCGCTCAACGCCATCCTCGGCTTTTCCGACATCCTGCAGAACGAGATGTTCGGACCGGTCGGCTCGCCGAAATATTCCGAATATGCCCGCGATATTCACGATAGCGGCAAACACCTGCTCAACGTCATCAACGATATTCTCGACATGTCAAAGATCGAGGCGGGCCATATGCGCATCAACCGCGAGACCATCGATCTCGCGCCGCTGATCGAGGAAACGCTGCGGCTGACCGCCATTCAGGCCGAGCAGAAGAACATCACCGTGCAGCAGAAGGTCTGCGCTGGGCTGACCATGCAGGGCGACCGCCGCGCCATGAAGCAGATCATGCTCAACCTGCTCTCCAACGCCGTGAAATTCACCGGCGACGGCGGCCGCATCGCGTTGCGCACCCATGTGCATCAGGCCGCGATGATCCTCACCATCGCAGACACCGGCATCGGCATTCCCGCCCAGGCGCTCAACAAGATCGGCCAGCCTTTCGAACAGGTGCAGAGCCAATATGCCAAGAGCCAGGGCGGCTCCGGCCTCGGGCTTGCGATTTCCCGCTCGCTCGTGAAGCTGCATGGCGGCACGATGAAAATCCGCTCGTGTGAGGGCCGTGGCACGGTGGTGACGATCATCATTCCGCATGCGGCGGGGTGCTGCGGGACGGTGCATTGAGGTGGCGTCGGATGCGCTGACTGTCCTGCAATATGGAAAGGTCGAGTGCGCGATACCCCCCTCTGCCCTGCCGGGCATCTCCCCCTCAAGGGGGGAGATCAGCTAGACGGATGCTCCCCGCCAAATTCGCAACATTTGAGATGATCGCACCGTTGCCGCATATCGATCTCCCCCCTTGAGGGGGAGATGCCCGGTAGGGCAGAGGGGGGTGAAGCCTCACCCACCATTCTTCACCGTCGCCACAAACGCCTTCCGCACCGCCTTCGCCAGCCGCTTCACCTCCCCCTCCAGTGTGGGAATATCAGGGCAATCCCCCGCCCGGCAAACGAGATCGGTGAGGCCCGCCGGCGCCTCCTTCGGGTTGAAGGCGCCATCGATGCACAGCCGCACGATCTGCGATATTTCGGTGTAGAGCGCCATCGCCGCCATGTAGTCATCAAAGGCCTGCGGCTCCATCACCGGGGCCGCGAGCGCCTGCAGCGCCTCGGCCGTGTTGCGCCCCGGTTCATGCGCGGCAAGCCCCTTCACCGGCCCCACCAGCGCCAGATATTGGGCGATGAATTCAAGGTCGATCAGCCCGCCATTGATGAGCTTGAAGTCCCAGTTGTTTTCCGGTGGCTTCTCCTGCTCGATCAGGCTGCGCATCTCCAGCACATCGGTGGAGACCTTGGCCACGTCACGTTTCTGGGAAAGGATGGAGGCGATGATGCGCCGCGCATCTTCCATCAGCGAAGCATCGCCGCAGATCAGGCGGGCGCGGGAGAGCGCCATGTGCTCCCAGGTCCAGGCTTCCTCGCGCTGGTATTTCTCGAAGGCGGAAATGCGCGTCGCCACCGGGCCCTTGTTGCCGGAGGGGCGAAGCCGCATGTCCACCTCGTAAAGCACGCCCTCTGCCGTCGGTGCGGAAAGCGCCGCAATCAGCCTTTGCGTGACGCGGGTGAAGTAACGCACGACATCGAGCGGCTTTGCGCCGGTCGATTCATGCGCGGCATCGTCATAATCGTAAAGCAGGATAAGATCGACATCCGAACCGGCCGTCAGCTCGAAGGAGCCAAGCTTGCCCATGCCCATGACAGCCACGCGCCCGCCGGGATAGAGCCCATGCGCCGCTTCCATTTCCGAAAGAACCGCATTCAGCGCCGCCTCGATCACCAGATCGGCAAGATGGGTGAAGGCTCGGGCAGCGACCTCGCCGCGGATTGCGCCGGTCAGCAGCCGAACGCCGATGAGGAAGCGCTGTTCGGCAGCGAAAATGCGAAGCCGGTCGAGAATATCCTCATAATGCCGGGCATTGGAGAGAAAGCTTCCCATGCGGTGGGCGAGATAATCGCGCGTCGGCACGTCGCTCATCAATGCCGGGTCCAGCATGCCGTCGAAGACATGCGGACGGGCGGCGATGATTTCGGCAAGGCGCGGTGCGGACGACATGATCGTCACCAGCAAATCAAGCAGCGCCGGGTTGTTGCCAAGCAGCGAAAAGAGCTGGATGCCGGCCGGCAGGCCGGAGAGGAAATTGTCGAAACGCAGCAGCGCCTCATCGGCCCGCTTGCTTTCACCGAAGGCCCTGAGCAGGTCAGGCGTCAGCTCCGTCAGCCGTTCGCGCGCCTCCACCGATTGCGTCGCCCGGTAACGGCCATTGTGCCAGGTGCGGATGACGCGGGAAATATCCTCCGGCCGCTCGAAGCCGAGGGAGGAGAGCGTCTTTAACGTATCGGGATCGTCCTTCTGGCCGGTGAAGACCAGATTGCCGGCCTCGCCTGACAGCTTCACCTCCTGCTCGAACAGCGCCGAATAACGGCGCTCCACCAGCCGCAGCACCTGTTCCAGCTTTTCCGAAAAGGCCTTGGTGTCCTCAAAACCGAGCATGAAGGCGATGCGCTTCAGTTCGGCTTCGGTGTCGGGCAGCACATGGGTCTGCTCGTCGCGCACCATCTGGATGCGGTGCTCCACCTCACGCAGGAACCAATAGGCGTCCGTCAGGCTGTCACGCGTTTCGGCGTCGATCCATTTCGCGTCGGTCAGCGCCGCAAGCGCCTCCTGCGTTGCGCGCACCCGAAGCGCCGGCATGCGGCCGCCGGCGATCAACTGCTGGGTCTGCGCGAAGAACTCGATCTCGCGGATGCCGCCGCGCCCAAGCTTGACATTGTGGCCCTTCACCGCAATCGCGCCATGGCCCTTATGGGCGTGGATCTGCCGCTTGATGGAATGAATATCGGCAATCGCCGCATAATCGAGATATTTGCGGAAGATGAAGGGCGTCAGTTCGCGCAGGAAATTCTCACCCGCCTTGATATCGCCCGCCACCGGCCGCGCCTTGATATAGGCGGCGCGCTCCCAGTTCTGCCCCCTGCCCTCATAATAAAGCAGCGCCGCCTCCACGGGAATGGCGAGCGGTGTCGAGCCGGGATCGGGGCGCAGCCTAAGATCGGTGCGGAAGACGTAACCATCGGCCGTGCGCTCCTGCATGATGCGGACCAGACGGCGCATCATGCGGCCGAAATTCTCCGTCGCATCATAGGGATCGTCCATGATGCCGGCTGAGGGTTCGAAGAACACCACGGCGTCGATATCGGAAGAATAGTTCAGTTCGCGCGCGCCGAGCTTGCCCATGCCGAGCACGATCAGGCCCGACCCGTCGCTCGGAGCTGCGACATTCTTCAGTTTCAGCTTGCCGCTCTCATGGGCGGCGAGCAGCAGGTGATCGATGGCGGCGGAAAGCGATGCATCCGCCATGTCGCTCAGCCAGCGTGTCGTATCGCGCGCGGTGAAGATGCGCGCCAGATCGGCAAGTGCCGCGATGAAAGAGAGCCGCCGCTTGGCTACCCTCAGCCGCGACATCACCTCGTTTTCGCTCGGCACCCCGCCCTCTTCGCCCGGCTTCCAGCAATCGCGCGCCTCATGGACGAGATCCGCCAGCAGCGGCTCGAGCGGTTTCGACATCGCCAGCGACAAAAGCCCCTCATCCGCAGACGCCATGTCACGCAGATAGGGGGACAGCGTGAAAGCCGCGGCGATAAATTCCTTCAGCGGGCTTTCCCCGGCAAGCAGCGCGGCCACCGCCGGCTCGCTTTTGCCGATATCCTTCAGCGTCGAAAGAACGGATTTCAGTTCCGTCTGCGTATAGGGGCGGATCACGCCCGGCAGAACCTCGCTCAGCCGCCTTTCGGCGGTTTCCCGTTTCGTCACTGTGTCTCTCCCTCTTCCGACTATCCTCTCGCCGCTCCCCGACATGCGGCTTTCAGGACCGGATGCGCCGCACCCGAAACGTCCCTGCCGCCACACCTCTTAGAATCCTCCCGGCGCATGCATCTGGCGTTGTAACAAATGCAGGCCGCTTTGCGATCATAAAACCGCCGATGGCGATGTTTTCCAAAGCGCCGTACCCCGTAATGTCTCCGCAATTGTGCCCGCGTAGCGTCAGCCTCAACGAAACCCGACTCCCCGGTTTTCCAACGCTCGGTGTTGCTACGGATATGATCATGAAACAGATTTTTACAGTGAAATTGCAAAAGAACCTGCGCGCGATGGCCCTTTGCCTGACGACGCTGCCCATGGCGCAGGCCGTCTGCACCCCCGTTTTTGCCGCCGATATCGACAAATCGGACCGGGTGGCCGATCCGCAGGGCAATTTCGACAATGCCCGCTACAGCAGTTCCAGCGACTGGAAGATCACGCTCGGTGTCGGTGCTGCCTACGCCCCGAAATATGAGGGTTCGGACAAGCTGGAAGCAGGCGCCGTGCCGCTGGTTTCCATCGAGTATGGAGATACGCTGAGCATCGATTTCAGCGGCGTCACCGTCAACCTGCTGAACCACAACGGCTTCAGGCTGGGTGTGAAGGGCGGCTGGGACGCCGGGCGCAAGGAAAAGGACGACAGGAAAAACCTGCGCGGAATGGGCGATATCAAGGCGGCCGGCGTGGTCGGCGGCGTTATCGCCTATGGCGTGGACCCCTTCGAAATCTACGCCAAGGTGGACAAGACCATCGACGGCAGCGAAGGCCTGACCGCGACCATCGGCGCCAGCGTCTCGCACAAGGTCGATCAGTTCATCCTGGGCGCCGACCTCTCCGCCACCTGGGCGGACGACAAGCACATGAAATCCTATTTCGGCGTCACCCCGGCCCAGTCCGCCCGCTCGGGCCTGCGCCGCTTCGACGCGAAATCGGGCTTCAAGCGCATCGACGCCAGCGCCTCCGTCACTTACCTCCTCACCGAGAACTGGTCGATCACCGGTGCGGGCGGCGTCGGCTTCCTGCTGGGCGATGCCAAGGACAGCCCCCTGTCGAAGAAGGATATTCAGCCGTTTGCGATGGTGGGCGTGGCTTACACGTTCTGAACCGCGAGCAGGAGAACCGCGCGGCCACGGATGCGCGCTCCGGCACGTCCCCAATGAGGAAAGGCGTCCCTGCCCTCACGCCTCCTCACCCGGTGAAGCGCCGCAAGGCGTTTCACCGGGGCCGCGATGCTTAGAGTATCCTGTCCCGGTACTCCGGCGGCGCCACCCAGCATTCTTCGCGTTTTCCGAACCAGCGGTAGCGATTGCGGGCGACAAAGCGATAGACGGGATCGCGCAGGAATGCGGGAACGATGCGCAATATGGTGACCAGCCGCCAGGGTAGGCCCAGCGCTTCATATATGCTCAGCACGGCATCGCTGTCCTGCCGCACCCTGCCGCCCTCCACGACCAGCATGCTGACCGGATCTTTCGGGTCCATGCCGCAGCGTCGGTAAATTTCCGCGCCGATATCGCCTTGCATGGATGCCAGGCGGAAATGTCCGGCCCTGTCATGCCGCAGCACGAATTGCGCATTCACGGAGCACAGCACACATTCCGCATCGAACAGAATGATCGGGCCGTGCCCGTCGTCGGTCAAGGGAACCGTAGCTGCCACCCGTCACACATCCTTTCGTCCATCGCACGCGATTTCCGAACAGAGCCATTGCCGTCAATCAATCGGACTATTCTTCAGATCATCTTGCAATACAATCTTGAAAAACAGTCATTTTCCGGATGGCGAAGACTTTGCGCACAAATCCCGGTGATCCGCCGGACCTCGTCGGCATGGATATCGCTGACAGCGCGAGGAAGTGGTGTTTACGCCTTCGAGACGGGAAACACCATCGAAACGGTCAGCCCCGGGCAGGCGGCATTCGTGGCATCCGTGTCCGACAGCATCAGCGATCCGCCATGCAGCTCCATCACGGCCTCCACCAGCGACAGGCCGAGCCCGGTTCCGGGTTTCGAGCGGCTTTCATCCAGCCTGACGAAGCGTTTCAGCACCTCGCCGCGTTTGTCGGCGGGAATGCCGGGGCCGTGATCGGCGACGGAGAGCACGATGGCCTCCGGCTCCCTTGCCAGACGCACAACGAGCTTTTTGTCGCCTTCGCCCTCGCAGGCATATTTCATGGCGTTGTCGATGAGGTTGGAGAGCGCCTGACCGATCAGCTCGCGGTTGCCCTTTACCGACAGGTCAGCCTCTATTTCGGCCTCCAGCACAAGCCCGGCATCCTCGGCCACCGGCTCGTAGAGTTCGGCGCTGTCGGCGGCAATCGCCGAGACGTCCACATCGGTCATTTCGGCGGCGATCGAACCTGCCTCGACGCGGGAAATCATCAGAAGCGCGTTGAAGGTGCGGATAAGCTGGTCGGATTCGGCGATGATGCCTTCAAGCGCTGCGCGCCGTTTCGTCTCGTCATTGTCGTCAAGCGCTGCGGCCGCCTTGTTGCGCAGCCGCGTCAGCGGCGTCTTCAGATCATGGGCGATATTGTCGGAGACCTGCCGCAGGCCTTCATTCAGCTTTTCGATGCGGCCGAGCATGGCGTTGAGCGAGCCGGACAGGCGGTCGAATTCATCGTCGGAGCGGCCCTGCGGCAAGCGCTGAGAAAGGTCGCCCGCCATGATCTTCTTGGTCGCCGCCGACATGCGGTCGATGCGTTTCAGCGCGTTGCGGCCGATGCCGAACCAGATGAGCAGCGCGCCGCCGCCCATGATGGCGAGCGCCACCATCAGCGCGTTGCGCACCAGTGCCCGGAACTTGGTGGGTTCGCCGAGGTCGCGCCCGATCAGGATGCGCAGGCCATTATCCAGCATGAAGACATTGGCGGTGGCCAGATGCTGCACGCTGTCGCCGCTTTCGGAGTAACGCTCGTAACGGAAAGGAAAACCGGTCCAGCCTTCCTTGTCGAAAACGCCCGGCTGTACCGAAGCGACGTTGCCGGCAAGGATTTCGCCATTCGGCCCGGCGATGACGTAAAGGCTCGCCCCCGGCTGGCGGGCGCGGCGTTCCATCATCCGCAGCAGCGGGTTGATGCCGCCGCGATTATAAATGCGCTGCACATCCGAGACTTCCTGAAGCACGGCATCGCGCGTCTGCTGGTTCAGCAGCCTTTCGGAAAGGGCGGTGACATAGAAGACCAGGAAGGCGGCGCAGAGCGCAAACAGCAGAATATAGAGCGCCGAAAGGCGCACCGCTGTCGACCGGAACACTATTCTGAGGCGGGCCATTTTCGCCAATCAGCCCTCGTCCTTCATCATGTAACCGGCGCCGCGAATGGTCTTCAGCAGCGGCTTTTCGAAGTCCTTCTCGATCTTGGAACGCAGGCGGGACACATGCACATCGATGACATTGGTCTGCGGGTCGAAATGATAGTCCCAGACATTTTCGAGAAGCATGGTGCGGGTCACGACCTGACCGGCATTCTTCATCAGATATTCGAGCAGCCGGAATTCGCGCGGCTGCAGCAGGATTTCCTTGCCGTTGCGGCGGACATCGTGGGAGAGCCGGTCGAGTTCGAGATCGCCGACCCGGTAGATCATGTCCTGCTCGGGCTTGCCCTTGCGGCGGCCCAGCACCTCGATACGGGCGAGCAGTTCGGAAAAGGCATAGGGTTTCGGCAGATAATCGTCGCCGCCGGCGCGCAGGCCGGTGACGCGGTCATCCACCTGCCCCAGCGCGGAAAGGATCAGAACCGGCGTCTCGATACCGCGGCGGCGCAGCTCGCTGATGACGGAAAGTCCGTCGCGGCGCGGCAACATGCGGTCGATCACCATCACGTCGTAAGCGTTCTCGCAACCCATAAACAGGCCGCTCTCACCGTCACTCGCATGGTCGGCGACGATCCCGGCTTCGCGGAACGCCTTGGTCATATAGGCCGCAGCCTCGAGGTCGTCTTCAATGACAAGAATCTTCATGTGCGGGACAATAGCGCCCTCGCCCTTTTCCGCACAACCGGAAACAGATGCGACAGACATTTCCTGAACCTTGTTTTCCATGAGGTTTCCTCCGAAGACCTGGTCTCTGGCGTTATCTGGCTTCTAGACGGGGCGACCGCCTATGGAGCGAGTGGTTACCGCTTGTTTCTTCTCCCCGCCGGGGAGAAGGTCGCGGCAGCGGGATGAGGGGGCAAGGCCAGAGATTTACCGAGAGGTTCCCCCCTCATCCGACCCTTCGGGCCACCTTCTCCCCGGCGGGGAGAAGAAACGGGCCGCAACGCCCTGCCATACTCAACCGCCCCATCTCAAGAGCGCGATGCGACGCCGGCTCCCGAAAGAACCGGCATCGCCATTCGAGTTATCAACCCTGGTCGATATCCAGAGCGATGAAGCGGCTGCCATCATCCGTCTGGATCTGGAACAGCGCCTTGGAGCGTCCGTCCTTCTTGGCCTGCTCGAGAATCTTCTCGATATCGGCGGCGGAAGCGACCTGCTGGTTGTTCACCGAGGTGATCTTCTCACCCGTCTTCAGGCCACGGGCAGCGGCATCGCTGTCGGGGTCGACATCGGTGATGGCAAGGCCGTTGCCGTCATCGGCGGGCGAAACCGTCAGGCCGAGGCTGGACAGGACCTTCTCGCTGGAAGACTGGTCGCCCTTGTCGTCGTTCTGGGTCGGCGTCGCCTTGGAGGCGTCGTCGCTTGTAAGATCACCCAGCGTCACTGTGACCGACTGCGACTTGCCACCGCGCCACAGCGAGATTTCAACCTTGGCGTTGGGCGCCATGCCACCGATGCGGCGCGACAGGTCGCGGGCATCCTTGACGGGCTCGCCATTGACGGCGGTGATGATGTCACCCTGCTTGATGCCGGCCTTGTCGCCCGGCGAGCCGGACTGCGGCGAAACGACGAGCGCGCCGCTTGCTTCAGCGAGGCCAAGCGATTCGGCGATATCCTTGCTGACCGGCTGGATCTGCACGCCGAGCCAGCCGCGTTCGACCTTGCCGTCCTTCTGCAGATCGGCAATCACGTCCTTGGCGACGGATGCCGGAATGGCGAAGGCGATGCCGACATTGCCGCCCGACGGCGAGAAGATGGCGGTATTGATGCCGACCACTTCGCCATTGAGGTTGAAGGCCGGGCCACCCGAGTTGCCACGGTTCACGGCGGCGTCGATCTGCAGGTAATCATCATAGGGGCCGGAGCCGATATCGCGGCCGCGGGCCGAAATAATGCCTGATGTCACCGTGCCGCCGAGGCCGAAGGGGTTACCGACGGCGACGACCCAGTCACCGACGCGGATCTTGCTGTCATCGGCAAACTTCACATAGGTGAACTTGCGGTTCACATCGACCTTCAGGAGCGCAAGATCGGTGCGCGGATCACGGCCGACGAGCTTGGCCTCGAGTTCGGTACCGTCGTTCATGACGATCGTATAGGCGGAGCCGTCATCGACGACATGGTTGTTGGTGACGATGTAACCGTCTTCGGAGATGAAGAAGCCGGAGCCCTGAGCGACGGGACGAAGCGGACCCTTGCCGTCACGGTGGCGATTCGGACCACGCTCGGAGCGATCCTGGTTCGGACCACCGAATTCCTTGAAGAAGCGCTTCAGCGGATGGTCATCAGGCAGCTGGTCGAGGCCACGGCCGCCAAAATTGAAGGAGAAATTGCTGGAGTCGTCGGAAGCGGGCTGCACGTTCGACTGTACGCGAACGGAGACGACGGCGGGCGATACCGCATCGACCACATTGGCGAAGCTTGGAACCTGCGGCGCATTCACCTCGACGGGGGCGGCAAACGAATGGAGGATCGGGGCGGCGATGCCGGTGGAAAGCATCAGCGCCGCAAGGCCGCCAACGGTCGTGGCCTTCAGAGCCGTCTTCAGCGAGGCCATCTTCAGCGAGGAATGGCCGTTTTGCGAATGAGACATGGTGTACCTTCTTTCTTCATTCAGACTGGGCCCCGTTTGACCGGGGGAGAAGCGGTGGATGATGAAGATATAGGAGGCGACACCTTACGGCGAAGTGTCTGACGAATGAAAAATCCGTAATGTTGAAAAAGAACCGGGGACGGAAATGGAAACCGGTTATTTTTCAATGAGATTGCGGATTCGCTCTTCTTCGTCCGCGCTCAGTTTCTGTGGCTGTTCCTGGCTTGCGCGGCGGCGGGAAAACACGAAGACGGCGAAAATTCCCGCAAGGGTGAGGCCGATCGGCGCGCCCCACAAAAGCACGGTGCGAAGGCTGAGGCGCGGTTTCAGGAGCACGAACTCGCCGTAGCGCGACACGACGTAATCGATAACGGCCTTGTCGCTGTCGCCTTGAACCAGCCGCTCGCGCACCAGGACCCGCAGATCGCGCGCCAGTTCGGCATTGCTGTCGTCGATCGACTGGTTCTGGCAGACCATGCAGCGCAGTTGAGACGTGAGATTGCGGGCGCGCTGTTCCAGCACCGGGTCTTTGAGGACTTCGTCGGGGTTGAACGCGAAGGCTGGAGAGGCCGCAGCGAAGATGAGGGTGAGAAGAAGCCCGAGCGCTACCACAAACTCCCTCATTCCGCCGCCTCCGGCATTGCAGCCCGCACCGGCTTCGCCTTGCGATTCGGCGCACCGACCCGCAAACGCCTGTCCGAGAGCGAGATGAAACCGCCCGCCATCATGAACAGCGTGCCGCCCCAGATGCACAGGATGAAGGGTTTCCACCAGATGCGCACCACCATGCCGCCATCGGTCATGGGATCGCCGAGCGAGACATAAAGCTGGCTGAGGCCGAAGGTCAGGATGCCGGCTTCCGTCGTCGGCATGCGCCGCGCGGTATAGAGCCGCTTGGAGGACCACACATCGGCCACTTCGACACCCGCCTTGCGGATGGTGAAATGGCCGCGATCCTCGGTGAAATTCGGACCGACGGCGTGGCGGATGCCGTCGAAGGTGAGGCTGTAGCCGCCCGCTTCCGCCACCATGCCCTCCTTCATCTCCAGCACCGTTTCCGTCTCGAAAGTGGTGACAATGACGATGCCGAGCACGGTGATGCCGAGCCCCATATGCGCCAATGCCGTGCCGAAGGCCGAACGCGGCAGGCCTTTGAGGCGGCGAAATGCGATGCCGAAGGCCAGCTTGCCGAAATTGGCGCGATACCAGAGATCGGCAAGCGCCCCGAAGATCAGCCAGAAGCCCGCAGCGATGCCGAGTGCGGCCAGCACCGGACCGCCATTTTCGATGTACCAGAGCGTCAGACCCGCGAGAGCCGCAAGCGCCGCGGCCACATAAAGCCGCTGGAATGCGCCGAGCAGATCGCCGCGCTTCCAGGCGAGCATCGGGCCAAAGGGCGTGACGATCAGGATCGGGATCATCAGGAGGCCGAAGGTGAGGTTGAAGAAGGGCGCGCCGACCGAGATTTTTTCGCCCGTCAGGGTTTCGAGAATGAGCGGGTAAAGCGTGCCGATCAGCACGGTTGCCGTGGACACCGTGAGGATGAGGTTGTTGAGAACCAGCGATCCCTCACGCGAAATCGGCGCAAACAGCCCCCCGGCCTTCAGCGAGGGAGCGCGCCATGCAAAGAGCGCGAAGGCGCCGCCGATGAAGACCGTCAGAATGCCAAGAATGAAGATGCCGCGGCTCGGATCGGTGGCAAAGGCATGCACGGAGGTCAAAACGCCGGAGCGGACAAGGAAGGTGCCGAGCAGCGACAGCGAAAAGGTCATGATCGCCAGAAGCACGGTCCAGATTTTCAGCGCCTCGCGCTTTTCCATGACAAGCGCCGAATGAAGCAGCGCGGTTCCGGCAAGCCAGGGCATGAAGGAGGCGTTTTCCACCGGATCCCAGAACCACCAGCCGCCCCAGCCGAGTTCATAATAGGCCCAGTAGGAACCCATGGAAATGCCGGCGGTCAGGAAGGTCCATGCGGCGAGTGTCCACGGCCTCACCCATCGCGCCCAGGCGGCATCGATGCGCCCTTCCAGCAGCGCTGCGACGGCGAAGGAAAAGCAGACGGAAAAGCCGACATAACCGAGATAAAGCAGCGGCGGATGGATGGCGAGGCCGAAATCCTGAAGGATCGGATTGAGGTCCTGCCCCTCGGCCGGCACCGGCTCCAGCCGCAGGAAGGGATTGGAGGTGAGCAGGATGAACAGCAGGAAGGCGACCGAAATCCATGCCTGCACCGCAAGAACATTGGCTTTCAGCGTTTCCGGCAGGTTGCGGCCGAAGGCGGCGACGAGCGCGCTGAAAAACACCAGAATGAGCAGCCACAGCAGCATGGAGCCTTCATGGTTGCCCCACACACCGGTCAGCTTGTAGATCATCGGCATCAGCGAATGGGAATTTTCCCAGACGTTGCGCACGGAAAAATCCGAGACGGCATAGGCCCGCGTCAGCGCCGCAAAGGAAAAACCAACGAGCAGGAACATCATGACGGAGCCGAGCGAGGCGACATCCATCAGCGCCCGGTCGTTGCGGCGCGCGCCGATAACCGGCAGCGTGGAAACGATCAGCCCCACCCCAAGCGCCAGCACCAGAACGTAATGGCCGATCTCGTTGATCATTTGGTTGCTCCGGTCTTGTCGGGCGACGTCGCACTGGCCGACGGCGTCGCGGCGGCGGGTTCCTCACCCTCTCCGCCATGCTGCCACAGGCCCTTGTCCTTCAGCCGGTCTGCCACTTCTTTCGGCATGTAGTTCTCATCGTGCTTGGCCAGCACGCTGTCGGCCACGAAGCCGTGGGTCGCGGCGTCGAACATGCCTTCGGTCACCACGCCCTGCCCTTCGCGAAAGAGATCGGGCAGAATGCCGGTATAGCTGACCGGCACATTGGCCTCGCCATCCGTCACCGTAAAGCTCACCGTGCGGCCCTCGCCGCGCTTGATCGAGCCTTCCGCCACCAGCCCGCCAAGGCGGATGCGGGTGCCGGGGTTGACGGGCGTCTTCTCCAGATCGGCCGGCATGTAAAAATATGCAATCGACTGGCCAAAGGCGAACATGACGAGCAGCACGGCTGCAACGATGAAGCTCATGCCGCCGCCGATGATCGCGAGACGTTTCTGTTTGCGGGTCATTGCGTCACTCCCTGCGGCGCAGCATCCTGTTGCCCGTTCGTACGGATCGGCCCGGCGGAAACGCCAAGTTCCTTCGCCAGCGCCAGAAGCTGCCTGCCCTGTTCACCCTCCGGCGGGAAAGCCTTCAGCCCCGCCCGCAGGGCCTCTCCAGCCTTGGCTTCGTTCTTCAGCACCGAATAGGCGCGTACAAGCCGCATCCAGCCTTCAAAATCGGCGGGGTTTTCCTTGAGCTTGGCATCGAGGCTCGACACCATGCCTTCGATCATCGCCTGCCGGTCGGAAGCCGTCATGTCGTTGGCCGCCGCCATATCCTGCGCCGTCGGGCCGGGTGCGGCGGGGGGCGCCGCGCCGCCGGTGCGGGCGATATGCTCTTGAACCAGCGGCAGCCACGGCGCGCCGGCCGGCGCATCGGCCGCCAGCGCTGCAAAGGCCGCGCGTGCTTCCTCCGCCTTGCCAGCCTGCTCCAGCGAAAGCGCCAGATAGAAGCGGGCGCGCGGATTACCAGGTTTCAACTGTTCGGCCTGCGCAAACGCATCGCGCGCGGCCTCTATGACGATGCCGTCATTGCCGGCAACCAGCGTTTCGCCAAGGCCCGTCAATCGTTCGGCGCTCGGGCCCAGAATACGAAGCGCATTGCGATAGGCAAGCTCGGCATCGCCAAGCCGCAATGTCTTGAAATAGATCGGCGCGAGAATGTCCCAGCCCGCGCCGTCATCCGGGTTCTGCGCCAGATGCCTTTCGGCCCGTGCGACCAGCAGGTTCATGTCGTTACCGGGCTTTTCAAGACGTGCCTCGAGCGGCATGTCCGGCACCTCCGGACTGCCGTTCCAGATGTAAAGACAGAGGCCGAGTGCGGGCAAGAGAATGGTGATGAGGCTGGCGGCGAGATTGTGCCGCAGCGGGCGCGCCTCTCTGCCGGGCTGCTCTTCCGTCTCGGCGGCAGCGAGAAGCCGGCGGCCGATTTCGGCGCGGGCATAATCCGCTTCGGTTTGCCCGATCAGGCCGGCGGCGCGTTCGCGGTCCAGCTCGGCCAGCTGGTCGCGATAAACGGCAACCTCACCGTCGCGGCGCGTCTCGGGCGCCTCGGTCTTCCGCATCAGCGGGTACATCAGGACGATGGCAACAGCCGCCGTCAATATCGCAACGACAATCCAGAACATAAGGCTCAATTACTCGAATGCGCGGCACATGGAAACATGAAGCGCGGGGATGACGCGAATTTGAGACATCACGCCGCACCGCAGGCCATCTCCCGGCTGCACCGCTATGCCTCTTCTTGTCATCGCAAAAGGCCCGTGACCTTGATTTACGTCAAACTGGTTACGTCAGCGGCGACCAGCTTCCATCGGCATTGCGGCAGGCTGCACCGCGCGCCCTGGTTTCCCGTCCGTCGACCGTCAAGGTATGCGAATATTGCCGGCAATTCTGATTGCCGACCTGATAGGGCGCATTGGCGACCACCTGGCCCTTGGCGTCATCGCCCGTCCAGGTGACAGGCGTGCCGACCGGGGCTGTTTCCAGCGCCTTATATTCGGCTTCCAGCGCCTTGGTCTGGTCACCCCTGTCAAGCTCAACGCCGCTTCGCCCGACAATGCCGCCTTCCAGATTGGCAAGAAAGGGCGTCGAGGGCTGCGCAGAGCGGCCAAACAGGCCGCCGCCCGCCGGGCGGGTGCCCGTAGTGGTGCAGGCGCTCAGCATCGATACGCACAGGATCGAGAGAAGTGCCGGGCGTGACACCAGCGAACGCATTGTCACGGAGCGGCAGCCATCATACACGTCAACCAAACCCTGTCCTCTTTCCTACCGCATTGCACCTAATATACCGGCATTGAATTTCTTGCCTTTTTTCTTGCCTCACGCAAGCTCTTTCGAAAGGCCCGGCAAAATCAGATCGGCTTTCAGGCCGCCGATGGCGCTGCGCGACAGCGAAAAGCGGCCATGGTACTCTGACACCACCTCGGAAACGATCGACAATCCGAGACCCGTGCCCGGCCGGCTCTCGTCCAGCCGCCTGCCGCGCTTCATCGCTTCGCTGATCTGTCCCGGCTCCAGCCCCGGCCCGTCATCCTCGACAGTCAGCTCCACCCAGGAGCGACGGGCGATTTCGGCGTCGGACGATGGGTGCGTGCCGGTCGCAAGCGTGATGACCACGCGCGTCTGCGCAAAACGCGCGGCATTTTCCAGAAGATTGCCGACGACCTCCTCCAGATCCTGCTGCTCCATGCCAAGCACGGCGCCGGCCTGCTCGAAATTCAGGACAAACTGCTTGTCGGGGTTCAGGCGACGCATGACGCGCACCAGCCGTTCCAGTGCCGGTTCCGCTTCCACGCGGGCAAGGATAGAACCGCGCTGGGCGGCGATGCGGGCGCGGGAGAGATAGGATTGCACCTGCGCCTGCATGGCATCGGCCTGCGCCCGCACCAGATCGCCATGCTGCGGGTCCAGCGTGCGCGCTTCGTTGAGAAGAACGGCGATCGGCGTCTTCAGCGAATGCGCGAGGTTGCCCACCTGCATGCGGGCACGCTCCACGAGGCGGCGATTGCTGTCGATCAACGCATTGACCTCATTGGCCAACGGCTGGATTTCGCGCGGGAATTCACCTTCTAGGCTTTCCGCCTCCCCGCCCCTGATCTTGCCAAGCGCGACGCGAGCCTGATCGAGCGGCCGCAGACTGTAGAGAATGGCGAGGCCATTGACGACCAGACTGCCCACACCGAAAACGGCGAGCGCCAGATAAAGGCTGTTGGAGAAATCGCGCACATCGTCTTCCACGACGTTCAGATTGCCGGAGACACGGAAACGCGCCGCACGCCCCTCGCCATCCAGCACCACCTCCGTTTCCGCCACGCGCACCTGATTGCCCGCCTCGTCGGTGACGGCATAAAAGCGCTCATAGCGATTGTCGAAGGGCGCATCGAGAATGCTCGGCACCGGCAGGGTGGAGACGCCGAGCGACGATGACACCAGCGGCGCGGTCTGGAAATTGCCGAGCGGCTCGACAACCCAGTACCAGCCGGTATCGGGCTGCGAAAAACGCAAATCGCCGAGCTGCGGGCTGCCGGCCAGCGTGTTCTCGTTGGAAATCGTCACGGAATTGATGACGTTATAAAGCTGCGCCCTCAGAAGATCGGTGAAGCTGCGCTCCACCCCTTGCCGGTAAAGCGTCGAGATCACGACGGCGATCACCACCAGCGCCAGCACCGACCAGAGCGAGGCGAGCAGCAGAACGCGGGCGGTGAGGGAATTACTTCGCATCTGCCGGCGCTTGCATCCGGTAACCGAGACCGCGGATCGTCTCGATCAGATCAACCCCGAGCTTTTTGCGCAAACGGCCGACAAACACCTCGATGGTGTTGGAATCGCGGTCGAAATCCTGATCGTACATATGTTCGACCAGCTCCGTGCGCGAGACGACCTCGCCCATGTGGTGCATCAGATAGGACAGGAGCCGGAATTCGTGCGAGGTGAGCTTCAGCGTCGTGCCGTTGACGGTCGCCTTGGAAGACTTGGTGTCGAGCCGGACCGGTCCGCACACCAGTTCGGAAGAAGCATGGCCGGCGGCGCGGCGGATGAGCGCGCGCACGCGGGCAAGCACTTCTTCGACATGGAAAGGCTTGGTGACGTAATCGTCGGCGCCGGCATCGATGCCGGCGACCTTGTCGCTCCAGCGGTCGCGGGCGGTGAGGATGAGCACCGGCATGGCCTTGCCGGCCGCACGCCATTTTTCAACGACGGTGATGCCGTCGAGCTGCGGCAGGCCGATATCGAGGACGATGGCGTCATAGGGCTCGGTATCGCCGAGATAATGGCCTTCCTCGCCGTCGAACGCCTGATCGACGACATAACCGGCTTCTTTCAGCGCATCGGTCAGCTGACGATTGAGATTGGCATCGTCCTCAACAACGAGAATACGCATTGTCCGCCCTTTCCTGTATCCCGGCCCGCAGGCGCGTCGCCGGTCATGCTAAATGTGTCGGATTGTTTTCCGATATTTCGGCGATGCGGGCAAGCTACATCGGCACGCGCATCGTCACCTTGCGCGGGCGCTCGCCATTGCCCTGGACGAGAACGGTGACGACACAGGACTGACCGTCACCGGAAGGATAGACCGAAAGCAGCTGACCGCCGGTTTCGCGCACGACGCGGGCGACGGCTGCGCCGCAATCGCTCGCCGCCAGAATGTAATGGCCCTGCAGATCAGCCTCGGGCGCCGTGAAACCGGAAAGCCCGGCTGCAAGCGTCGCGATGATGAGAGGTGATGCCATTCTACAAACTTCCAAAAAACCGGGTGCGTCTCGAACCGTATTCTGACCGAATATGTAGCGCAAAGCGTCTGAATGGCAAATGAATGCCGCCCCCGCCGCATGGGCGCAAGACGGGAACGGCGTCGTCGCGGGCGCTGTCAGCGAATGGCGCTGGTCGCCGAAAGACGGCCGTAAAGTGCGACCAGACCACCGATTCCGCCCGCAACCGTCACCAGCCCGTCCGCAAGTTCTCCTTGCAGACCGGCGGGCAGATCGAGGCCGGCGATGCTGAAAAGCGGTGCGAAAACCGCAACCAGGGCGCCCCAGATCGTGCGCGATTGATACCATGCTTTGGTACTGTCCATAGTCTCGTCCTTTGCGTTGTTTTTCAGGCACATGTCAGATCGGGAGGGTGGCCTCAGCCACCGCGCCCGAGGGCACCGCGCGGCCGAACATTCGGACACGCACGGAAATGTGATCCCGCAATGCCGGGAAATCTGTGAGTTCGTCCGCGGCGGGGTAAAACCAGAAGGGTTGTGAAACCTCCGCCATGCGCCGTACGGTCTCGCCGTCCAGCACCTCGATGCGATAAAGCTCGAAGGGCTCGTCCAGCGGGATGTCGCTCGCATCCCAGCCATCGGCCTCCACCCGGCCCCGGCGTTTCCACCTGATGAAAACGCCGTCGCCGCGCCGCTCGGCGGCAAGATGCACCGGCGCAAGCGGTGTCAGCGCCCGCAGGCCGCCCTCGAAGGCAAAAGGACCGCTCGGCACGCCCGCCACTCCGGCGGCTTCCGCGATCCAGTTCAGGCGTCGCCCGCGCTCGCTCGCAGCAAGACCGAGCGGCTGTACCGCCGCATCCAGAACCACCACCGGAGCACCTTTCGGCGCGCCTGCGGCGAGCGCGTCTTCCGTGCCGGCGAGCCCCCGCAGGAGAGAGGAGAGCCGCCAGCGTGCGGGTGCGATTTCCTCGGCCTTTGCGAAGGCGACGATTTCCCACACACCGCTCGCCGCCCTGACGGCGAGACGGTTCTCGCCGTTCAGCACCGAAAGCTCCCCGGCCGACGATACCTCGCCGAAGGGCAGATCGACGACAACGGTGTTTTTGCGGTCGAAGCGGCCGGAAGGGCCCGATGTCAGCGGCATTGCCAGCGCGCCGATCATCGCCGGACGGTCCAGCAGCACGCGCTGCCGGTAACCTTCCCTGCCCGGCGACGCGGAAATGATGATTGGCCGCCAGGGCTTTGCAAGCGCCGCAATCCGCGCCGAATCCTCCGGCGCAGTGCCGTCATGGTAGGGCAGATCGAGAAACAGCACCTCGGGCGCGAAACCTTCGGCTCCGCTTGCGCCGCTGCTGCGCCGTTCCTCCGCGCTGCCGACAAAGACCGGAAAGGCAGCGGAAAAGGCCCGCGCCTCCACCTGCCGCACCGTACCGTCCTCGATCCGGCTGACCAGAAACCGCCCTGCCGGCGCCTGCGGAAAGGTCCCTTCCGGCAGGCGGATACAATCACCCGGTTCAAGCGCGATATCGCAAGGCGGCAGAGCAAAGCGCAGGCTGCGCCGCGCCTGCCGGTTGTCGCGCAACAACGCCTCGACGGCGGCTTCCGCCGTTTCCGCAGGCAGGGCAGCGTTGAGATCGAGCCGCATCAACCGGCTGCCGGCATTGTCGATGCGGCGGGACCGTACACTTGCCTGCTCGTAATCCAGCGCCGGGTTGAAAGACGTCAGCACGGCTTCAGCGGCGAAATCGCTGTCATGGCCGCGATTTTCCGACCAGAGCGGCTCGTCTTCCAGATCGGCCAGCACGGCAATATCCCGGACCGGCAAGACCGCCGTGTTGCGGGAGCGGAAGCGCAGGGTTCCGCCATCTTCCGTCACATCCACCTGAAACGCCGCCATCAGCGGCTCCAAGAGGTTGCGGGCCGAGGTCACGTCGCCCTGCACATAACCTCCCAGATCGCCGCTGACGGCGGAAACGTCGAAGTCTGAAAAGCCGTGATCGGTGAGGATGGCGGCGATGGCATCGGCGAGCGTTGCCGTGCCCAGCCTCCCGTTCAGCCAGTGGCCGGTGCGCCAGTTGCCGCCATCGCTCCAAGCCGCGCCATTCTGCGGAAAGGCAGGGAAAGGCCGTGCATCCCAGGTCCACAGATAGACCCGGTTTGCATCGACCATCGCCGCATCGCCCTTTCCCCAATGGTCGAGATGCGCCTCCAGAAACCGTCGCTGCTGGCTGTCGGCGCGGTTGCGGCGGGAAAAATAGGGAAAGGCGTTTTCCGCCGATTTCGGATCGGGAAAGACATTGGGGCGCGTCGCACTCTTGTCCACCGCCGGGCAGCCGAATTCGGTGAACCAGATGGGCTTCGAGCGCGGCGCCCATGCCGTCGGCGTTGTTTTCTCCACACCCCGCACCCGGTCGTAGTGAAGGTTTCCCCACCAGTTGCGCAAGTCCTTGTAACGGAACACCCACGGCTTGCCCTTCAGCCCGTCGGTAATCGGCGTGCGCGTGCGCGCGGCGCGGTCCGCATCGCTGGCATAATACCAGTCGAAACCCTCTCCCGCCGTCATGGCGCGGCGGAAGGCGCTCACATCGTCCGGGCCGGTCATGCCGTCCGGATTGCCGTTTGCGGCATCCCCGTCACGCCAGTCGGAAAGCGGCATGTAGTTGTCGATGCCGATGGCGTCGATATTCGGGCTCGCCCAGAGCGGATCGAGATGGAAGAACACGTCGCCCGAACCGTCCGCCGGCTGGTGACCAAAATATTCGCTCCAGTCCGCCGCATAGGTGAGCTTCACCGCCGGCCCCAATATCGCCCGCACATCGCCCGCCAGCCGCAGCAATTCCCCGACAAAGGGAAAGGCGTCGTTCTGGTCCCTGAGCGCGGTCAGCCCGCGCAGCTCCGAGCCGATCAGGAAAGCATCCACTCCCCCCACCTGGGCCGCCCGGGCCGCCAGCGCCGCATAGTGCAGCACCATGCGGCGATAGCCTTCGTCACGGTTGCAGAAGGCGGAAACCTGCGCCCGTGCACCCGCGCTGCGATCCGCAGAGCCGGCCCTGCCGGGTGCGGGAAGCAGGTGATGCGTCCGCGCCATGCATAGGCGTCCTGCTCGCTTTTGCCATAGGGGTCCGGCAGACCATTGCCGATGGGAACATCCATCATCACGAAGGGGTAAAGGCACACCCGAAGGCCCCGCGCCCTGAGATCGGCTATCGCCTGCAACACGCTCTCGTCGTTCGGCGTGCCGCCATAGGCCGGGCCGCCGCCATGATGGCTGACAGGATGTGCCTCATCCCGCGAAAGGCCGGCGACGGACCATCGCGTGGTTTCCCCATCCCGGCCGGCCACTTCCACGCCCGGCAGAATGCGGCATTCCCCCGCCCGCATATCCGTGCCGAACCAACTCACCACCAGCGCCACGCTCTCAAGATTGGGGCACAGATCCAGCAACTCGTCGATCGCAGCACCCCAGTCGGTCGAAGCGGTCAGGCCGTTGCGGTTCATGATGCGGCTTTGGCCGATCCCCGTCCTTTCGGAAACCTGCGCGGTGGCGTAACCGTGCTCCGTTGCCCCCGGAATGACGGTGATGGCGCGGATGGATTTTTCCAGCCGGCCGACCAGCCGCACCACTTCGAACTGCATGAGCGGAATGCGGTTGCCGAAGCCGTCGAGCGGCAGGCGTTCGAACACCACATAGGCCAGTCCGCGAAAGGCCGGCGCATTACCCGCCCCCTGCTTCGCCTCGATCAGGGGATCGGGCAATTGCGTCTCGCTGCCGGGATAAAAGCGCATCTCCACGGCACTCAGGTCCAGCTCCCGCCCATCGGCCCAGACGCGCCGCACCCTTGCCGCCTCGCCTTCGCAAAGACCGATGGCGATGTTGGCAAAATACCGAAAGGTTTCGACCTTCGGGCCGCGATTGCCCTTGCCGCCACGCCGCTCCACCTCCACGCTTTCTTCGAAACGCGTCGCCCAGATCAGCGTGCCGCCGATCCGTGCTGCGCCGTAAAGCCGGTTGATCGCCGCTCCCTCATCCGCCCCCGGAATGCGCGCCGTCGAGAGCCGCGCGCCCGTTACCGTCCGCCCGTTCGAAAGCAGCGTGCGGTCGATGGCATTGCCCGCCAGCGCCCCGGCCGCCCGGCCGATTACTGCGCCCAAAGGACCGAAAATGCCGCCGAGTGCCGCGCCCGCCGCCTGAAAAACGATTGTCGCCATGCTTGCCTCGAAAAATTCAGGGATCGGGAAAACGGAAGACGCCGGCAATGCGCCGCCGCCAGCCCGGCACCAGCGCCGAACGCACCACCGCCGCCTGTTCATAGGCGTGGATGAAATGCTGCGGACCGGCCAGAATGCCCAGATGCTTGGCCGCCGCATCGGCCCGCCAGCGGAATAGCAGCAGGTCCCCCGGCCTTGCCTCTTCCATGCCCGCCACCGCCGGAAAATGGCGTTTTGCCGCCGCCATCAGCCGGTCCTCGCCGCCGCGTTCGGCCCAATCGGGCGCATAGGGTGGCGGCAATTCCGGTTCGTGGCCGTAAAGGTCCCGCCAGATGCCACGAATGAGGCCGAGGCAATCGCAGCCGACACTCTTCAAAGAGGCCTGATGCCGATAGGGCGTGCCGATCCAGCTTTCGGCGAGCGCCAGCACTCTTTCGCCGGTATCGCTCATGAAAACAGCGCCCCGCCGTCATGGCTCTCGCCGCCCGCCGCATAGGAATAGGCGAAATCCGCCCCTGGCAGATGCGGAAAGCCCCGGAAATTCAGATGATTGGCGAATTTTGCCCGGCAGGTGGAAAAACTCTTGTCGCAGCCGGCGGTGACGGAAAACGTATCTCCCGGCGAAGGCGTCTGTTCCGGCGGCAGCCAGAAGGACAGAAGCATCCCGCCGTCACGCCGCTCCTGCCCGTCGAGATCGAACCCCTTGCCGGCGAGCGGACCGGTCAGAAAACGCAGCTTTCCCCGGCTGAAAAAACCATCGGCAAAGGCATCGAGCCCGGAGACGATCAGGCCGCCCGAGGCGTCCACCGCCGCGACGCTGCCATGCCCGGTAAAGCGGGCCAGATCGACACCGCAACGCCTGTCGCCAAGGGCGGCGTCGCAGCGCCGCCCATAGACCCTGCCCTGCGGCTGGCCGAGGCGATGCGCAAGGCTGCGCAGCTCGGCGCGAAACGCCCCGCCTGCCCGCGTCACCTCGCCAATCTCGCGCCTGTTCAGCAGCACATGCTGGTCAGGCGCCTGCCAGTTGACGAGGAAAAGCTCCACCCTCGCCCCATCGAAACGCCCGGCGGCCAGATCGCCCTCCGCAATCGCCTCGCTCGAAAAACCGCCGGCCACCTCCCCGGCGCCTGCACCCAGCCCCGTTTCGCCGTCGCTATCGCTGGCCGAAAAGCCGCTGGCGGCAAGGTAGGACGTGCCGGCAAACGATATCGTCTCGTCATGATCGGTAAAACCGATCACCGCACCGTCCTTCAGTGTCACCTTCCAGCAATGGCATGTGGTCGTCGCATCTTGCCCGAGATGCCCGGCAAGGGCGGTGGGAATGGTTTTCATGGCAGGATTTCCATCAGTGGAATGGAGGGAATGCGGCCCGCCTCGAAAGCAGTCAGGTTCACGTCGATACGGTCGATCCCAAAGCGGACCGGCACGTCGAATTCGAAACCGGCGCGGATCGCGGCGCCGGCGGGCGGCACCCGCCCCGCACGGAACACGATCATGCCGGTTACATGATCGACCGCCACATCAGCCGCTTCGACCTTCACCCCCTCGACCGAAACCATGATCGAGCCTTCGACCGGTTTCTCGATCCGCCGGGAGAACGCGCCGCCCGCATCGGCATAGGTCTTCAGCAACTGAAAACGGGCCGTCATCCCGTCGCCAGTGCCGATCCTCTGATCGGTCGCGGCGGGCGTCTCCCCCGGTGGGCAGGATTTGAAATCCACCGGGTCGCGAAAACGAAAGCCGTAAAGTTCGCCGCGCCGCGCCTCGAAAAAGGCGAGCACCTCATAAAGATCGGCGACGGAGCGGATACCGGATCCGGCGTCATAGCTACGTCTGGCGTTCCTCCAGCGCTGGTTGCGGCTTTCGCGGCCATTGGACAGGTTGACGATATCCGTCCGCCGCACCGGCCCGCCGCTGACGCCGAGTGCGAGCCGCAGCGGAAACCGCACTTCATGAAATGCCGCCATGTCGTTGTTCCTGGATTCTTTTCGATGGTCTTGAAACGTGGGAGGACGCGCGTGCGTCACAATCCGCGCTGGCCGCGCCCGACGCTGCGTGCCAGCATGGCGGCGATCTGACCTTCGCTTTTCCGAAAGCTCGCAGCATCCGTCGCCGTCACGTTAAAAACGATCTGCGCCCCGCCTCCGCCCGACGGCGCGGCAACGCCGAGAGCGCCATCCGAACCGCGCTTCAGCGGCAGGATCGCTTCCGCCCCCGCCTCGCCCATCAGGCCAAGCCCGCCGCCCATCGGGAAAAAGGCGGGGCTGGAAACTATGCCGCCATCGGCAAAGGGCGTGATGCTGCGTCCCGGCACACCGCCATCGGCAAAAGCGAACAGCGAACCGCCGCCGTTCAAAAGCCCGCTGACGGCATTGCCGATCATGCCCTCCAGCGGTTTCAGACCGGCCGAAAGCGCGATGCCGGACAGCCGCTGCCCCAACCCGCGCAACACATCGTCCAGCCCCCTGCCGCCCGCCGTCGCCGCCTGCAGGGCCGAGGTCAGGGCCGCACCGAACCGCTCGGACCGGCGTTCGAGATCGCCCATCACCTCGGACAGCGCCTCCGCCTCTTCCCGGTTCTCCGCCATCGATCCTTCGCCCGCCATCGCGCTTGCCTTTCTGATTCAACTGGGGAATGCATGGTGCTGAAACAGCTTTCAAAAACCGCTGTTCCAACCCACACTCTTTTAAAACCCAACTTCTTGGGTTATGGTTCTCATGGTCACGGTTCTCCGCCAGCATGGCATGCGTTTTGTCATCTACACGGCCGATCACGAGCCGCCGCATGCCCATGTCTATGGAGAGGGTGAAGCCCGTATCGACATCGTCAGCCTCGTCGTTCTCACACAGGGCGGCATGTCAGACCGGGATGTGCGGCGCGCCGTCGCCGTCATCGAGGAAAACCGGAAGCTGTTTATGGAAACCTGGAGACGATATCATGGTTGAGGTCAGCGATGCCGAACTCGCCGCCGCCAAGGAACGCTGGCAAAAAGAGCGCGCCGAGCGCCCCATTCCGGTTTCCGTGCGTTTCGAAACGGCCTCGGCTCGTGTCATCGTCGATTTCGCCAACGGCGCCTGCTTCATGTTTCCCGCGCGAGCGCTCGAAGGCTTGCAGGAGGCGACCGCCGAACAGCTTGCGGATGTCGAACTGCTCGGCGAGACGGGTCTGCATTGGGAAACCCTCGATGTCGACTATACGATCAGCGGCCTGATGAACGGTATTTTCGGCAGCCGCACATTCATGGAAGCGCAGCGCAAGGGCGGGCAATCCCGCTCTCCGGCCAAGACGGCAGCCAGTCGCGCGAACGGTGCCAAGGGCGGCCGTCCACGAAAAATGCCCTGACGCCATTATCTGTCGGGAAACCGCCGCATCATCGCCTCCATCGCCTGACGATCCGGACCGCGGGGGACGGCGTTGCCGCCCGTCATCGCGAAGAATTCCCGCGGGGTCAGCCGCCAGAAGGTTTCGGAGGAGAGCCGCAGCAGGCAGAAGCCGGCATGGATCGCTGCCTCCCAGGGGAACGGGCGCGGCGTCGCTTCGCCTGCTGCGGCGCTCAAGGGTCCGGCGGCGTCTCGCCTTTCAGGCCGCCGAAGGTGGCGGTCAGAAGGTCGGCGACGATGGCGGCGTGGCCGGCAATGCCGCCTTCCACCGTGGCGGCGGCCACATCCTCGTCGGAAAAGACATTGCCCGCGCCGCGCAGGCCCGCGCCGATCACCCTTATCATGTCGACCGCCTTCATGCGGCCGCTCGCAAAACGTTCGGCGAGCGCTGTGAGGTCGTCGGCTGCAAAGGCGGTTTCGAGTTCGGCCAAGGCCCCGAGCGTCAGGCAGAGAACGCGCCTTTCGCCGTCGATCAGCGCTTCGATCTCGCCGCGATGGCGGTTCGCCCGCCCGTAACGCAAACGCTCAGCCATCACAGCGCTCCGAATGTGAGAAGACCGGCCGATTCCAGCGCGATCTCGAATTGCACCTCGCCATCGTGGCGGCCGGAATATTCGAGCGCCACGATCTGGAACGGCCCGGTAACGATGCCGAAACCGGGAATGACGATCTGCCAGCCGGGAATGGTCCCGGAGAAAAATGCGCCGCGCACCAGCGCATCGCTCGCCTGATCCTTGAAGATGCCGGAGGCCGTGAGCGATGCCCGCTGCACGCCGGCGCCGGCAAGAAGCTCCCGCCAGCGCCCCGCGCTTTCGGCATCCGTCACATCGACGGCCTGCGCATTGAAGGCCAGCCGTTTTGTCCTCAGCCCCGCAACGGTTGCGTAGGAACCGGCATTGTCGATCTTCAGCAGCAGGTCCTTGCCCTTCTGCGCCACCATGTTGTTTCCTTTCGTCTCGATTGCTGTTGCGGGGTCGCGATGGGCCTGCTACCAAAAGCGTTCCTGCACCTCGCACCCCGCGATCTCACCATGTCCGACGCTGCCCCCCTGACGTCTCGCGCGCGCCTTATCGGCGTGCTTGCGGTCGGGCAGATCGTGAGCTGGGGTAGCGGTTTCGATATGCTGGCCGTCCTCGGGCCACGGATCGGCCAGGAGCTGGCCATCACCAACGGCGTGGTTTTCGCCGGCCTCACGATCATGATGACCATCAGCGCCCTGTGCGGCCCGCTGCTTGGAAGAATGCTGATGCGCCACGGCGCGACGCCCGTGCTGGCGGCCGGTTCGGTATTCTTCGCGGCCGGCTTTGCCGTGCTCGCCCTCGCGGGCGGGACGATGAGCTATCTCTTCGGCTGGGCCGTGATGGGTTTTGCCGCCACCTGCGGCCTGACGACGGCGGCCCATGCGGCTGTAGTGGAACGCGTGGGCGCGGAAAGCGGCCGGCTTTTGACGCTGCTGATGCTGTTTACCGGGCTTTCGGCGGCGGTTTTCCTGCCGGTCACCACCATTGCCGATCAGCATCTCGGCTGGCGCGGCACGCTTGCCGCCTATGCCTGTCTGCAAATTTTCATCCTTCTGCCGCTCTATCTTTTCGTGCTTCCCGGCCGTCCGGCCCGAAAAGAGGCAAAGCCGAAAGAAGAGACGGCGATGTCGCCCTCACCGGTCGATACGCGGCGCGCCTTCGTGCTGCTGGCCGCCATGACGACGATCAGCGCGTTTACGACCTTCGGCCTGTCACCGCTCCTGCCACTGCTTCTGGTTCAGGCCGGCGCAACGCAATCGCTTGCGGTGCAACTGGCATCGGCACGCAGCGTCCTTGCGATTACGGCGCGCGGGCTGGATTTTCTGCTCGGGAAGCACGGAAATCCCTTCCTCACAGCCATGATCGGCTTCTGTCTGCTGCTCTTCTCCCTGCTGCTGTTGCTCGTTTTTGCTCCGGCCATGCCTGCCTTCATCGGTTTCATCGTTTTCTTCGGCTTTGGCGCCGGCGTGCTCACCGTCAGCCGTGCCGTGTTGCCGCTGGCTGTGTTTTCCCCGGAAGAATATGGGCTTCAGGCCGCGCGCATCTCCCTGCCGCAGAACCTCGCCATTGCCGTGGCGCCGGTCATCTTCACCCTGGCGCTGGATCGCGGCGGCGTATCCGCCATGCTCACCATCGCCTCCGTGCTGATCGGCATTTCGTTTCTGCTGCTGATCGTTCTGTGGAAAACCGTGCGCAGGCAGGGTTCCTGAAACGGCGTTACTCCGTCACCGCCCTGAAACGCATCTCCGCGATGAAATTCCGTGTCTTCGCCTCGCGCCGCGAGCGGCTGGAAAGAAGATGCAGATTGACGAGAGAAACGCCGGCAATCGGCAGCGCCGCATCATGGAGCAGGATTTTCACCCGGTCGACGATTTCGCCGGCACCCCTGCGGCCATTGGCGTCGCTCCATATCTGCAGCGACAGAAAATGCTCCTCGGCCTTTTCCGTCGCCGTCGAATAGTCCCGGCTTTCAAGATCATCGATAACGATGCACGGCAGAACCGCGCGCGGCAGAAGCCGGTCGACGATGCCGCCGGGGATAAGCGCCGTCAGCGCCGCATCGCTGCCGAGCCTTGCGAAAATTGCCTGCAGAAGCAGATTTGCGGCGCTCATCGACTTTCCTCCTCGCAGCGGCAGACGATGAAGCGACGCGTCTCATCCGGGTCCATCACCGCCCGGATCGCCAGAATGCGGCGGCCCTTGCGAAAGCGCATGCCGGCGGCGATGTCGCCGCGGTAAGCCAACCAGACGCGATGGGTAATCGTCACGCCCTCGGCCGAGGCCCGTTCATGCGACGCCTCCGAAACGGGTTCGATCGCAGCCCAGAGCGACCGCAGGAAATTCCAGCTTTCCGCAGCACCGCCCTGCCCGTCCGGCGTTTCGGTCCGCACGTCCAGTTCCAGCCGCGCCGTCAACCTGCCGGGATCGAGAAAAACAAGGTTCATGTCTCAAAGCCCCAGACGGCAGAAAGGCGCCACCAGCCGCTCGTAACCGGCGGGAATGGCGGCGGGCTGGTTTTCCGGGGCGAGAGCACCGCGAAAGGCGAACATCTGCGCCACATGCATCAGCATGGCGCGTTTCAGCGTGTCGGGCACATCCGTTCCCGCTTCACCGTAGCCGGCAATGAAATCGATCTCGATGCCGTTCATCGCCCGTCCGGGTGCCGGCGGATCGCGCAGCCACAGCCTTGCCGGACGCGCCGCGCCATCGAGCAATTTTTCCCCGGCGGCGATATCTACCGAGCGCCCCTCACCGTCAAAAACCAGAATCGTTTCGATGGCTTGCACCGGTGTCCTGCCAATCGGAATCACGCCGCTCTCAGGCCACCGGTCGAGATAAAGCCGCCAGTTCTGACGGATGAGGCAAAGTCCGGTCGTGCGTTCCAGATGCTCGCGGGCGGTGCGGATGAGCGCGGCAAGAAGCGCGTCCTCATCGCCGCTATCGAGACGCAGATGCGCCTTCACCTCGGCAAGCGTCAGCGGCTCCGCCTGCGGCGGATGAATGAGGGCATAGGTCATGGGGTCTCCGGAAGAAAGGTAGTCGCATTGGCGAGCGGGCACCGCTTGTTTCTTCTCCCCGAGGGGGAGAAGTCCGCGGCAGCGGGATGAGGGGGCAAGGGTAGATGTGTTCAGAGAGCTTGCCCCCTCATCTGCCCCTTCGGGGCATCTTCTCCCCGGCGGGGAGAAGAAAGGGCGGTCAATTCACCCCGAATTTCACCAGCTTGATCGCCTCGAAATTCTGCACGCCGCCGCCCACGCGTTTGGTGGTGTAGAACAGCACATAGGGTTTGGCCGAATAGGGATCGCGCAGGATGCGCACCCCGGTACGGTCGACGACGAGATAGCCGGCGCGGAAATCGCCAAAGGCGATGGCGAAGCTGTTGGCCGCCACATTCGGCATATCCTCCGCCTCCGTCACCGGAAAGCCCATCAGCGAGGCGGGCTGGCCGGCAGCGGCGGGCGGGTGCCACAGATAGGCGCCGCTGGTATCCTTGAAGCGTCGCAGCGCCCCTTGCGTCTTGCGGTTCATCAGGAAGGTTCCGTTCTGGCGGTGGCCGGCCTTCAGCGCATAAACGACATCGAGCAGCACATCCATCGGCCCGGCCGAGGCGAAACCGGCCGAAACGCCGGTCGCGACATAACCGATATTGCCCCAGCTCCAGCCATCATTGGCGATGGCGGCATAGGAGAGGAAACCCCTGGGTTTGTTGACGCCATCGCCGGCGATGAAGGCGGCAGCCTCCTGTTCGGCGAAAGCAATGTCCACTTCGGAAGCGATCCAGGCTTCGATATCGACTGCCGCATCATCCAGCAACCCTTGAGTCGCGGCCGGCATGGCGTAAAGCTCCATGGTCGGGAAGGAAAGCTCGGCGAGCTGCGGCGTTGCCGTTTGCGGACGCGCCGCCGTCTCAGAAACCCAGCCGGTCGTCATCCCGCCGGGCGAGAAGGGTTTCTTCAGCACGGCGGCGGAAACCTGCCGGACGGTCGCCAGCGCGCGGATCGGCGAAATCGCCGTCATGCGCCGGCCGATCTCTCCATCCGTCTCGTTCGGCAGCAGAAAACCGCCATCGGCCCCGGTCGAACCGGCAAAGGCCTTGGCCTCCAGATCGCGTAGCGCCCCCTCCTCGCCGCGACGGATATAGGCTTCGAAAGCAGCCTTGTGCTCTTCGGCATCGTGGGAAAGCGCATCCTTGCGGCCAAGCGCGGGACGCGCCTTTTTCAGCGCCAGATCGTCCATGATCCGGCGGTTGTCGTCGAGCGCCCTGTCGATACGGTCGAGCTTGTCGCGGGTCACGACATCCGCGCCCATCTTGCGCTCGATGTCGGCAAGCCGCTGGTCGTTGGTCTCGCGAAAGGCCTCGAAGGCTTCCATGAACTCATCGAAGGCCGCCGTCACCGTATCGGGCACGGCCTTTACCTGCGGCGCGACGGTCATCAGGGCCGGTTTCGTCATCTGGTCTGTCATGTCGTTTCCTTGTTGGTGATTGTCCGGAAGTCAGCGTTTGGGTGTCGTGTCGAACAGCGCGCGGGCGGCGCGGCGCATGGTGCGCACCAGCTCGGTCTCGCGGTCGCGGAAGAAGCGAGCATGCTTGACGTCGGAAACGCGCGCCGAGGGCAGCATCGGGAAGGTCACGACCGAGATTTCCCAGAGGTCGGCCTCCAGGATGCGCCGGACGCCGTGGCTCGCCGCCTTGCCGGAACGCACCGTTCGGAATCCGATGGACAGCCCGTCCAGCGCCCCGGTCTTCATCAGTGAATGCACCTCGCGGGAGCGGGCGACGCCGGGGGCGAGAACGCCCTCGACATAAAGGCCGCGCTCGTCCTCGCGGATGGTGCGCCAGGCGCCGATGGGCTCGGCCGGATCGTGCTGGTAGAGCATGCGGATGCCGGCTGCGCCCCGCTCCTCGATGGAGCGGCGGAAAGCGCCGCGCTCGATGACATCCTGACCGAGATCGACCTCGCCGAAAACGCTGGCATAACCGGAAAAGGTGCCGTCGCTGGCAATGCCGCGCAGTTCCAGATTGGCGAATTTGCGCGTGGCGGGACGCGGCCCGCGATAAACGTGCATGGAAAACTCCTGCGATGTGAAGGAAGTGTCAGGCGCGCGGGCGCGCACCGTAACGGTCGGCGATGCGCACCAGCACGCCCAACCCCCACCACGCGCCCATGCTGGCGGCGGCGGAACCCGCCACCATGATTTCCCGGCCCGAAAGCGCGCCGGCGATATCGAGCTGCTGCACGATCCACAGGCCGATAGGCCCGCCGAAGATCATGCCGCAGGAAACGCCGGTGATGAAACGGCTCGCGGCCTCGCGTTTGCTTTTCGGCAGGAGATAAACGAGCGACACACCCGCGCCCGCCACGGCGCCGGTGATGCGGGCGGCCCAGATGCCGGCCTCATTGGCGAATTCAGACATGGGTAATCATTCCGTTCTAGGATGTGGTTATCGGGCGGACGCGCCGCGTCGCACGCAGGCGTTTTTTGCGCGCCTGCGCCGGGTGATTTTGCGAATCTTCGGAATCGCTTGGGCGGAAGAGCTCACAAAGAGAGTCCACCTCTTCAGAAAATGATTGAACGGGACACCGGGGTTTCGATCCCGCCGGGGCGGCGATCAATAACCGACGGCCTCACGCTTTTCCTCGTCGCTCAGGAACGAGGCCGCGCCGATGCGTGCCCAGAGCGCATCCCGCTCGCCGGCAAGCCCGGCAATCCGGTCGAGATCGGGTTCGAGCCTCAGCCCAGAGCCGAAGACCGGAGAAAGCCAGCCGCAGAGCCTCGCCGCCGTGCGATAAACGAGCGGCAGGACGGTGAGACGATAAAAGGCGCGGTTCGCCTCCTGGTAATTGGCATAGGTATTGTCGCCGGGAATGCCGATCAGCATCGGCGGCACGCCGAGCGAAAGCGCGATATCGCGCGCCGCCCCGTTGCGGGCCTCGAGAAAATCCATGTCGCGCGGCGAAAGACCCATGGCCTTCCAGTCCAGCCCGCCTTCCAGCAGCAAAGGCCGGCCGGCATTCATCGCGCCCTGATAGCCTTCCTCCAACTCGCGCTTCAGCCGCTCATATTGTTCGGTGGAGAGATTGCCGCCCTCCTTCGGCTGGTAGACCAGCGCGCCGGATGGCCGGGCGGAATTGTCGAGCAGGCGCTTGTTCCACTGGCTTGCGGCATTGTGCAGATCGAGCGCGGCCCCTGCGGAGGCGAGCGGCGCAAAACCCGCCCGGTCATCCAGCGGATGGAAAAGTTTCAGATGCAGCAGCCCCAGCCCGTCGCGCTCGGCGGCGATGCGCCGGGAGGCGCGGCCCTCGGCGCGGTAATCATAGGCCACCGGCCAGCCATCCGGCCCTTCGACGATGCTGACCCTGTCTGGCCGCAGCAGATGCAGCTCGCGCAGCCGCCCGCCCACCGTCAGCGGCTCGATATAGGCATTTCCGGCGAGCATGAGGTGGCCATAAAGCGCCTCGAAGAAATCCGGCCCGCCCATATGGGCGCCCGGTTTTAAAAGCAGCGCCAGCAGCGGGTGATCGGCGAGCTCCTCTTCGCCATCATAAAGCAGCCAGCTGACGGAAGCCGAGGTCTCCGCCACCATGCGAGCGGCCCGGTGCGCGACCGGGTTTTTCATGAAGCCCTCGCGGGCAAGTGCGGCATAGGACCGGCCCGACCAGAAAGCCTGCCCGCCCTGCACGGCAACCGCCATGAAGCCATCGGCCATTTTCCGGCTTTCAGGCACGGCTCTGCCATCCGCCGGGCGCAGCCACGGCAGGGAAAAGGGAAATCGCATGGAGTTGTCCTTGTTTTGATGGCGCGCGGCGTCGAGTCCTGCGGCGTCGCCCGCGTGGGGTTTTCACCGACAGGGTAGACCCTGAAATTTCTGACGAGTCCTGAAAGCTCTCTTTCGTCATGCTCGGGCCTGTCCCGAGCATCTGCAACGTCTCGATTTTATTGGACGTGATCAGATCCTTGGGACAAGCCCAAGGATGACGTCGCGCGTGAGGCACCCTGTCCGCACAGCGGCAATATTTCGCGCCGACCTCGGTGAAACCTGACGTCTACCGGATCGGCGCTTTCACCGCCGTATCGCTGTCGAAATCGGCGGCGACGCGGGTTTCGCGCAGCGGCTTTACCGTGCGGGTCGAAAGATCATAAGCGGGGTCGGCCTTGTAAGCGGCGAGTGCCGCCTCGTTTTCGAACTCGCCATAGACGATGAAATCGACCGAATTGCCCCATTGGTCCTTCTTCACGTTCTCGCCGATTTCCAGCTTCAGCGAATGCGGTATCGCGGTGAGGCCGGAAAGCCCCCTGCGCACGGCGTCGCGGTTTTCCTCGGGAACGGTGAAAAAGACGATATGGCGGATCACGGTGTCACCTGTCATGCAGAATTCGGAGGCAGCCTTTTCGGCACCGGGTAACGGGTTATCATCTGGCCCGCCCGGGTTCAATCCGCGCCGCGACAAGCGCGTGATGAAATGCGCGCCCGTAACCGCCCACCAGCCGCGCCCGGTCGCTGCCATTGATGATGGCACGGGCGCCGTCCCAATCCTCACGCCTGTCGCTGAAGAAATCGGAGAGCCTGCGGCCGGTAAAACCGCCGCCCGCCATGCCGTGGATCAGGATCGCGGTGGCCACCTCCGCCTCCATGGCGCGCTCGGGCCGTTCCAGGAGATCGACGCCAGTCAGCGCCATCATGGCCTCGTAATTGCGCCGATGCGTCAACTGCACGAAGCCGCGCCCCAGCCAGCTCTTACCCTCCGTGTCCGGCCGCCAATAGGGCTTGCGCACCATCGGCAGCCTGCCCGCCGCAAAGGCGCGGTCGAGCCTTGCCATCGCCTCGGTATCGCTTGCCGCCAATGTCTCGCGCACCGGCTGCATTGTCGCCGCCGTCTCGTGAAAGGCCGTCGCCAGCATATAGGCGAGCCAGCGCGGATCGCCGCCCGGCATCGACTTTTCAAATCCTGCCAGCATCGTTTTCGTGCCGGCAAGCTGGGCCGCGCGCAGGCGACCGCCGAAAATGGAAATCCGCGCCGACGCGAAGAATCGCGCCTCGTCATAGGCCATGATGGCTCCTGAAAATGATGGGCGATACGACGCCCGGTTTTTCCACATGCAGGCCGCCGGAACTAAATCGATTTGAAAAAACCTTAATCGATTTTAATCCGCGCCCCGGGGTTTTGGGGTAAAAAATTCCTTGAATTCCGGAACCTTAGCGCGCTAACTCCATTCACCGCGCAATCCCGCAGCGTTAACCATTCAAGGAGGAATGCCACCATGACAGCGACAATCCCCCAGACCGTTTATGACCGTCTCGAAAACGAGTGGCGCCAGATGCGTGAAACCGGCTCCCAGCCGAAACCGGCGCAATCCCCGAAGAAATAATATCTACCAGACGCCCGATTTCGGGCGTTGACGGTGCCTCACTTTTCTTCTCCCCGCTGGGGAGAAGATGGCCCGAAGGGTCAGATGAGGGGGCAAGTTCTCCGCATATCTCTACTCTCTCAACACATCTTGACCGTGGCCCCCTCATCCGGCGCTGCGCGCCACCTTCTCCCCGCTCGGGGAGAAGAAACCGGGGGCATCCGCTGACCGGTAATTGGCTCTCCTTCGCGGGAGCCAATAATCAGCCAGCTCACATCCCCCGCACTTTCGGTTCACTCACCACCATCGTCGTCAACGCCGTGATCGCCCAGACGAGCGCATCCAGCCTGTCCGGCGAGCGTCCCGACGAAAGACCATCCGGCCCGAAATCCGTCATCTGGTCTTCCAGCTTTTCAAACCGTGCGGCATGTCGCACCCTGCCCTGCTCGTAGAGTGCGGCAACCGGCTCGGCGCGGGTGAATTTGCCGCGACTGGCCCGCACCAGCGTCAGCGGCAGGTTGGCGTCGATGCTCTGCAGCATGGCGCGCACCATCTCGCCGCCCTGATTGACCTCCGCCACCACCCGGTCCGCCTCGTGGCGACGAAAGGCGGCGACCACGGCGCGGGCCCAGCCGGCCGGCGTTTCGCCCTCCACGGAACAATCCGCAAGCACGTTAAGACGCCCGGACATGCCGAGCCCCGCCACGACGATGCCGCAGCAGGAATGTTCACCGACGCCGGCGGGCGGGTCTACCGCCACCACGATCCGCGTGAGCGGCTCATGCACGGCTTCGATGATCGCTTCCAGATCGGCGCGTTTCCACAGCGCGCCCTCGCGCTCGTCGATCAATTCACCGCCGATTTCCTGACGCCCCAGCCGGGTGCCGCCATAGCGGTCCTGCATGGCTTTGAGAAAACCGGGAGAGAGATTGCGCGCATTCATGGCCGTCGGCATCCGCGCCACCCGTGTTGTGGGATCGGCGAGAAGCGCCTTTAAAAGCGGAATGGGCCGTGGCGTGGTGGTAACAAGTTGCCGGGGCATTTCACCCAGACGCAGGCCGAATTGCAGCATGTCCCAGGTTTCCTGCGGATATTTCCATTTGCCCAGCTCATCCGCCCAGGCCATGTGGAATTGCGGGCCGCGCAGGCTTTCCGGGTCTTCCGAAGAAAACACCTGCGCCATCGCGCCATTCGGCCAGAGGAGCCGTCGGCGCGACACCTCGAAGGCGGGGCGATGGCGGCGGGCGATGCGGCAGATGCCGGAAATGCCGTCTATCATCACCTCGCGGGCGTCACCCAGCGTTTCGGCCACGAGCGCGATGCGCAAATCCGACTGCTTGCCAGCAGAGGCGATATGATGCACCCATTCCGCCCCGGCCCGCGTCTTGCCGGAACCGCGCCCGCCGATCAGCAGCCATGTCCGCCAGTCGCCCTCCGGCGGCTGCTGCGGCAGGTTGCCGATGAAACGCCAATCGCGCAGGAGGTTGAAGACCTGCGCCGGCAGATGGGGTTCGGTCGGCATATCCGTCATGTGTCGGCTTCTGCGGATGGGCTGCGGGCGGGATCGGCCTCCATCTTCGCGCGGCATTTCTGTTCAGCCAGTTCGTCTATGCGGTTGAGGAAATGCGCCACCGCCGCTTCGTAGTCCCCGGCCTCGGTTTCGTCTTCGCCGAAAAGAGCTTCCCTCTCTTCCGCCAGCACCCGTTGCAGGGCGTCGATCCGCTCCAGCGTGCGGACGATCAGCGAAAGCTGGTCCGTCGCAGCCTTCACATCGGCACGCGCCAGCTTGCCCGAAGCGTCCTCCGCCGTCGCCAGAAAGGCCGCTTCGCTCGCCTGACGGAGATTGCGGTACAGGCAGAACTGCTCGCGCATCTCCTCCGTCAGTTCGTTCAGCAATTGCCGCAGGCTGCTGTTGCGCGCCGCATCTTCGGCAGCCAGCCTGTCGGCCCGAGACTTCGTCTCCGGTGCGGCTTCAAGCGCGTCCTCAGCCGCATAGGCGGGCGTTTCCGGCCAGACGCCGTAGAGCGTCGGATCGCAATTGCTGGACATTGTCATGGGATTGGCCTGCGAGAGAAAGAACAAATAAAGAGGAGCGTGGGAACAAGGCACATTTGCATGCACCTCACTCACCCTCATCAAGTCAGTCTTGTTTGGATGTTTTCATACTCTTTGAGCTTGGCGTTTGCGATCACGACGATGTGTCGCATAATCGCGCCGAGGGCTGTGAGCTTTGACTTCCCAGCACTGAGCAGGCGTCTGTATGTTGTGGCAAGATGGCTGTTGCTTTGGCTTGCGGCCATGGCAGCGGTGAAGAGCAGCGGTCGCAATTGTCGTCGTCCACCTGTGGCAAAGCGGCGGCCTTTGTGTGCGCCGCTGTCGCGCGCATGGGGCGCACATCCAGCCAGACTTGCTGCCTGCTTGCGATCGATGAGGCCGAGTTCCGGCATGATTGCCAGCAGCACGGGTGCGATCACCCTGCCGATGCCAGGCACGGTCTGCAGGATTGCTTTTCGATCTTTCATGCGCTTGTTGTGAGCGACGATCGTCTCGATCTGTTTGTCGATCGCCTCGATACGGCGTTTGATTTCGGCAATGTGGCCGGCAATCTCGCCTGCGATCGGCTTATTGCGCGGTGCCTTCAGGCGGTTTTCCTCCTGCACGCGCATGGAGACGAGATCGCTACGACGCAAGACGAGCAGTTTCATCTTTGCTTCGTGCGGCTGGCTCGGCCGCCAGCGTGGGAGGGAATGTGCTCGCGACAGGCCATATTCGGCGATATGGCGCGCATCGATGGGGTCTGTCTTGGCTTTGGCGCCACAGACGCGGATGAAAGCTTTGACCCTCGCGGCGTCTGCGCGGTGGGCGGGGATGGCAAGGTCTTCGAGAACCCCAAGCAGGGCGTCCTCGTACCCGCCGGTTGCCTCGCAGATGGCGAGTGTATCGATACGTCTGGCATAAGGCTTCAGGGTGGCCTTGAGTGCAACTGCGGTGTTTTCGACGGTAACGGTCCTTCCGTTGCTGCTGTCGAAGAGTGTGACGGTTGCTTTGGAGACGTCACATCCCAAGGCGAACTGGATGGAGGCAGACTGGATTTGTACAGTGTTCGGGTTCATGATGGGGCTCCATGCTTGGCATTGTCTGCGGGCGCGGCGCAAGCCAGCCCATTCAAGTCAACAAGCGATGCGAAGCTGGTGCGGCTGCAGCCCAGGATGAGGCCGGTCGATAAGACCCATTCCTGTTCGGGCGTACAATCGCATGACCTCCGGGGTGGCCGCCTCGGAGGTCATCCAACGTCCCGAACAATAAAGCATAATTCCGACAGACAATTCCTGTGCTTGTCACAGGAATCCAGTCGGCGCGCGTCTGCGCGACGGAGGGACTTTCTTTCAGCCCAAGGACTTGGGCTGGCTGGATTCCTGTGACAAGCACAGGAATGAGGTGGTGAAGAAAGCGCCACGGGCAATCCAAAGGAGAACCCATTGCCGTTCAGCCGCAAATCTCCGACCGTAGCCAAACACTATCAAACCACCGTCACGCTGTAAAGGATTATTTTCCTATAATTGTGATTTTTATCCTGCCCGCAGGATTTGCACCCTCGTCCGTCACATATTACACTCAGCACCAGGCGGTGAGTACAAGGGGCGAGTCAAGTTGGTGAAACAATGGGTTGAGCGGTTGTTTGCGGGTCTTTCGGCAACCGGCATCGTCTTCGGCACTATTCTGTTCTGCGCTTCGCTCACGCCCTCGCTCCTGCCGCGCACCTGGTTGATGCAGGGGGTGCTGTGCGGCTTTTCCTTCGCCATCGGTTATCTGATCGGTGTCGCTTTGCACGCCATCTGGGCCTATCTGGAACTGCCCGAACCCTCGCGCCACAATGCGCGCGGCATTCGTTTTCTCATCGCACTTGCCGCCGCCATCACCGCCATCGCGTTTTTATGGCAGGCGAAGGACTGGCAGAATTCCATCCGCGTTTTGATGGAGCTCGATCCGCTGCCCAGCGCCCACCCCACCAAGACCGGCGGCCTTGCCGTGCTGGTCGCCGCCATCCTCATCGGCGCCGGCCGGCTGTTCCAGCTTATCCGCCGGTTCTTCGCTGCGCGCAGCCGTCATTTCCTGCCCCGCCGCCTTGCCAATGTGCTCGGTATCGCGGTGGCGATCATCCTCTCATGGATGCTGCTCAATGGGCTGATCTTCGATATCGGCCTCAGATTTGCCGATTCCTCGCTGAAACAGGTAGATGCTCTGATCGAACCGGATGTGCCGCGCCCGTCAGACGCGCTCAAGACCGGCAGCAGCGCCTCGCTGATGACATGGGAATCGCTCGGACGACGCGGGCGTGAATTCGTCGCAGAGGGTCCGGCGGGCGCGGAGATATCCGCCTTCACCCATCGCCCGGCAAAGGAGCCGCTCAGGGTCTATGCGGGCCTCAACTCGGCGTCGACGCCGGAAGAAAGAGCGGCCTTAGCGCTGGAGGAGCTGAAACGGGTCGGCGGTTTCGAGCGCAAGGTGCTTCTGGTGGTCATTCCCACCGGCACCGGCTGGATCGACCCGGAAGCGCTGGATACGGTCGAATATCTGCATGACGGTGATATCGCCAGCGTCGCCGTGCAATATTCCTATCTCTCGAGCTGGATCGCGCTGCTGACGGAGCCGGATTACGGTGTCGAGACGGCACGCGCTTTGTTCGAGGCCGTCTATGGCTACTGGACCACGCTGCCGAAGGAAACGCGGCCGAAGCTTTACCTGCATGGCCTGAGCCTCGGTTCGCTCAACTCGCAGAAATCCTCGGATCTCTACGATGTGCTCTCCGACCCGTTCCAGGGTGCGCTGTGGAGCGGACCGCCCTTTTCCAGCCCGACATGGCGCATGGCCACCAATGGCCGGGTGAAGGGCACGCCGGAATGGCTGCCGCGCTTCCGCGATTCCTCCGTCATCCGCTTCGCCAACCAATATACCACCGCGCATATGCCCGATGCGGAATGGGGGCCGATGCGGATCGTCTATCTGCAATATGCCAGCGACCCGATCACCTTCTTCGAGGCCGCCTCGCTTTACCGGCGGCCGCAATGGATGGCGCATCACGGGCCTGACGTTTCCACATCCTTCCGCTGGTTCCCGGTGGTGACCCTGCTGCAGCTCGGTCTCGATGTCGCCGCAGCCACCACCGCGCCCATCGGTTATGGCCATGTCTATGCGCCGGAACATTATATCGATGCATGGACGGAAGTAACCGAGCCGCAGGGCTGGAATGCGGAGGATATCCAGCGGCTGAAGATGTTCTTCAAGGCCCGCCGCGGCTCGACCGATCCGGCGTGAGCGCAGCGGGCTCGCTTTGAGCCTCAGCCCTTCAGCCGGTCCAGATTGTCGGCGATATAGGTCTCCAGTGAACGCGGCGCATGGCCGGTCAGCGTCTCGACATCGCCGGTCACCACCGCTGTCCAGCCTTCGCGCACGGGATAGAAGATCGAGGCGAGGAACGAGGCGTAATCCTGCGGCACGCCCGCACCGGTGAGGATGCCGATGAAGACCTCATCCGAAACGGCAGCGTAGGACACCGGCTTGCCGATCGCCTGCGATATCAGTGCGGCCGCTTCGCCGTAACCTAGGGCTTTCGGACCCGTCAGGTTGAAAGCCTTGCCGTTAAAGGCATCAGAGGTCAGGGCTGCGGCAGCGCTGTCGGCGATGTCGCGCACGTCGATGAAGCTAGACTTGCCCTCGCCGGCCGGCACGGCGATCTGGCCGTGGTCGATGCCCGCCTTCCAATAGCTGTGGAAATTATCGGCAAACCAGTTGGGGCGCAGGATGACGTAGGGCGTGCCCGAAGCGATCATCTTCAGCTCGATCTGGCGATAGGGAATGGAATCATCGGCATCGACGCCGAGGACGCTGAGGAACACGATCTTCACCTTGCGGCGCGCCGCCTCCTCGACCACAGGCGTCAGCGCGTCGATGGCATCCAGACGCCCGCCCGCCAGGATGAGGAACAGACGGTCAACGCCGTCGAAGGCATCCGCATAGGTCGATGCGTCGGTATAATCGAAACGCACGCCTTCCGCGCCGCCTGTGGCCTTGCCGCTGCGCGAGGCGGCCTTCACGCTTTCGCCCCTGGAAAGCAGCTCTTTCACCAGCGGCGTGCCGATGGTGCCGGTGGAACCGATTACGAGTATCTTGCCTGTCATCTCAAATCTCCGTAGTATCTAATGGAAACCATGTTTCGAAAACACAGGTACTGCGTTTGCGAAATCATGAAAAGAGAGCACTTTTCGGTTAGCTGGTTTCCTTTCGGAAACCGGCATGGCCGTGAAACGACGGAACAAACCCATGGAACGTATCTATGACGTCTATGAAGACCGCTGCCCCACCCGCATGGTGCTGGACAGGATTGCCGACAAATGGGCGCTGCTGATCCTCGACCGGTTGCGGGTGGAGGCGGTGCGCTTCAACCTGCTGCGCCGGGAGATCAAGGGCATTTCGCAGAAAGTCCTGTCTCAAACGCTGAAGAAGCTCGAGCGCGACGGGCTGATTTCGAGGCAGGTGTTCCCGACCGTGCCGGTGACGGTCGAATATTCGCTGACGCCGCTGGGGCGGACGCTGACCGACACGGTGGCGGCGCTTGCCCATTGGGCGGAGGGGAATATCGACGCGGTGATGGCGGCGCAGAGGGCTTATGATGAGCGGGCGGTGGTTTAAGGTAAGAACACCGTCTTTCACCTCCCTCATTCCTGTGCTTGTCACAGGAATCCAGCCGACGCGCGTCTGCGCGGCGGAAAGACTCCCCTCAACCCAAGGACTTGGGCTGGCTGGATCCCTGTGACAAGCACAGGGATGAGGGAAGAAGAGAGTATCGCGCGCACCCACCGGCCTTTGCGCCCACCGCACGCCCTCAAACGCTCCTACCGCGAAATCCGCGTCGACAGAATGATCGACGACAGCGTGCGCTCCACGCCGTCAAGCGCGCCGATGCGGTCGATCAACCGGTCGAGCTCGAGGATCGAAGGCGCGGCCAGAATGGCGATGAGGTCGAAGGTGCCGCTCACCGAATGCAGCGTCGTCACCTCCTTGATGGCGGCAAGGGCCGCCGTGACACCGGGCAGCGCCTTCGGCCCGATGGTAATCAGCACATGGGCGCGCACCAGCCCGGAAAGATAACTTTCCGAAAGCCTGAGGCCATAACCCGCAATCACGCCGTCCGCCTCCAGCCGCTCGATGCGGGCCTGCACCGTGGTGCGCGAAAGGCCGAGTTTGCGCGCCAGTTCCGCCACCGGCATGCGGGCATTTTCGGAAAGCAGGGCGAGCAGCGCCCGGTCCTTGTCGGCAATCGTCATAGTGACCAATCCTGTCGTCTTATTGCCTAATATTAACCCGCTATCCGCACATAGTGAAGCTGCGAATCGTCAATAAAAACTGGCATTCTGTTCTCGAAGCGCATCTGCGCTGACACATTTGCATTCACTGCGGGGAACAAAAACATGAAAAACATTGTCGTCATCGGCGCGGGCAATATCGGGTCGGCCATCGCCTGGATGCTGGCCGCATCAGGCGATTATCGCATCACCGTCGCCGACCGTTCGGCCGATCAGCTGGCCAATGTGCCGGCGCATGAACGGGTCGATACCGAGATCGTCGACATTACCGACCGTCCCGCTCTGGAAGCACTGCTGAAAGGCAAATTCGCCGTGCTTTCCGCCGCCCCGTTCCACCTGACGGCGGGTATTGCAGAGGCAGCCGTTACCGTCGGCACGCATTATCTCGATCTGACCGAAGACGTCGAATCCACCCGCAAGGTCAAGGCCTTGGCAGAAACGGCCGGGACGGCGCTCATTCCGCAATGCGGCCTCGCGCCCGGCTTCATCTCCATCGTCGCTGCCGATCTTGCCGCCAAGTTCGACAAGCTGGACAGCGTGCGCATGCGCGTTGGCGCGCTGCCGCAATATCCGTCCAATGCGCTCAACTACAACCTCACCTGGAGCACGGACGGGCTGATCAACGAATATATCGAGCCCTGCGAAGCGATCGTCGAGGGCCGCCTTACCGCCGTCCCGGCGCTGGAGGAACGCGAGGAATTCTCGCTCGACGGCGTTACCTATGAGGCCTTCAACACCTCGGGCGGCCTCGGTACGCTCTGCGCCACGCTGGAAGGCAAGGTGCGGACGATGAATTACCGCACCATCCGTTATCCCGGCCATGTGACGATCATGAAGGCGCTTCTGAACGACCTCAACCTGCGCAATCGCCGCGATGTGCTGAAGGACCTGTTCGAAAACGCCCTGCCCGGCACCATGCAGGATGTGGTCATCGTCTTCGTCACCGTCTGCGGCACCCGCAACGGCCGTTTCCTGCAGGAAACCTATGCCAACAAGGTCTATGCCGGCCCGGTTTCCGGCCGGATGATGAGCGCCATCCAGATCACCACCGCCGCCGGCATCTGCACGGTTCTCGATCTGCTCGCCGAAGGCGCCCTGCCCCAGAAGGGCTTCGTGCGACAGGAGGAAGTGGCCCTGCAGAAGTTCCTCGAAAACCGGTTCGGGCGCTATTACGGTTCGCATGAACCGCTGGCCCGGGTTGGGTGATTTAAAGGCACAGCATCCCCGCCGGTTTCTTCTCCCCGCCGGGGAGAAGGTGGCCCGAAGGGTCGGATGAGGGGGCAACGCCAGCGATGGATCGCACCCTTGCCCCCTCATCCCGCTGCCGCGACCTTCTCCCCCTCGGGGAGAAGGCGAAAAAGGTGCCCACTCGCTCCGGCGCTGCGGATCAGCGCTACGCTTACGTCCCGCAAAAAGTCCTGAACACCCGCTCATGGCTCATTGGCGGCTGCATATAGACAAAGTTATCCGGCCGCTCCTCGAAAGGCGTGGCGATTGCTCTCAGCATGGCGTGGAAGGGCTCGAAGTCCCCCTCTTCCACCGCTGCTTCGATCAGTTCCTCGATGCGGTGGTTGCGCGGGATGATGGCGGGATTGACGGAGAGCATCGCCGCTGATCGTTCGGAATCGGAAATCCCCTCGCGACCGGCTCTTTGCCGCCAGCGCGCCAGAAATTCGTCCGCCCCCGCAATATCGATGAACATGCCGCGAAACGGTTCGGCGTCGCCATTGGCCGCATGGGAAAGACGCCGGAAGGTCAGCGTATAATCCGCTTCCGATGCCTGCATCAGCGCCAGAAGCGCCTGCACCAGATCGATGTCGCCCTCTTCCTCCACCGTCAGGCCAAGCTTTTCGCACATGCCGGTAAGCCAGCGTTTGGGAAAGGCGGCAGCGAAATCGGCGAGAACGGCATTGGCGAGTTCGGCGGCTTTCTCCACCTGCGGATCGAGCAGCGGCAACAGGCATTCCGCCAGCCTTGCAATGTTCCATTGCGCGATGCCCGGCTGGTTGTTGAAGGCATAACGGCCCTGTGCATCGATGGAGGAAAAGACCTTGTTGGGGTGATATTCGTCAAGGAAAGCGCAGGGGCCGAAATCGATGGTTTCGCCTGACACCGCCATATTGTCGGTATTCATCACGCCATGGATGAAGCCCACCATCATCCAGCGGGCGATGAGGTCGCATTGCCTCTCGGCGATGCCGCGCAGCAGGGCGAGATAAGGATTGTCTGCCTCTTTCGCCTCGGGATAATGACGGTCGATCACATAGTCGGCAAGGTTCCTGATCGCCTCGTCATCCTCGCGCGCGGCGAAGAACTGGAACGTGCCGACCCGGATATGGCTTGCCGCCACGCGGGTGAAAACACCGCCCTGCAGGCCGACTTCGCGCTGCACCCTTTCGCCGGAGAGGACAGCCGCCAGCGCCCGCGTGGCGGGAATGCCGAGCGCAAACATCGCTTCCGACACGATATATTCGCGCAGCACCGGGCCAAGGGCCGCGCGCCCGTCTCCCCGGCGCGAAAACGGCGTCGGGCCGGAGCCCTTGAGCTGGATATCGCGGCGTCTGCCGTTCCTGTCGATCACCTCGCCGAGCAGAATGGCGCGGCCATCGCCGAGCTGCGGCACGAAACCGCCGAACTGGTGGCCGGCATAGGCCATGGCCAGCGGCTCTGCCCCCTGCGGCACGACATTGCCGGAAAAGATCGCCGCCAGCCTTTCATCGTCAAGGCCGGCCACATCGAGAAGGAGTTCATCGGCCAGCCCACGATTGAAGGCGATGAGCCGCGGCGCCTTCACCGGCGTCGGCAGCACTGCGGCGCTGAACCGTTCCGGCAGGCGGGCATAGGAATTGTCGAATTTCATCACGGGTAAACTCCCTGCTTTGCCCCTATATGGGGCCGGAAGGCGACGGATGCGAGCGATAAATGCCGTACCTCCTCCATCGCCTCATTCAATTTTGCGCAATGAACTTTCCCGCGCCATCATCGTTCCTATGCTTGACCCGCAGAATGCCGAAGGAAAGGAAAAGCAATGACCGTCGTTGAAGCTAGAGCCGAGCCGGAAAGCGCCATCCGCACCATTCATACCGATCTGCCCGTCAACGCCACCTTCCATGTCTGGCTGAAGGCGAAGAAAGATGCCGAGCCGGGTGCCGTGTCCTTTTCCAATCAGAATGGAAAATTCGCTGAGGTTTCAAGCGTCAACACGGAAGAGTTCGGTTTTCGAATCTATCAGGTTTTCGGCGGCGGCCATGTGGAGCTGAGTTACGACACGGTCACAACAGCCGTTTCCGTCATCTACTGGTTCACCGCTTCGGATGTGCTCGAAACCGGCATTACCGTCGTCCATACCAAGCCGGACAATGCCGCACCGGAGCTTCCCGGCAGCTATCACTTCCGCCCGCCCTTCGGCTGGATGAACGACCCGAACGGTTTCGGTCGTTTCGAGGGGCGGCCGCATCTGTTCTATCAGCATTATTCGCATGGGCTGCGCTGGAACACCATGCATTGGGGCCATGCCGTCTCGTCGGATTATCTGCGCTGGCGGCACTTGCCGATCTTCCTTTTCCCTTCCGAAGATCTGACGACGCGGCCCGACAAGCGTGGCGGCGCCTATTCCGGCTCCACCATTCCGCTGGTGGAAGGAACGGGCATCCGCGTCTTCTTCACCGAGCAGGTGCAGGACCGCATCCCCGAACAGCAGATCCAGCTCACCGCCACCTCCTCCGATCTCATCATGGCCGGACAGGCCGAGGTCATTCTCGGCCACCGCCCGGACGGACAGGGGCTGACGCCGGATTTCCGCGACCCCTATGTTTTCCGCGGCCCTGATGGCCTTTGGAAAATGGTGCTCGGCAGCCAGAGCGATGGCGGCGGCGTCATCCTGCTTTACGAGACGCTGGACCCCACCGCCGCATCGGGCTGGACCTATGTGGGCAAGCTGTGGGTGGAAACGCGTTATAAAACCACGGCCATCGAATGCCCCTGCCTGCTGCCGCTTGATGGACCCGCCAATGCCCGCTCCACCCGCTGGGTGCTGGTCTATGGCCTGATGCATTCGGAAGACCCGGAGACCGGCCGCAAGAACCTCACCATGGCCGATGTCGGCTGGTTCGACGGCAAGGTCTTCACCAAGGAATTCGGGCAGGAACTGGATTTCGGCACCGACAATTACGCTTTCCAGGCCTTTCTGGATGGCGACAGCATCATCGGCATCGGCTGGCTGGCAAACTGGGCGGATGCCAATCCGGAGATCGATTTCCCCACCTCCATGACGCTGCCGCGCCGGATTCACTATGCAAACGGCGAGCTTCTGACCCCGCCCATCGGTGCTGCGGAAAGCCTGCGCAGCCATATTCTCGACCGCACGCGGCTTGCCGCCGGCGAACGCGTTACCTTCATCAACGGGGCGGTGGAAATATTGTTCGAGCTTGCCTCGCCCGGCGCGCCCTTCGAACTGGTTCTCGATCATCCGGCGGTGAGGCTGGGCGTCGTTTCCGATGAAACGGGCCTGTGGATCCGCCACGAGGACGGGCGGGAAGGTCCTTCGCCGCATTATATCGCCAAAGGAGCGAAGGCATCCCGCATCCGCATCTTTCTCGATTATGGCTCCATCGAAGTCTTCGCCAATCGCGGCCGATATGTGGGCACCAAGCGCATTGAGGGTTTCGAACCGGTACGCTCGGCGCTGCTGAAGGCCGCCCCCGGCGCGGTGGTGCATGCCACCAGCTGGGCGCTGAAACCGTGAGGAACCTTTTGGCGGATTGGGCGGTTGATAGACCGAAACCGCCCATTCCACGGATAAGGAGAAACGGCATGACCAAAATCCGCGACACCAGCGATCCGATCCTGTTTCCGACCGAAGCCAATGAAAACAAGGCCGAGAAAAAACGCGCCGGCAAGGGCATCGTCGTCATCATCGGGGCGATCGCGATCATGGCATTCGTCGTTTACCTGGCGGCGATCACCATCGCCACCACTCAGTCCTGACGGCGGCGGAAGAGCCGCCGCTCACCCCGCAAGCCGCTGGCGGACATGATCGCCATCAGCGATACGACCACACCCAGCCCATAGAGATAAACCATCGGCATCGTCACATCCGCCCGCTCGATCTGCCCTACCAGATCGGTGGCAGCGGCGACGGTGCCGCTGGCGCCCGCACCGGCGGCCGCACCCAGCGTCGCGACCGTCGGCAGCAGCGCGCCCGTCATCTTGCGTTCCTCTTCCGGCGCGGCCTCCATGGCGGCCTGGCTGATGCCGGCCCATGACATGCCGAAGGCAGAGCCGATCAGGATTTGCCCGACGAGCATTTCTCCCCAGTTACCGGTCGCAAGCCCAAGCCCCAGCAGCGCGCAGCCGGGCACCATCTGGTAGGGGCCGTAATGCAGGCAAATCTCCCGCAGACGAGCGGAGCGCAGGCTGCCGATCAGCATCGCCACGAAGCTCCAGGCAAGCGGCATCGTCACCACGATGAAACCGGCAAAGGTCGGTTCATGCCGCCAGAGATTGATGGCGACATAAGCGAGATAGACGCTGCCCAGCGCATGCGCATAGGACATCAGGAACAGCACCCAGAAACCGCTGCCGAGCACAGTCTTCAGCCGGAAGGAATCCTTCGGGAAAAGACCGATTGAGGGCCGGATGCCCGCACGCAGCGAGGCCCACAGCAGCGCCGCGCCCACCAGCAGGGAAAGGGCGCGCAGGCTCGCATCCTCGAAGGCGGAAGGCGCGGAAAACGCCAGGGCGCCGACAAGGCAAAGAGCCAACGGCACCAGCGGTTTGCGCGTCGCCGCCACCGGTCGCTCGGCGGAGACGGCAATGGCGGTATAGGCCAGAAGCAGCAGGATCAGTGGCGCCGACAGCAGGAAGGTGGCGCGCCAGGAGATATGTTCGGTGGCGAAACCGCCGGTCAGCGGGCCGATGAAGGAGGCAACCGCCCAGATCGCCGCCTCGATGGCGAAGACCTTCGGCAGCAGGCCGGAGCGGAAACCGGCGGGAATGAGGCTGTAGCAAACGGCCACGATCAGCCCGTCCGCCAGCCCCTGCAGGGCACGGCCGACGACGACCCACAAAAAGTCGCCGGCGATTGCCGAGAGGACCGAACCGAGCGAAAAGATCAGGCAGCACAGAAGCAGGACGGCGCGCGCACCGAAACGCTCGCGAAACAGGACGGCGGTGACGCCGCCCGCCACGGAACCGACGAAATAGAGACTATAGGCCCAGCTATAGAAAGCAGCGCCGCCGATTTCGTTGACGGCCACGGGCAAGGCCGTCACCACCGCGAACTGATTGAAAGCGTGCAGGCCGATACCGGAAGAGATGACGGTCAGAAGCGAGAGATTCGCCCCGCTCAGCAATTCGCTCCAGCCGTTTTTCTCCGTCATTTCCATACTCGACAAAGCCGTATCCTTTCCATTTTTTCGGGTACGGCGGGCAAACTAGAACCTCAAGCGCCATTGAGGTCAAGATGGCTTTTTCACGCAATCCGGTCTGACGGAATTCAGCGGCGGCAGGAACCCCAATCCCTCGCGGGAAGGCAGAGCTTTCGATGGGATTTAGGGAAGACCCGGAGCGCGACGGGACACGAGGCGCGTGAGCATATGGCGCAGATGATCCTGCCCGCCGAAAAGGACCGCAAGAATACGCACGGTCTTTTCACCCTCATCGACATCGAAATAAAAGACAGCCTGATTTTTCGTTACCCGGCGAAGGCCGGGCAATATTTCGGGCAATAATGTCCCCTGAAAAGGCGCTTTGTGAAGCGCTTCCATATCCGCTTCAATTGACCCCACGCGTCGCGCAGCGCGCGCGAAAGCACCCGGCAAGGCGTCGCCGAGGTCGAGATAGGACTGGATGAGATGGTCGAGAATGAGGCCGAGGTCCTGATCCGTCTGCGTCGAGCGCAGGACCCTAAAGGCCATAACCGGCCTTCTTGGCTGCGATCATCGCTGCCGTTCTTTCCTTGCCGTCTTCCACGGAGACGAAATCACCCTGCCCGCGCTCAACCAGCAAATCGCGAAGCGCGGCAAGTTCGGCGTCCTTCAGTTCCGTTTCCTGCCGGAGCAGCTCCAGCCCTCGCTGGATGACGGCACTGAGGCTGGCGTAACGCCCTTCCTCCACCAGCCTGCGGGCGAAGCTATCCTGTTGATCGGAGATGGAAACTGACGCCTTGACGGACATTGTGGCTATCCCGGTTCAAGAGAGATGCTACTCAGTAGCATATTTCACCCATTATTCCAATGGGCGTTCTCAGGCGGGATCGATCATGCTGATGACACGACCGGCGATTTCGTCGATCGTCGCATCGTCAAGGGTTTCGATATATTTCGCTTTTTTCTGGGCGACACGGGCAACAATGTCCATGCTTCTCACCTGATTGCATAGCGCGACACCCGTTGTCCTGTGGCCCGATATGTTCACGGCAAGCCCTGCCCTGCGTGTGAATACTCCGCCCGTGGTCACGGGAACGACAAGGCACAGTCCAACCGCGTTGATTTCTCTCGGCGTGATGACGATACAACGATGCTCGTCCCTGATTTCGCTGCCGATGACAGGGTTGAGGTCGACCAGATAAACGTCGCCACGTTTTGGAATCTGGCTGCGAACCATCAAAGGGCTTCTTTGCCAACTGGCGGCGCTTCGTCCCACTCCCGCGCACTGGCATTGAGGGCGGCGACTTCATCCGCACCCTCCAGCAGTTCGGCAAGCGTGAAGCGTTTCTTTTCCTGCCGAACCGGGCTGGCGACCAGCGCGCCGTTATCGACCTCGAGCGTCAGTTGCTCACCGATTTCCAGCCCCAGCATCTTCAAAAGAGCGGGCGGGATGGTCATCACCGCCGCACCGCCCTGACGTCTTATTCTCGTCGTTACGGTCATCCGTCTACGCTCCGTTTTGTGCAACATATGTAGCACATTTTGGGACCTGTGCAAACGGAAGCCGTCTCTCAACCCGCCCGTTTCGGCGAATAACCGGCTTCGCGGATCGCCGCTTCCGCAGTTGCGGCGTCGCCCGTAACCGTCAGCTTGTGGGCATCGAGGTCGATGCTGACGGACGCGCCGGGCAGCACCTCCGTGAGAGCGCCGCGCAGCGTCTTTTCGCAATGGCCGCAGGTCATGTCCGGAATGAGGAAGGTGGTTGCACTCATGGTTTTCTCCTTCTGGCCGGTCGCGATATTGTCGCGCCGGCTGTCATTAAAGGTCAGTGGGCTCGCGCGGGTCTGGCGTCGGTCTTGTCCGCGCCCGCGAGATCGTCGAGGATGGGGCAGTCGGGCCGGTGGTCGCCGCCGCAGCAGTGGGCGAGATGGGAGAGTGTCTTCACCATGCTCTTCATCTCGGCGATCTTCTGCTCGAGATCGGCGATATGGACGAGCGCAATCTCCTTGACCGCCGAACTCTCGCGGGTCTTGTCCTGCCAGAGTTTCAGCAGCGTCTCGGTTTCTTCGAGCGAGAAACCGAGCGTGCGCGCCCGCTTGATGAAGCGCAGATTGTGCACGTCCTGCTCGCCATAGACCCGGTAATTATTGCCGGTGCGGGCGGCCGGGGTGATGAGGCCGATCTGCTCGTAATAACGGATCATCTTGGCGGAAACGCCCGATGCTTCCGATGCCTGGCCGATATTCATGACGTCACCTCCCGATGGGCCACCTTCGCCCGTTTCAATCGCAGCGCATTGGCAAGAACGAAGACGCTGGACAGCGCCATGGCGCCCGCGCCGATCATCGGCGACAGCGTGATGCCGAAGGCCGGATAAAGCACGCCCGCCGCAACCGGTATCAGCGCCGCATTATAACCGAAAGCCCAGAACAGGTTTTCCTTGATGTTGCGAATGGTCGCCCGGCTCATCTCGATGGCGTTGACTGCACCGAGAAGATCGCCGCCGACCAGCACCACATCGGCGCTTTCGATGGCGACATCCGTGCCGGTGCCGACGGCGATGCCGATATCGGCCTCGGCCAGCGCCGGCGCATCGTTGATGCCGTCGCCCACGAAGGCCAGCACCTTGCCTCCTGCGCGCATCTCATGGATCGCCTTCACCTTGCCCTCGGGCAGCACTTCGGCCACCACGCGGGAAATGCCGACCTGCCGGGCGATTGCATTCGCCGTGCGTTCATTGTCGCCCGTCACCATCGCCACTTCGATGCCCATCGCCTGCAACGCCCTGATGGCAGTCACACTCGAGGGTTTCAGCGGATCGGCGACGGCAATCGCGGCCGCCAGCCTGCCGTCGATGGCGGCATAAAGCGGCGTCTTGCCCTCGTCACCCAGCTTTGCGGCGGCCTCAGCGAAGATATCCACGGAATGGCCGAGTTTGGCCATGTAACGATCCGCGCCGACTTCGACCCTGCGACCATTGACGGTGGCGGCGATGCCGTAGCCCGTCACACTTTCGAAGTTTTCGACAGTCGCAGGTTTGAGTCCCTCCGGGGTCGCCACATTCTTTTCTTCTGCGGCCCGGACGATGGCTTCGGCAATCGGATGTTCCGAGCGGCCCTCGACGGCGGCGACGAGCGTGAGAACCTCGTTGTCGGCAAACCCTTCCGCAACCACCAGATCGGTCAGTTCCGGGCGACCCTTGGTCACGGTGCCGGTCTTGTCGACCACGACGATCTGCGCCGAGCGCAGTTCCTGCAGCGCCTGTCCCTTGCGGAACAGCACGCCCAGCTCCGCCGCCCGGCCTGTGCCGACCATGATGGATGTCGGCGTGGCGAGACCCATGGCGCAGGGGCACGCAATGATGAGCACCGCCACGGCATTGACCAGTGCGAAAGTATAGGCAGGATCGGGACCGAAGATCGCCCAGACGATGAAGGTCAGTACCGCAATGGCGATGACAACGGGCACGAACAGCGCGGTGACGCGGTCCACCAGCAACTGAATGGGCAGCTTGGATCCTTGCGCCTCCTCCACCATACGAATGATCTGCGACAGCATGGTGTCGGCGCCCACCTTGGTCGCCTTGAACTTGAAGGCGCCGGTCTTGTTGATGGTGCCGCCGACAACCGTTGCGCCGACCGTCTTTTCCACCGGCACGGGCTCGCCGGAGATCATGGATTCATCGACATAGGAGGAGCCTTCGACGACTTCGCCATCCACCGCCAGCCTTTCGCCAGGACGGATGACGACGATATCGCCAGCCACGAGGTCTTCGGGGGAAATATCGATGGTAGCACCGTCGCGCTCCACCCGGGCGGTCTTCGCCTGGAGGCTCATCAGCTTGCGGATGGCGTCTCCCGTGCGGCCGCTGGCGCGGGCTTCGAGAAGCCGTCCGGTCAGGATCAGCGTGACGATGACGGTTGCCGCTTCATAATAGACGAATTGCGCCTCGTCCGGCAGCAGGTCGGGCGCGAAGGTCGCCACCACCGAATAGAGATAGGCCGCCGTGACGCCCAGCGCCACCAGCGAGTTCATTTCCGGCGCGCCGCGCAGCAGGGCCGGAAAACCGGTCTTGAGGAAACGCAGGCCCGGCCCGAAAATCACCGCCGTCGCCAGCGCGAAATAGATGTAATAGAGGTTCTGCGTGTCGATGATGCCCATCAGCCAGTGATGCATCGGCTCATAGAGATGGCCGCCCATTTCCAGCACGAAAAGCGGCGCGGTCAGGATCGCGGCAATCGTCAGGTCGCGCTTCAGCGCGCCCTCTTCGCCCGCATGCTGCATATGGTCGTGGCCGCCGGCCTCGCCCGCCGCCATCTGGCCGTGGCCCTGATGATGTCCGTGGTGCTGGCCGTGACCGTTGCGGGCGGAATGGTCGTGCGGCGCCGGCGTCTTCAGCGCGAACCCGGCGAGCTTTGCCGTTTCCACAAGCGCATCCCGTTCGCGCCGGCCGCCAATCGTTTCCACGGAGGCCTTGCCGGAGGCCGCATCGACCTTGACCGCGATTGTGGTGGCGACCGCTTCCAGAACGGCCTTCAGCCGCTCGGCCTCAGCCTCGCCCCGCAAGCCTTCCACCGCAAATTCGTGACGCTCCGGCGCGATATCGTAACCGACCTTCTTGATGGCGGCGCCAAGCGTTCTGGCCGAAAAACCCTCGGCCGGCTCGACGGTGAGCTTCTTCGTAGCGAAGTTCACGGAACTCGACATGACACCCGGCACCTTGGCCGCGGCCGTTTCCACCCGCCGCACGCAGGAAGCGCAGGTCATGCCTTCCACGGGAATGGAAACCGGTTCATGTCGATGGGCGTGTTTGACTGTCTCGTTCATGGGAAATCCCCTTTCGAGACCCTATGTAGAGATTCCCATGATGGGAAGGTCAAGGGAAGCGGAAACTTTTTGTTGAACACACAATCGTGAGTGCAGCCTCCCGCTGCAAAACATGGCGTTCGCCGCGATCATACGATCTGTGAACCCGATACCGGGCGGGGCCTGCCGAGCGCGTTCAGAGGGCTATGCGTCTCGCCAGATAAACCGTGGCGCCGCCGCATTCGGGATCGTTGACGACATGATCGAGAAGCCGGAAACCGTGCGCGGCGAGCAGGCTTTCATATTCATCGCGTGCGAGGCTCGCATGATAAAGCGGCCGGCCCTGAAAGGTGCCGATCGCTTCCCCGTGATCCGGCCCGGCCGTGAACATCAACGCCGCGCCGTCATTGGCATGCTGGTGGAAAATGCCGAACATGCGGCGCTGGTCCTCCACCGTCAGATGGAAAAAACTGTGCCACGCGATCAACCCGTCGAAGCGGCGGCCAAGGGCCAGCTTTCGCATATCCGCAACCGCCCAGAGGTTCCCGGGAAATCTCTTCCGGCAAAGCTCGACCAGCGGCAGGGACGCATCGATGCCCGTCACCTCATAACCGCTGGCGATGAAGTAGCCGGCGATCGGCTCACCGGAACCGCAGCCAATATCGAGAATGGACGCGCCCTTCGGCAAGAGCGAGATGAACCTGTCGAGCCAGGGTTTTTCGGCAAGGGAGCGTCCACGCTGCCTGTCGAAATCGACCCCGTGTTCATTGTAGATCGTGATGACGTCACGAGAGGCGTCCGGCATATGCTTTTCCTTTTCGGGCAAGGTCATGCCGGCTGCGCACTTACCGGTGCACGGCCAGACGGGGAATATCCCGCAGAAAGGCATCGCGCACGGCCGGGCCCAGCGGCTCGTCGGACGGTTTGTCGGAAACGCGCAGTCTCGCAAAGACGATGTGCTGGCCTTCGCGCTCCGCCCAGCCGACGAACCAGCCGAAGGGGCGGTTGCGGTCGGGATTGCCCTTTTCGTCACGCATGTAGCCCGTGCCGGTCTTGCCATGCACGCTCCAGCTTTCCGGCGCATCGAAGACCGGCACGATTGCCCTGGTCTTCGCCTGCGCATCGCGCGAGACCGGCAGATTGCCGGCCAGAAGGCGGCGGAGAAAGCCGACCTGTTCCACCGGCGAAACCGTCAGCGACGATCCGAGCCAGGAATGGGTCAGGCCGTTGTTCTTGCCCGGCTCGCCGGAGACATCGGCATTGCCGTAACCGAGGCGCTTCACATAGGCGGCGAATTTTTCCGGGCCGAGGCGGCGGGTGATTTCACGCGAATACCACAGCACCGAATCCTGTTCCCATATCGAGGGATCGACCGTCTTGCGGTCGGAGGCGCGCGCCTCCGTGCCGGGTTTCCAGTCCCAGGCGGGCGTCTTTTCATCCTGCAGGATGCCGGCGTCGTAACCGATCAGCGCCAGCGGCACCTTGAAGGTGGAGGCCGGCGCCACGCGCTGGTCGCAGGCGCCCTGCTGGTTGATGATGGCGCCGGTCTCGATGGAGGTGACCAGCGTGCATTCGAAGGCCTGGGGCTGTTGCTGGGCGTCAGCGGAAAACGGCAGGAGCCCCGGAAGGGCGAGGCATGAAAGAACGATGGCGGGCAGCCGATAGCGCATGCGTTTTGATGTCCCTCGTCCGCTTTTGCGGATCATTTGCCGGAATGGCCGGAAGCTGTCTTTGATTTCAGACAAGTCGTACCCCGAAACCGTGACACGCTTTCGGGCGACACTGCCTTAAGGGAACGATGGGGCAGGAATAGGACCAAAACGAAAATCGACGTTTTCCGTCACGTCCGTTCCTTTTCGCCCGCCCTCTCGCCGACCGTCTCACCCACTGTCAGGGGCCAGTCGACCACATAATCCTCGAAGTCGTCAACATCCACATCGGCCTCGCTGACGGTGCGGCCGCGGGCGGATATGCCGGCCTGATGCACCGTTTCCGTATCGCCGGAAACGAGATAGTGCCACCAGTAGAGATCCTTGCCGTCACGCACCAGCGCATAGGCGCAGGTGGGCGGCAGCCAGCCGATCTCATGCACCTTCTTCAGGTCGAGCTGGATACAGTCCGGCACGGTGGCGCGGCGGTTTTCGTAGTCGGAGCATCGACAGCTCTCGCCGTCGAGCAGCACGCAGCGAACCGAGGTGAACACCACTTCGCCGGTGTCCCAGTCCTCCAGCTTGTTCAGACAGCACAGGCCGCAGCCGTCGCACAGGCTTTCCCATTCCTCACCGGTCATCTCGGTCAGCGATTTGGTTTTCCAGAACGGCGCGTCATTCATCGTTAACATTTCCGTTTCATTTTGATCTCTTGGACGGGAGTGTTTAACCGGTCCCTAATCCTTTATATCGTATCGCCAAGGGCTGGTTTGTACGATATTTTAGCATATTGGCAGGCGGCAGAGGGGTCATTGGCCCGCGAAAGGCCGCCGCGTCAAGCACTTCCGACATAACCATGCCACGGTTTTGCGTCGGGAATGGGTTGAAGCGTAGAATATCGGGCAGACATATCGATGGCCGCGTTGCGTTGAACAGGAAAACATCGCCAGGTGCAGGAAGAAAAAGACGATAAAAAAGGCCGTAAAAAACGGCACATCCTGCTCCGGATCGATAGCTTCATCGACTCCGGCCTGTGGACGGCTGCGGCAAGGCTGGTGGATTTCTGGGAAGACGTCACCATCGCCTCGCGCAAGCTGCATGTGCGCGGCTGGAAGAAGCTCCTCGTCAACCTCACCTGCGACGCGCTGACCTTCGGAACGGCGGGTTCCGTCGTGCTTCTGGCGCTCGCCATGCCCGCCTTCGAGGAAACCAAGAAGGACTGGCGTTATCGCGGCGATTTCGCCGTCACCTTCCTCGATCGCTACGGCAATACCATCGGCCATCGCGGCATCATTCATGAGGATTCCGTTCCGATCGACCAGATGCCGGATCATTTCATCAAGGCGGTGCTGGCGACCGAAGACCGGCGTTTCTTCGACCATTTCGGCATCGATTTCATCGGCCTTGCCCGCGCCATGAGCGAAAACGCCCGCGCCGGCGGCGTGGTGCAGGGCGGCTCGACGCTGACGCAGCAGCTCGCCAAGAACCTGTTCCTCACCAATGAGCGCTCGCTGGAGCGCAAGATCAAGGAAGCCTTCCTCGCGCTGTGGCTCGAGACCAACATGTCGAAGAAGGAAATCCTCAGCCTTTATCTCGACCGCGCCTATATGGGCGGCGGCACCTTCGGGGCGGCGGCGGCGGCGCAGTTTTATTTCGGCAAGAACCTGACCGATGTGACATTGGCCGAATCCGCCATTCTGGCCGGCCTGTTCAAGGCGCCGGCCAAATATGCGCCGCATGTCAACCTGCCGGCCGCCCGTGCGCGCGCCAACACCGTGCTTTCCAACCTGGTGCAGAGCGGGTTGATGACCGAGGGTCAGGTGATCGGCGCGCGGCGCAACCCGGCCACCGTCATCGACCGCGCCGATGTGAAGGCGCCGGATTATTTCCTCGACTGGGCTTTCGACGAAGTGCAGCGGCTGGCCGCCGAGGGCAAGTTCAAGGACCATACCGTCGTCGTGCGCACCACCATCGATACCGGCCTGCAGCAGGCGGCCGAACAGGCAATGGAAATGGGCCTACGCGAATTCGGCGAAGGTTACCGCGTCAAGCAGGGCGCGATGGTGATGATCGAGAACGGCGGCGGCGTGCGCGCCATGGTCGGCGGACGCGACTATGGCGAAAGCCAGTTCAACCGCGCCACGGCGGCGCTGCGCCAGCCCGGTTCCTCCTTCAAGGTCTATACCTACTCGGCCGCCATGGAAAAGGGCATGAAGCCGGAGACGCTGATCTCCGACGCGCCGGTAACCTGGCGCGGCTGGTCGCCGCAGAATTACGGACGCTCCTATGCCGGCAAGGTGACGCTGCAGATGGCGCTCGCCAAGTCCTATAACACCGTGCCCGTGCGTCTTGCCAAGGACGTGCTCGGCACGCAGGTCATCGTCGATACCGCCAAGGCCATGGGTGTCGCCACGCCGCTGCGCAGCGACAAGACCATTCCGCTCGGCACATCGGAAGTGACGGTGCTCGATCAGGCCACCGCCTATGCCGTTTTCCCGGCCGACGGCATGCAGTCGCGCCGCCACGGCATCGAGCAGGTGCTGGATTACGAGGGCAATGTTCTCTACGATTTCAGCCACAACGAAGCGCCCGCCAAACGGGTGCTTTCCGAAGACGCCAATTCGAAGATGAACCAGATGCTGGTGACCATCCCGGTCATGGGCACGGCCCGGCGCGGCGCGCTGGATAACGGCATCGTTTCCGGCGGCAAGACCGGTACCTCGCAGGCCTATCGCGATGCGTGGTATGTTGGTTTCACCGGCAATTACACCACGGCCGTCTGGTTCGGGAACGACGATTTCACGCCGATGAACAACATGACCGGCGGCGCGCTTCCGGCCATGGCCTTCAAGCGGCTGATGGACTACGCCCATCAGGGCATGGAACTGCGTCCCATTCCCGGCATCCAGAACCCACTGCCGACAGGCGCGCGCCCGCAGCCTTCGGCGGAAGTGGCGGCCGCTGCCACCAGCACCCCCGCTTTGCCGGCGCTCACCCGCCCGCGCTCGCTCTCGGCCGAGGCAACGCGTGTGATCCGCTCCATCGCCAAGAAGATGAAGGACGCTTCGGCATTGAGTGTGACGACGCAGAAGGTGGCGGATGCGTCCTTGCGCGAGGGCGCGGACGATGCGGCGCGGCGGTGAGGTTGCGGCGTGGGAAAGAGCGCGTTCTCGGAGTGTGTGGCTCACCCCCCTCTGCCCTGCCGGGCATCTCCCCCTCAAGGGGGGAGATCGGCTGGTGGCCCTCCCGCCACTTCATTCTCTAACCTTGAGATGGGCGAAACTTCGCCGCAGATCGATCTCCCCCCTTGAGGGGGAGATGCCCGGCAGGGCAGAGGGGGGTAAGCCGCGCACTCCGCCGCCGTTTCTCCAAATCCGCAACTTAGCGCAACAACACCCCCCTCGCCGTCTCCACCACATGCGACGTCAACACCCCCAGCCGCTCCGCCGCGAGCCGGTTGACTTGCCAGTAAAGCGGAATATCGAGCGGCGTGCCGGGAACGACCTCCACCAGCCTCCCCGTCTTGAGGTGCTCCCCGACAAGCTGCACCGGGTTGAGCCCCCAGCCCATGCCGGAAAGGCTCGCCTTCACGAAACCGTCGGTCGAAGGCAGCCAGTGGGTGGGATAGGCGATATCCTCATCCAGCACCTTCCTGACCCAGCTCGCCTGCAGCCTGTCCTTCTGGTTGAAGGTGAGCCCCGGGGCGCTGGCAAGGGCGGCGGGCGTGACGCCCCCGGCGAAATGGCGGGCCATGAAATCCGGGCTGGCGGTCGCATGATAGCGCAGCACGCCGAGGGCCAGGACCCGGCAGCCCTGCACGGGCTTGGCATGGGCGGTGACGGCGGCAAGCACCCTGCCGCCGCGCAGCCATTCCACCGTGTGGTCCTGATCGTCCACCGCAATATTGACGAGATAATCGCTGCCGCCGGTGAATTTCGAAACCGCATCCAGAAACCATGTGCCGAGACTGTCGGCGTTTGTGGCGATGTTGAGCGTCACGCGCTCCTGCGCTGCGCCCGCTTCCGCCAGCGCCGGAAGCTGTCGGAACAATTCGCTTTCCAGCATGCCGACATGATCCATGTGACGGCAGAGCCATTCGCCCTTTTCCGTCGCCACGCAGGGGTTGCCGCGCACGATCAGCACCACGCCCAGCCGCTCCTCCAGTTGCTTGATGCGCTGGGAGACGGCCGACGGCGTGACGCACAGCACCTGCGCGGCCTTTTCGAAACTGCCGGTCTGGGCCACGAGCGCCACGGCCCGCATGGAGGGATAGTCGAGCATTACGGCACCTCATGCAGGGTTTGGAGGTGGCGGGAGGGCCCTGGAAGCCATGGGCGACGGTCTCTCCCTCCCTCATTCCTGTGCTTGTCACAGGAATGAGGGTGGAGAGATGGCAACGTTGTGGAAAACCGAGAGGTTGAAGAGCGAAGTGCGCCATTAGCTCAGCTTATCCAGATTGAGTTTATTTAACTGGATTAAACTATCTGGCGGAAATATCCAAGCACTCGGTCCGGAAGCAACGCCTTCGGCCATTCCACAATGGACACAGGCAGGGGCCGCGACACGCATGGACATCCAAATCTTCTTCACCGGCCTGACGATGGGCCTCAGCCTCATCGTCGCCATCGGCGCGCAGAATGCCTTCGTTCTGAAGCAGGGGCTGGCGCGTTCGCATGTGTTTGCCGTCTGCGCCACCTGCGCCATTGCCGATGCGCTGTTGATTACCGTTGGGGTTTTCGGTTTTCAGCGGATCAGCGCCATCATGCCGGCGCTCGATCCCATCATGCGTTATGCGGGGGCCGCCTTCCTCATCTGGTATGGCGCCAAAAGCCTGCATTCGGCGCTGCGCTCCTCCGAGGCGCTTTCGGTGGCGGAGCGGCAGGAGGCGAGCCTGTGGCAGACGCTGGCCATCTGCCTTGCGCTGACCTTTCTCAATCCGCATGTCTATCTCGATACCGTCGTGCTGCTCGGCACCATTTCCACGCAGTTTCCCGGCTTCGAAAAAACCTTCGCGGCAGGTGCGGCCACCGGCTCGCTGGTGTTCTTCTTTTCACTGGGTTACGGCGCGCGCTGGCTGCGGCCGATCTTCGAAAAACCCTCCGCATGGCGCATTCTCGAAGGCGTCATCGCCGTCACCATGTGGGCCATCGCCTTCAAGCTCGTCATGGGCGCCTAAAGCGGCGGCGTATCTCTCTCTCCGATATCCCAATAGAGCCCGGCCATAAGGGTAAGCGCCTCGCGGGCGATCTCCTTCGGCAGATGTTCGTTCGGCGCATGCTGCGAGCAGCCGGGATAGGAATGCGGCACCCAGATGGTGCGCAGTTTGAGGATATCGGCAAAGATATCGTTGGGCAGCGAACCGCCGAGATTGGGCAGAAGCGCCGGTTTTCTGCCCGTTGTGCGGGCAATGGAGCGCAGCGTGAAATCCACCCATGGATCCTGCGGATCGAGCCGGGTGGCGCGGAAAATCTCGTCGCCGGCAGGCGCGATTTCCACCATGGCGAAACCCTGCCGGTCGAGGTGACGCCGCACGGCGGGCAGAACCGCTTGCGGATCGATACCGACGACGAAGCGCAATTGCAGCCGCGCCCATGCCCGTGGCGGAATGGCGTTGACCGGCGCATGCGGATTGCCGGTCTCGAAAGCCAGCACTTCCAGCGCGCACCAGCCGAAAACCCGCTCGGCGGTGGAAAGGCCGGGCTCACCCCAGTCCGGATCGATCTTCGGGCCGTCCGGCCCGCCATCGATTTCACAATCGGCAAGGGCCTCACGCACCGCTTTCGGCAATTCCTCCGGCACCAGTTCCGGCACGCGGATCTGGCCGGTCGGGCCGACAAGGCTTGCTACGGCATGGGCCAGTTGCACGCCGGGATTGGAGAGCGCCCCGCCCCAATTGCCGGAATGATGGCCGCCCTCACGCGCCTCGATCACCAGATCGAAGGTGATGCCGCCGCGCGCGCCGAGAAAAACCGTCGGCCGTTCCGCATTCAGGCGCGGGCCGTCGGAGGCGATCAGAAGATCGGCTTTCAGCCGCTCGCCATGGTTCCGGCAAATCTCCCTCAGGCCGGGGGAGCCCCTCTCCTCGCCCATCTCGATCAGATATTTGGCGTTGAAACCAAGCCTGCCGCGTGTCTCGAGCACGGCTTTCAGCGCCGCCATATTGACCGAATGCTGCCCTTTGTTGTCGGCGGTGCCGCGCCCATACCACCTGCCATTGCGCTCAGCCATCACAAAGGGCGAAAGCCCCTCGGCCCAGCCCTCGTCCTGACCGCGCACCACATCCCCGTGGCCATATCCCAGCACGGTCGGCAGCGTGTCGCCTTCGAAACGCTCGGCGATCAGAAACGGCAAATCCGCCGTCGGGTCACGCAGGATGGTGCAGGAAAAACCCATGGCGGCGAAAGCGGGCAGCATTTCCTGTTCCAGATAAAGCGTCAGCTCCTCGCCCTGCTCCTCATTCTGGCTTTCGGTCCGTCGTAAAACGCGTCGCGTCAAATCCCGCTCGAAGCTGCCATCGTCGAAACAGGCGGCGGCACGGTCGATTGCGGATTGTCGCGACATTATGGAATATCCCCGGTTGTTATCATTTTCACGGAGAGTAAACAAGCCGCGCCATTTTCCAAACAGGGAATCAGTGATAGTCCTCGACCTGTTCATAAACGGGAAAACAGCGTGTTCCGAGTTCCATTCCTTGTCGGCATCGCCCTTCTGATCGCCTTTGGCGGCGGTATTGCCGCGACGCTGGCAGCCCTTGAGGCGACATCCGGCTTTGGATCGATCCGCATCGGCTCCTGGGATGCCTTTCCCGAAGCGCAGACGATCGAGGCCGATCCTTACGCCAAATCGCACCGCGCCGACGCCGGCAAGCTGCTTTACGGAACCGCCGAGGGGCTGGCTTTTACCGCCTCCGTCGACAGCGATGGGCAACGTCTGAGTGGCGAATGCCGCTACCGGCTGGCCGGCGCCGTGCCGCCCGCGCGTTTCTGGACGATTTATACCGCCGACCAGCAGGGCAATGTGCTGGCGGAGGATGCGGGGCGGCCCTTCGCGCTGAACTCCCGCACGCTTTTGCGCAGCGCCGATGGCGGCATCGACATCACCATCGCCGCTGACGCCCAGACCTATAATTGGCTGTCGGTGCCGCAGGGCCAGACCTTCAGGCTGGTCATGACCCTGCTCGACACGCCCGTCGCGGGCAGTTCCGGCCTGATCGATATCTCCATGCCGCAAATCCGCAAGCTGGGGTGTGGCAATGCTTAGGGTTCTGCTCGCCATCCTCACCGGTCTCGTTGGCGCAGCCGTGCTGCATGTCATCATTCTTCTGGCGATACCGCATTTCAGCAATCGCGACGCCTATACGCGCGCGGTGGCGGAAGGAAAGCCGCATCAGTTTCATCTGCTCGAAGAGACGACGGAGAAAAAGACGCTTGGCAGCGGCGATCCTTTCATGCGGGTCGCGGTCTGCACCTTCGATATCGAGGACAAGCCGGTCAGGCTCACCGCCATCGGGGCCGTGCCCTTCTGGTCGGTCGCGGTTTACGACAAGGCCTCGAATGAGGTGTTCAGCATGAATGACCGCACATCCGCTGGCGGGGTGATGGATATTCTGGTGGCGGATGCGGTGCAGATCGCCGCCATCCGCAAGGCGCAGCCACCCGCGCTTTCGCAGGCCATTCTGGCGGAATCGGATCAGACGGAAGGGTATGTGGTGTTGCGGACCATGGTGCCGCAGCCGAGTTTCGGCGAAGAGGCGGAACGGTTCCTGAACGAGGCGAAATGCCAGCCGACGGCGTGGAAATAACGTCGGTTATTCTCTGTAGTCAGGATTTGAGGGCGGTTTCCGCTGCGGATTTGCCCTTGCGCGCGACTTTGCCGGTCGGCTCGGTATCGCGTTTTTCATAGCGCACGCCAGTAAACAGCACGACTTTCGCCGGGCCGATCACCGTTGCCACCGCGCCGGCAGGGCGCAGGCTTCGTCGAGCGTCGCCGATTGGAATAATCTCTGCCATGCTCATCTCCTCTTCGGGACATGATTGTCAATGTTGCCCATGGGAACCGCGCAAGCCTCGTCTTGCGTCGGGAATTTCATCACCATCACATTGCGCATAGGCCAGTCCACAGACTGGTTTTCGCACGATCCAAAAATCCAAAGCGATTCTTATAAGGGGATCGTGCGCAGATTCAGGCTTCGCATGCCATTTTTGCATTTATTCCGTCGATAAGAATAACATGGAATCCTAATACTGCCCATGAAATTACAAACAGACAGAGGTTAATGATCCGTTAACCTTAATTGCCGGACCCCAACTTATTGCGGCCGGAGCCGCACCCCTTGAAAACAAAGGCGATGCGGTAAAGTTCCACGGCTTTTCGTCCGTCATCAAGGTTTTAAAATTTGCTTGTTGATAGAGGCGGATTCTCTCTTGCCACCCCCCATAGTTAACAGGACGTCAACGCATTTGCTCTAATTTGAGCCGATATTGTGTTTGCGTTTGTTGGGTAGTGCGTTGACCGACCGGTTTCGAGAACTTGAGAGGCCAAGAGCCGTGAGGAAGAAAGATGTGGTGCTGATGGCCACCGTGACGAATTTCGAGAATGTCTCCCATCCGTCAAAAACGGACCTTCGGCAGTTCGCCGAACTTTTCATGCCGCTTTTCAACGCCTCCACCGACGAAGCCAAGCGGGAGGCCATCGCCGCGCTCTCCCAGCATCCGAGCGTGCCTTCGGCTGTCGCCTTCTTCATCGCCTGCCAGCCGATTTCGCTTGCAGCGCCCTTCCTCATCTCCTCCAAATGCCTCGATGACGACACGCTGATCACCATTGCCCGCACGCAAGGGGCGGCGCATGCGCGCGCCATCGTGCGCCGCGAAGACCTCTCCCCCACCGTCATCGATGCGCTTGTCGGGTTGCGTCACGCCGAAGATCTGAAGCGGCCGGATGAACAGACGACGGCTACCGAACCGCAGGCGGCGGAAAGCCCTGAAGAGCCGAAAGCGGAAGAAAAGATGGACAACATCGCCGCCGCTTCCGCGCTCGAAGAGGAAATGCGCCAGCGGATCAAGCAGATGGCGCATCACCTCAACCGCCCGGAAAGCGACGTTCTCGGCCTTCGCCGGTTGAGCGAAGTGCAGGAAGCGCTGCTGGTGCGTTTCGCCCGCGAGCGCAATGCCCGGCAATTCGCGGTGGCGCTGGCGGATTCGCTGTCGTCGAGCTACTGGCTGTCGGAGCGCATCATGCTCGATATATCAGGCGCGCAGCTGGCAACGACGCTGACCGGCCTTGGCATGGAATTCTCCGAGGCGGCCTTCGTGCTGCAATGCTTCTATCCGCATCTTTCCGCCGCCGAAGGCGATATGAGCCGTGCCGAAGCCCTGCTCGACCGTCTCGACATCGTGGAATGCGAAGAGCGGCTGGAGAGCTGGCGGCGGGCCGACAGCTATACGCATGGTCGCGAACGGCCGGACCGCAGCGCACCGGCTGCGCAGAGAACCGGGACGCAAGGGTAAGTGCGGCTGGCCTTCATCTTCACGGATTGAAGAAGCGGCCATTGCCGGACGATTCTAGGCCTTGGGCTGGTCCACCAGCGTCAGCAGAGTCCCGATCTCATCGGTTTCGATCTCCACCACCCACAGATCGCTGTCGAAGCGTCGTTCCCTCTCAAGAAGGGCGGCGCTTTCCTCGCCATCCGCACCGGCAAGGCGCGTTTCGAAACGGCGCTCGGCGCGGATGTCCTCGTCATCGGCAAAGCTCTGCGGCGCGGGTCCGTAGAGATTTTCGCGGCCATCGCGCAGGCGCTGACGAATGAAAATCGCCCCCGCCTCCTCCGCCCCCTTCTTTTCGACAGCGGCAAATCCGCCGGCGGCGAAAACGCGGCGGATGAGGGCTGAGACGAACATTTCGGATTTGAGGCGCATGGGGGTGCTTTCGAATGGAAATGGTGGGGCGGGCTTCGCAATGCTGATTTTAGGCGGACGAAGGTGCGCGGGGCTTTACCCCCCTCTGCCCTGCCGGGCATCTCCCCCTCAAGGGGGGAGATCGATCTGTGGCAAGGTCTCGCCCATCTCAACGTTTGAGAATGGTGCCGCGAAAGAGCCTCTTGCCGACCTCCCCCCTTGAGGGGGAGATGCCCGGCAGGGCAGAGGGGGGTAAGCCCCACGCACCTCAGCCGCTGTAAAAATCTAAAGCGCCCCGATCGACTTCAGCTTCTTCAACACTGCCTCGCTCGGCTCACCGGTTTCCGGCAGACGATAGTGCTTCTCAAAGGCGCGGATGGCGTTGCGGGTCTGCTGGCCGGCCACGCCGTCCACCTTCACGTCGGCATAGGCGATATTGATCAGCCCCTGCTGGATCTTGGCGATCAAATCGCGGCTTGCCGGTTTGGCCGCGCTGTTGAGGGAGGCCGGTTCGGCCTTCGGGCGCGGCGCTTCCGCCTTGCGGATGGCGGCAGCCACGGGGTCGATCTCGATGCCGCCGCTGGTATCGGCAGGCCGGTCCCTGGGGATCGCGGCAACCGTCGCGCCGTCTATCCGCAGCGCCGCCAGCACGCGGGTCGTCGGCTCGCCGGTCTGTTCCATGCCGAGCGTTTCTTCGAAGAACATGATGGCGGCTGCGGTGCGCGGGCCCATGCGGCCATCCGCCTCGCCTTCGTAAAGCCCGCGTTTCTTCAGTTCGGCCTGAATATCGGCAACGATCTGCTGCGGCTTCTGGTTTTCGGCAACGGGCTGCGCCGGCGTTTCGGCCGCCGGCTGCTGCGCGTTTTGCGTCTCCGCCGGTCGCTCTATGCGGAAGGTGGTGACATTGCCCTGCGTGCCGAGCGGCTCGGCCGGGCGATAACCGGCAATGCCGTTCGGGTTTTCCGCATCGCGCGTGCGCAGGAAAGGGGACGGGTGCACGCCCGGCTGATACCAGAGCGCATTGGCGGCGACAAAACCGAAGACGACCGCGAAGGCGCCGCAGCTGCCGACCAGTTTCGGATGGCGCAGGATTTCGCGCCCGATGGCCGAAACCACCAAGGAAACAATCCCGGCGCCAATCTGGGCCGTTGTTTTCTTAGGCGATTTTCGCTTTCGCGGGGCCATCGTCACCATCCTTTTTCATCATTGCGGCCATATCGCCGAGCTGCCGGATGCGCGGCGGAAATTCCACCATGCTTTCGGCTTCGGCGCTTTCGCCGCCACCCGCCATGCCCGAACCGTCGGCAGGCAGGGTGATCGTTACGACCGTTCCCTCGCCGGGCTTGCTGGCGATGGCGAAAGTGCCGCCATGCAGTGCCACAAGCCCCTTGACCAGGGACAATCCCAGACCCGTGCCCTCATAGCGACGGGTATATTCATTCTGAACCTGCATGAAAGGCTGGCCCAGAAGTTCGATCTTGTCGGAAGCGATGCCGATGCCGGTATCGCTCACCGTCAGCTTCAGCATCGCACCCTCACGCGCGGCGTCGATCGACACCACACCACCGGCATCGGTGAATTTTATGGCGTTGCCGGCAAGATTGATCAGAACCTGCCGGATGGCGCGCTGATCGGCCGAGATTTCGCCGATACCGCGCTGGATGCGGCTGGTCAAAGTCAGGCCTTTTTCCTTCGCCTGCAGGCCGAGCATAGCCTCGCAGGACGAGATGGTCTCGGCAATCGGGAAGCTTTCCATCATCAGCTCGTAACGGCCGGCTTCCAGCTTGCTCATATCGAGCATGGTGTTGACGACAGAGAGAAGATGGGCGCCGGACTGGCGGATCAGGCCGACATATTCCCGCTGGCGGTCGTTCTCCAGCCGGCCGAAATATTCGCCGGCCAGAATATCGGAAAAACCGAGGACGGCATTGAGCGGCGTGCGCAACTCGTGGCTGACGGCGGCAAGAAAGCGCGACTTGGCGTCATTGGCCGATTCCGCCTCCGCCGCCTTGCGGGCGACATCGCGGCGCAGGCGTTCCATCTCGGTGACATCGGAAAGCTGGGCGACGATGCGGCGCAGCCGGCCGCTGGCGCTGCGGATTGCCGTCATCTCGATACGCGCATGCATGAACTGCGCCTGACGCGACTTTGCACCGGTCTCGAAGCGGAGTTCGGCGGTTGCCCTGTCCTCGCCCTGCCGCAGCAGGTCGAAAGCCTGCATCAGTTCAATGCGGTCCGAGACATAGACATATTCAACGAGGGAATGGCCCTTGCTGGCCTGCAAATCGGCCGGGAAGGTCGTAAGATCGCGGCCGGAGACGTGTTCGACGAAGCCGGTATCACCGATCATGAGCACGAGGCCCGGCACCTGCGTAGCGGCGATCAGGTCGTTATCGCCAGACAAGGCGGAAAAGGAGGACGCACCGCGCGCGGGACGCGAAAAGGCAATCAGCAATGCTGCGGCGGCCAGAAACAGCGCCAGCACCAGGGCAGCGCCGATGGGCAGCGCGATGGCGGGGCTGAAGACGAGGCTGAAAAGGGCTGGTACCACCAGAAGTCCGACGGCGCTGAAGGCGATCAGCCGGCGCAGGCGCGCAACGGTTCCGGCGCGCCTTTCGGCGTCCTCTTCCATGCGCGCAAGCCATCTGCCTGCGGCATGGTCGACCAATGCGACCGCTTTTTCTCTCATATTACGCAATACCAACACCGAATCCCTGAGGCGGTTCTAACGGCTCCGACAATAGAAGGCGGCGGCTTAAGGAATGGATAAAAAGAATGGCCTCAAAGGCCCGTCAAATGCCTCGCAGTCCCATTACGGGGCATTTCTTCGAAGCTTTGCCAATCATGGTTAATGACGGGTAAGCGACGGATTTCGCTTCATTTTTGCCATCGCGTTAACTTTTGTGGCAAAGCTTTCCGCCGCTTTCGCCCGGAACGCGCGGCCTCTGTCGCAATTATGCTTAACATGGACTGTTAAAATGCGAATGAATTGATGGCAGGCGTCCCGATACGAGGAGAATAGATACAATTTGAATTAAATTGCGCCGCTTTTTGCAATCGGCTGTTCGCCGGTCGCGTGTAGCTTCTTCACAAGCCCGAAAAACGGGACAAAGGCCGATGACCCGAAACCGGGCGGGGCTTTAGAAAACAAAGATCGTCTGGCAGGGTAGTCTGACAATGTGGTTTCTGATCAAGGGAACATTCTGGTTTTCGCTGGTGCTGGTGGCGCTGTCCTATTTCGGCAGCAGCAACGATCCGGCCAAGGAACCTTCGGCCTTCGATATTCCCAGCGCCGTTTCGGCCGCCGGTGAAGCCTATCGTTATGTCAGCGCCATCTGCATCGAAAAGCCCGATGTCTGCGTCAAGGGCGCCGAAACCTTCCATGCGCTCGGCGAGCGGGCAAAGGAAGGCGCAAAGGTGGCCTATGAACTGCTGGACAAGCAGCTTGCTTCCGGTGACAAGCCCGCCCCCGCCGCTGAACTCGCGGCCGAGACCGAAAAACTGGCCGAAGCCCCGGTCGTCAGCGTCGAATTTCCGAAGGATGCCGACATGCTGAAGACCGGCACCGTCATTCCCCTGCCGCAGAAGCGCCCTGCTCCCTGATACTGTTTCCCTGATCCTTGCCGGCCACCGCGCGGCACTCTCTTTGCAGCCAAAAATATCCGGCTGCCGATTGCCTGCCTGACTTGCCCACGGAAACCTGATTTCCGTGGGCTTTTTCATGGGCCATGGTTCAAAACCGGCCGCACTTCGCCTATATCCTAACAAAGACCTGCAATAATGGATGATACGGCGCGCAAATGGCCTCTCTCGAAACGATCCTTGACGACTTCGCCTTCCTCGACGACTGGGAGGATCGTTATCGTTATGTCATCGAACTCGGCAAGGCGCTTCCCGATCTGCCGGAAGACAAGCGCACGGCCGAGAACAAGGTGCATGGCTGCGCAAGCCAGGTCTGGCTCGTCAGCCACAGCAATGGTGCGGAAGACCCTCTCCTGACCTTCGAAGGCGATTCGGATGCGCATATCGTGCGCGGCCTCGTCGCCATCGTGCTCGCCGTCTATTCCGGCAAGAGAGCCTCCGAAATCGCCGGTCTCGACGCCATTGAGGTGTTCGACAGGATCGGGCTGGTGGAACATCTGTCTTCGCAGCGCGCTAACGGCCTGCGCTCCATGATCAAGCGCATCCGCGAGGAAGCCCGGCTGCTGGCCGCCTGACCTTCACCTCGCCATCGACGGGCGATAATCTGCATCGCCCCAATGGTGATCCTTCCTGCCGGCGCGGGCCGCAGGCGGCGCATAATGGCGGGCAAGCGCCAACAGTGCGGCGCGCAGCAGCAGTTTTGCCGACCGCGCCGGCCATTGCCTTTCGCGCTCCACCGTCTCCAGCCCCTTTTCGAAGCAGCAGATATCGATGGCGACGCCCGACAGTTCAGGCCCCATCGCATCGGCCGCGCGGGAAAACCGCGTTCTTGCGGCCATTGCCGCCTCGGTGAGATCGAGCGCGCCTCCCGCCTCGCCTTTTGTGCGGTTCGCTATTCTCGGCTCCCATGTCGCTGTTACCTTCGGGTTGAGATGGCCGCGATGAAAATCGGCGGCGAGGCGCTCGCCCGCCTCAAGAGCATCCGCCGGGAAAAACGCCGCACCGTCCCGTTCCTTCAGCCTTGCAAGGCTGGTCAGGGGAGAGGTGTTGAGATTGCGCCGGGCCGGCTGTTTCACATCGCCGACATCCACAATAACCGTCTGCATATGCCGGTGCTGTTCCTGAAAAACCTCGTCCCGGTCTTTTGCCATTGCACGTTTCAGGCAGGAGGCGAGCGGCGGTGCGGCGGAAAGGATGTTGTCCCGCTGCTCGACCAGCCCGGAGGAAATGGCAAACCGCACCGTCGCGGCCGGAAACCGTAGCGCGTGATGGCCCGCCCGCGCCCGGCGCAGGACAATATCGCCGCCCTCCTGCGACATCTCGGCCGCGCCCGCGGCGATGCAACGCAGCAGCCGCAGGAGATGAGGGTTCGGGGAGGCAACCGGGGCGCTTTTTTCCTCACTCATCCCGGGCGCCTTTCATCGCGTTGAAGATACTGCCGGTGAGCCGCTCCAGCGCGGCGACGAACTCATCGAATGCCGGTTCGTCACGCCGGTCCTCCACCACCTGGCAGGCATGGCCAACCGTCGTCCTGTCACGGCCGAAACATGGCCCGATATCCGACATGGGAATGCCGAGCTGCACATGGCACACATACATGGCGATCTGGCGGATGTGGCATTCCGTGCGCCGGCTGTCGCGGCGCACCAGCGTTCGATCGCCCGTCAATTGCACCATCTCGCCGGTGAGCTGCCGTACCAGACGGCAAAGACGGGAAATCTCATCTCGCCCGGCCGCAGACGGCCAATGACGAAAGGGACGATCACCGACCCGCACGCAAGGCCGCGCGGCGGCAGGCAGAAACACAGTATCCGACGGCATATGCAACTCCTCTACGAATAGGAATTAATTCATACACCTGAGAGCAAGCATGGGGAAGCGCAAATTTGGCATGGAGGATTATGCGATTGATACGGCTTTATTTTTGCAGAATTGATGTGTGCGATAAAGGATTTTTTTCCTCAATCGAAATTTTGCGCGACATAAAAGTCGGTCGAGGGAACGGCTCCCGGGTCTGGTGCGATGCGGTTCTCGATCGCGAAAGACCACTCTCACGGCGCAGACGCGCCGTAGCTGGATGCCGGGGGGCCGGCAGGACGGAGGTGAGGTCTTCGAACCCCAGAAACGAAATCGGCCGGTCAAAGGACCGGCCGTATTGCCTTGCGACTTCCGGCTATCTGTCAGGACAGCAGCCGGACCGTCTTTAAAATCAGCGGCTGGCCTTGCGGCGCTGACCGAGACCCATTTCCTTGGCGAGCCGCGAGCGGGCTTCGGCATAGGCGGGCGCAACCATCGGATAGTCGACCGGCAGGTCCCATTTTTCGCGATATTCTTCCGGCGTCATGCTGTGATGCGTCGTGAGATGCCGCTTGAGCGACTTGAACGAGCCGCCACATTCCAAACAGACGATGTGGTCATCCTGAACCGACTTGCGGACGGAGACGGCAGGCTTCTGCTTTTCGACATTGACCGCCACCGATGCCGGTGCCGATGTTCCGCTGAGTGCCGTGTGAACATCCGAAATAAGGCCGGGAAGCTCAGTTACCGGAACGACGTGGTTGCTAACATAGGCAGCCACAATATCCGCAGTCAGTTCGACCAGCAGATCCTGGGCGTTACCGTATGCAGTTTCCGTCATTTAAGTATCTCCTGTTTATTGATCCCCTGACGCGGGCGAACGCCGCATCGAGCGATGTGAAGTTACCCGGTGCCCCACCTTCGCCTTGTTGAAACCAACATGAAACCTACCCCTAGATTTCGAGCGAAAACCGGAAACGAATTGGTCCGAGATTCAACTTATGGCCCGCGACATGGGCAGCAATGGTCCGATGGGCCATAGATTAGACATTAATAAAATGCCTATGCCGACTATGAAGAGGCTAGATGCAAATCGCGATTAGCAACTTTACACTTAATTTGGATAACAGCAAAACAGCAAAAGTCAAATTCCTATTGTGAATTTTTCAGTTCAAAACAGTCTAATCGGAATACAAAAAATTACGGGTAATAAAATACTATGCCAAGTAGTAATTGAAAATGAATACCCCCAATTATTAGGGGGATTTTCAACTTCAAATTTTCTTGATGTCATCAACTACCGATTTAACGGCAAGCGGATAACCTGCCTTGTGAGCGGCCATGGCAAGAAGATGTGCCGAGACCGGCGCGGTAAGCACAAAGAAGAAGAAACCGGCGAGCGCCCGCGCCAGCGTCGATATTTCCATGGAATGGATGCCGACAGCCAGAAGCAGCAGGCCGGACCCCACCGTTCCCGCCTTGGAAGCCGCATGCATGCGGGTATAGACATCCGGCAGCCGATTGAGGCCGATTGCCGCGATCAGAGAGAAAATGGCGCCAGAGATCAACAGCGCCGCAACCAGAATAGCCACGATCCAAGCCATCATCGCCTGCCCTTTCCTTTTCTGTTGGCGACACCTTTTTCCATATTTTTTTCAATGGCTTCAGATGCCCTTTCGCCATCGAGAACCGCCGCTGGCCTGCGCCGGCCGTCCGGGCCGCGCGACAGCACGAAGCGGGCGAAGGCAACCGTTGCCAGAAAACCGACCAGCCCGAGCGCAATGGCAATATCGACGTAAAGATTGAAGCCGGTGCGGATGGCGATGACTGCGATAAAGCCGATGGCGATGCCCACCAGCATGTCGAGCGCAACGATACGGTCCGGCAAGGTGGGGCCGACGACGACGCGATATACTGTCAGCAAAAAGGCGGCCGACAGAACAACCGATGCAAGTATAGTTGCAAATGAAACTATTTGTTCCGGCGTCATATCTGAAACGCCTCCATGATCTTTCTTTCAAAGCCGTTGCGGATGTCGTTTTTCGTGGCTTCGATATCGCTGCAATCGATCGCATGCACGTAAAGCGTTTTCCTGTCCGCCGAAACATCGACCGACAGCGTGCCGGGGGTGAGCGTGATGAGATTGGCAAGCAGCGTGATCTCGAAATCCGTCGTCACCGTCAGCGGATAGGCGAAAATGCCGGGCTGCACGTCGAGCTTCGGCCGCGTCACCAGCACGGCGACCTTCCATGCGGAAAGCGCCAGTTCCTTGAAGAACAGCAGCACCAGCGACAGCACGCGGACAAGCCTGAGCCAGTGGTTACGCCCGCCCGGAAGCTGGTGGCGGATGATGCCGAGCGCCAGCGTCGAAACGACAAGGGCGAAAATGATGTTCGCGAGCGTGACGCTGCCTGTCACGGCGAGCCATACGGCAACGAAAAGCAATTGTACGAGATAGAGGCTCATGGTTTGCCCCCTTCGGTAAAGACCGACTGGATATAGGCCTGCGGATTAGCGAGGCCTGCGGCCGCCTGCTGGCTGAGATTGAGCAGGCTTTCCGGAAACAGGCCGAAGAATACCACCAGCACCGTCAGCCCCACCAGCGGCGCGAAAGACGGCGCTGCCGAGGGCGACGCCTGCGGCACGGAAGGCTGACCGGTGGATGCCGCAACGGGACGCCAGAAACACAAAAGGAAGATCCGCCCGAAAGCGATGGTGGCGATGAAGCCGGAGGCGAGAATGGCGCCAGCCAGCCACCAGGCGCCGATATCGATCGCCGACTTGACCAGCACCGCCTTCGGCCAGAAGCCGGAAAAGGGCGGCAGGCCGGAACCGGCGAAAAACAGCGCCAGCGCCAGCGCCGAAAACCACGGAGCCTGCTGGTAAAGGCCTCTGAGCGAGGTGAGGCTGAAACCGCCGCCGAGGCGGGCCGCATGACCGGCGGCGAGATAAAGCGCCGTCATCAGCACCATGGAATGCAGCGCGTAAAAAATGGCGCCGGTGACACCCGACGGCGTGCCGATGGCGATGCCGGCCATCATGTAGCCGATGCCAGATATGACGATATAGCCGAGCATGCGGCGGATATCGTTTTGGGCGAGCGCGCCCATGGCCCCGAGCACCATGGTCAACGCCGCCGAGATGGCGATGACGATGCTGAGTTCTTCCCGCTCGACCGGAAACAGCATGACCATGACGCGCAGCAGCGAATAGATGCCGACCTTGGTAAGCAAGCCGCCGAACAGGGCGGAAACGACAATGCGCGGCGTGTGATAGGAAGCGGGCAGCCAGAAGTTCACCGGGAAGGCCGCGGCCTTCATGGCGAAGGCGAGCACGAACAGGCTCGCAAGCGTCATCAGCGGCGCCGAGCCGCGCAGCCCGGTCGCCTTCTGGGCGATATCGGCCATGTTGAGCGTGCCGAAGATGGCGTAGAGATAACCGACCGTTATCAGGAACAGCGTTGTGCCGATGAGGTTCAGAATGGCGTATTTCAGCGCGCCGTCGATCTGCTCGCGCGTCGAGCCGAGCACGATCAGGCCGAAGGACGAGATCAGCAGCACCTCGAACCAGACATAGAGGTTGAAGATGTCGCCGGTCAGGAAAGCGCCGGTGACACCGGCCATCAAGAGCATCAGGAAGGGATAAAAACCGTAGCGCCTGCCGCTGGCGTCGATATCCGCGCCGGCATGGATGGCCCCCGCAAGTGCGACGATGGCGGCAGCAAGCGACAGCAGCGCGCCCGTCAGGTCGGCGGTAAAGGCAATGCCGAAGGGCGGCAACCAGCGGCCCATGACCATGGTGAAGGGGCCTTCAGTGGCGACCTTCCACAAAAGCGCGGCATCGAGCAGCACCAGCAGGAACAGCGCCGCGATGGCGACGGTCGCGTGGTGGCGGATGGCGTGGCGCATCATCATCAGCACCGCGCCTGCGCCAATGCAGAGCGCGATGGGAAGAATGATCAGCCAGTCGGACAGCGGCACGGGCGTCGTGACGAGCGCTGCGGAAAGATCGGTGACTGCGGAAGGGGTGGAGGATGCCATGTGTCTCAGCCTCGCCGCTCAATAACCGAGCGGCGGCAAGGGCTCGCCTGCGGGTTCTGCGGTGCGCATTTCGTCCGTGTCGTCAGTCTGCAGTTCCTGAAACGCACGCCAGGTCAGCACCAGAAGGAAACAGAAGAAGGAAAAGGAAATGACGATTGCCGTGAGGATGAGCGCCTGCGGCAGCGGATTGGCCGCACCCGCGGGCAGCGTATCCATGCCGGGCGGAATGATCGGCGGCACTTCGCGCGTCAGCCTGCCTGCCGTGAACAGCAAGAGGTTCACCGCATTGCCGAGAATGGCGATGCCGAGCAGCATGCGGATGCTGTGGCGCGACAGCATGAGATAGATCGCCACCGAAAAGAAGATGCCGACGAGAATGGAGAAGACCGCTTCCATCAGTCGCTTTCCCTTTCTTCCAGCGCCAGCGCAATGGAGGTGATGGCGCCGACCACGACGAGATAGACACCGATATCGAAGGACATGACGGTGGAGAGCGGTATTTCGACGCCGAACAGGTTCGGATAGACCCACAGCCCGGTCATGAAGGGCACGCCGGCGGCGATGGAAACGAGGCCGGAAAGCATGGACAGCAGCAACCCCGCCCCGGCGATGGCGAGCGGATGAAACATGATGGCGCGCCTGACTGCGGTGACGCCATAAGCGATGCCATAGATCGCCAGCGCCGAGACCGCGATCAGGCCGCCGATGAAGCCGCCGCCCGGCTCATTATGGCCGCGCAGCAGCACGAAGATGGAAAACAGCACCATGAGGCTGGTGACGACAGGGGCGACGGTGCGCAGAATGAGCGTGTTCATGCCCGCGCTCCTTTCTTCTTCGCGGTTTTGGCCGATCCCTTGACGGCGAGCCCCTTGATGGCAGCAGCCGGGCGGATGCGGATCAGCGCGAGAATGGCAAGACCCGTTATCATCACGACAGCGATTTCACCGAGCGTATCCGTGCCGCGGAAGTCGACGATGATGACGTTGACCACATTGGCGCCGTGGGCGATGACCTTGGAATAGGTGTTGTAGAAATCCGTCAGGCGGCTGTCGAAGCTCGCCTCGGTCGCGCGCATCAGGAACAGGGCAAAGCCCGTTCCGCAGGCGATGGCGATGGTGCTGTCCAGCAGCTTCTGGCCAAGGCCGCGATGGTCTGACGGCGACAGGCGAAGCCGCGTCATCACCAGCGTCAGGATGACCACCGACAGCGTCTCGACCATGAATTGCGTGAAGGACAGATCGGGGGCGCCGAAGAGCAGGAAGATGACTGCCACCGCAAAGCCCTGAATGCCGAGCGCGATGATGGCGGTGAGCCGGCTCGACGCCGTCAGCACTGCGATGAGGCCCGCCACGGCAATGGCGATGAAGGTCAACTCATGGATGGGCATATCGCGCGGCCAGGACGGCATGGACGGCAATTCGCCATAAAGGAACAGCGGCACCAGCAGCACGGCGGCGATGACGGCGAAGGTGGCGGTGACGTAAAATTCCAGCCTGCCCGGCTGAATGAGCCGGGTGATGTGGAACGAGACTTTCACCAGCATTTCGATGAAGACGTCAAAGCCCCTGTCCGGCCCCGCCCCCAGCGCCTTGAAGGTGCGGTCGATCAGTCCACGGACGGCGGAAAGCTGCGTATAAAGGACGATGCCGAGCGCGATGGTGAGCAGCGACAGGCCGAGCGGCACGCCGATATGGGGAATGAGCGAGATTTCCACCGGGCGCGCCTCGCCGGCAATGGCGCTCGCCATCGGGGTGGAGATGTAGAAATGCGCGATGCCGGAAAAGAGCGCAATCGTCAGCCCCTTCAGCGCCAGAAGCGCCGGGCCGAGCCAGAGCAGCAGCGGGCCTTCATGCGCGTGTTTCGGGGTCTTCACCGGCTTGCCGAGGAAGGGTTTCAGCGCCACCGCAAAGGCGACGGCAAACATCAGCCCGTTGCCGAGGATGGCGATGCCGGTGAACAGCACGGCGCGCGGATTGCCATGCGCCAGCGCGTAATAAATCTCTTCTTTGGCGAGAAAACCGAAGAAAGGCGGCAGGCCGGCCATGGAAATCGCAGCCGCCAGCGCCGCCGCGAAGGTGATCGGCATGGCTTTTCTGAGGCCGCCGAGCTTCGTCACGTCGCGGGTGCCGGTCTCATGGTCGATGATGCCGGCGACCATGAACAGCGCGCCCTTGAACAGCGAATGCGCCACCAGATAAAGCACCGCCGCCTCGATGGCATGATCGGAGCCGAAACCCGTCAGCATGACCAGCAGGCCGAGCGACGACACCGTCGTATAGGCGAGCATCAGCTTGAGATCGGTCTGGCGCACGGCCAGCAGCGCGCCGGTGAGCATGGTCAGCCCGCCGAAGAAGGGCAGCAGGATCTGCCAGGCGGCGGTATCGCCGAGAACCGGGTTGAGGCGCATCAGCAGATAGACGCCGGCCTTCACCATGGTTGCCGAATGCAGATAGGCGGATACCGGCGTTGGCGCTTCCATGGCGTTGGGCAGCCAGAAATGAAAGGGAAACTGCGCCGATTTGGTGAAGGCGCCGCCGAGAACCAGAAGCAGCGCGGCTAGATAAAACGGGCTGTCGCGCAAGACATCGCCGCCGCGCACCAGCATCGACAGTTGCGTCACGCCGCTGATATCCCAGATGAAAATCAGCCCGGCGAGCAGCAGCAGACCGCCGCCGCCCGTCACCACCAGCGCCTGCAGCGCGGCGCGGCGCGAGGCGGCGCGCTCATGGTCGAAGCCGATCAGCAGGAAGGAGGTGATGGAGGTGAGTTCCCAGAAGACGAACAGCATCAGCAGGCTGTCGGAAACCACGACGCCCAGCATCGCGCCCATGAAGAGCAGCAGGAAGGATAGGAACCGGCCCTGTTGCGGATGGCCTTTCATATAACCGCCCGCATAAAGCACGATCAGCAGGCCGATGCCGGTGATCAGCAGCGCAAAGGTCAGCGACAGGCCGTCGATGAACCAGGAGAAGCTGAGATTGAAGCTCGGCACCCAGGCATAACCGCCGGTCACCACCCCGCCTGCCGCGATCTGCGGCAGCATCAGCGCAAAATGCGCAAAAGCGAGAGCAGGCGCAATCGCCAGGACCCACGCCGCATTGTGACCGAACCTTTTAACCAGGGCGGGTGCGGCAAGCGCTGCCAGAAACGGCAGAAACAGCGACAGGAATGTCAACGGCGTGACATCTGATGTCATTCACATCTCCCGGGATGTCCCCCATCCCTGCGCGCCAATAATGGCGTTCTTCTTCAAATCGTTTTTTCAGTTAGAGCGCATTTCCGGGCGGAAAACCGGGCTCCACTTTTCCTGGAAATGCTCTAAGGCATAGACAAAGCCATCTCAACCCAAATCGGTACTCCCGGCCCATAACGAACGCGTTATGACGCCCATCCCCTTTCAATCCGCCTCCGCGATGACTATTTGAGGCGGGAACAGAAAGGATCATTCCATGAGCGATCTGACATCCCCAAAAATCAAAAAGAGCGATGCCGAATGGCGTGAGCAGCTGACGCCGGAGCAATATCGCATCCTGCGCGAACACGGCACCGAGCGCGCCTTCACCGGGCCCTATTGGGATACATTCCAGAAAGGCCTCTATCGCTGTGCGGCCTGCGACGAGCCGCTGTTCCTCTCCGATACGAAATTCGATGCCGGCTGCGGATGGCCGAGCTATTTCGAGCCGGTAAAACCGGGCGCCGTGACGGAACATCGCGACGCCAGCTACGGCATGGTGCGCACGGAAATCCGCTGCGCCAATTGCGGCGGCCATCTCGGCCACGTCTTCCCGGACGGCCCGAAGCCCACCGGCCTGCGTTATTGCATCAACGGCCATTCGATGGTGTTCGAGCCGGTTTGATTGGGCAATGGGTAACGCCTATACGGCATGCGACGTCGGTTTGCGGACGTCCACCCCAAGCACTCAGCGTCATCCTCGGGCTTGTCCCGAGGATCTGCAACCGATTGATTTAATTCGACGTGGTTAGATCCTTGGGACAAGCCCAAGGATGACGGAGGAGAGGTTGGACGTCCCGCGCCGGGGCCACTTTCTCTAGGCAACCCGCCCGGGAACTAGTTCAGCTTCAGCTCCATGCACGTCAAATCCAGCCAGCGGCCGAACTTGGTGCCGACTTCCGAAAACCGGCCGACGACCCTGAAGCCGAGGCTTTCATGCAGGCGGATGGAGGCGGTGTTTTCCGCCTCGATGGCGGCGATCAGCACATGCACATCGTTGCCCGAGGCATGATCGATCAACGCCTGCATCAGCTTCTTGCCGATGCCGTGGCCGCGCGCATCCTTATGCACATAGACCGAATGTTCGCGGGTGTGGCGATAACCGTCGAAAGCCCGCCAGTCGCCATAGGAAGCATAACCTGCGACCTTGCCGTCGAGGATTGCGACGATGACCGGAAAACCGCGTGACGTGCGGACGGCGAACCATTCCCTGCGGTTTTCCAGATCGACCAGCACGTCGTTCCAGATCGCGGTCGTATTCAGCACCGCATCATTGTAAATCTCCATGATGCCGGAGAGATCGTCCACGGTCGCGTCGCGCAGTTGCACGCTCATTGTCGTTCACCCTTTTTCCTGCTTGCAGCGGCGGTATTTTCGGCCGCCCTCTGCACGAGGATTAGGCGATGATGCGAATGGCTGTCCAGTACCCATGCGCCATCGGGGCGCATTCTTCAGGATGCCAGCGGCACGAGGCTGAAGGAGGTGACCACGGCGAAATAATGAACGGCGGCGGCGGCGACCACGAAAGCGTGCCAGATGGCATTCTGGAAACGCAGCTTTTCCCAGACATGGAAGATGACGCCGAGCGAATAGATGACGCCGCCGACGACGATCAGCCAGAGCGTGACGGGTGCCAAATGCGACGACAGTGGCCCCACCACCATGACGCCGCTCCAGCCCATGGCGAGGTAAAGGCCGATGGCGACCCGGTCGTAACGGCCGGGAAACAGGCATTTGAGAAGGATGCCGCACAGCGCCGCAAGCCAGATCAGCCCCAGCATGACGGCGATCAGTGGATCGTGGATGCCGCGCATCAGAAAGGGCGTATAGGTGGCGGCGATGAGGATGAAGATCGCCGAATGATCCAGCCGGCGCAGGAACCATTTCACCCTGGAGTGCGGCCAGATATTATAGGTGAAGGACACGGAGAGACAGGCGACGAGGCCGAGACCGTAAATCCACGCGGCGGCGATCGCGCTGAGCGTCCCCCAGGCGGTCGCGTAGAAAATCAGCGCCGTGGCGCCGATAAGCGCAAACACGATGCCGACACCATGGACGATGCCATCGGCGACAATCTCGTGAAAATCATACTGGCGCCCGAACCGCCATAAATCGCTCATAGTCCAATCCCGTCTGCGTGCTGTCCTCAAAGCATGGAGACAATATTAGACAGGAACAAGACAGCGCCCGGTTAACGGCAATCAAATTGCGTTCGAGGCTGTTGCGAAAGGAGAGGTGCAGGTTGCCCTGCGGCCAGAACAATTGCCTGTGGAGCGAGCGGTAGACGCTTGTTTCTTCTCCCCGCCGGGGAGAAGTCCGCGGCAGCGGGATGAGGGGGCAAGGGTGGATGTGTTCGGAGAGCTTGCCCCCTCATCCGGCCCTTCGGGCCACCTTCTCCCCGGCGGGGAGAAGAAACCCAGTCACGCTTTCCCCTGCCCTCACAATGCCGCAGCGCATTCCTGGCAAAACGGCGTATAGGGCACCGCCTTCAATCGATCCTCCGAAATCCGCTTGCCGCATTTGACGCAGGTGCCGAAGGTGCCGGTAGCGATACGGTCGAGGGCTGCGTCGATGGCGCGCAGCTCGTCCTGACCCACCTGCCCCAACTCGTCCAGCACCTCGTCATTGCTGCGTTCGGTGGCGCGATCCTCGTCATCGGGATTGCGAGGCTCTTCGAAATCGGCTTCGATTTTGTGCAGGCGGCGATAAAGCTCGCGCTGGCGGTCACGCAGGATTTTCTCGTAACTTTCGACATTCATGTTTTTTCCTCCAGCCGATCTTCTTGTATCGTCGCATTTCCAGACGGAAAACCGGATTCCACTTTTCCTGGGAATGCTTGGGGGGCGGAAAACCCGCCCACAACCCTGAAACGTCAGGCTTTTATCGGTCCACCAGCACCGAGCATTTGGCGTGGCGCACCACGCGGTCGGCGGTGGCGCCGATGAAATAATTGCTGAAATCCGGCGTGTGCGACGCGATGATGATGAGATCGGCCTTGTGTTCCTCGGCGGCGGCGATGATTTCACGCGCGGGCGCGCCGCTTCTGATTTCCTGGCTGCCCTTGAAACCGGCTCTCGTCTTGATGTCCGAAAGCTTGGTCTTGGCGTCCTTGATGGCGTTTTCGATCAGGTCGACAGGCAGGTCGATCGCCATATAGCCCGGCAGTTCCTCGACAACATTGATGAGAACGATCTCACCATCAGGATCCAGAAGCGCCTTGGCCTTTTCGAGAATCTTTTCCCCCTTGTCGGTGGCGCTGAGGTCTACCGGTACGATGATCTTCTTGTACATGGCTGTCTCCTTTGGCTTGATCCGCCGTTTAGCGTGTCGGGCTAGGCTTATATTTCCCCTTCGGCACGGCCTTCACCTTGATCGAAGTCAAAGCCGGAGCCGGGCCGGAACGGGGCATTGTCAACGAATAGTGGACGGTCAATCGCCAGACGACGATCTTTGCTGAACGACGAAACCAGCCCATATTCGCCTTCGACAAACGCCGCAAAGCGGCGTCGGCCGATGGTTTCGGCGACCGATCCGCCCCAGGGCGCTTCGGATTCAATATGGAGATCATGATGAGTGAAATCAAACAATTCGCCCTGACGCGGCCGGCCTATGTCGGCCAGGCGCACCTCGTCGTTCACGATCTGCCGCGCGTTTCGGATTTCTACCGGAAGATCATCGGTCTTTCCGTTCTTGAAAAGAACCCGAGCGGTGAAGTGCTGGGTGTGGGCGGCCAACCGCTGCTCACACTTTCCACCTCCGGCACGGCGGAACGCGCGCCGCGCAACGCGGCGGGCCTGTTCCACACCGCCTTCCTGATGCCGAGCCGGAACGATCTGGCCCAATGGCTGGCGCATGCCGCCCATAACAATGTCCAGTTTCAGGGCGCGTCCGACCATCTGGTCAGCGAGGCGATCTATCTTGCCGACCCGGAAGGCAACGGCATCGAAGTCTATCGCGACCGTTCGCCGGATGAATGGACCTACCAGCAGGACGGCACGGTGGAGATGGCCACCCTTGGCCTCAACCTGCAGGCGCTTTACGACAGCGCGCCGAAGACAGCCTTTACCGGGGCGGCGGAAGGAACAGCCATCGGCCATATCCATCTGCAGGTCGGCAATATTCCGCAGGCGGATGAATTTTATCAGGATGTGCTGGGGCTGAAGATCATGGCGCGTTATCCCGGCGCGAGCTTCTTCGGTTCCGGGGCCTATCACCATCACGTCGCCGCCAATATCTGGAACAGCCGGGGTGCTGCGGCCCGCAAGGACAATATGACCGGCCTTTCCGGCTATTCGCTGACCTTCAACGAGCCGGCCGCGCTCGAGACGGCGATTGCCGCGCTCGACCGACTGGAAATCGCCACAGAGCGGCAAAGTGATGGCATTGTCCTCAAAGATCCGTGGGGCATCGGGCTAAAGCTCTCCGCATAAAGATTGCCGCATTTGCGGCCGGGAATCCGGGCTCCATTTTTGCTCGGCATGCTCCAATTGCAAAAAGGGGCGGCGGAAATTTGCGCCGCCCCGGAACCGCCACATTTTTCGAACGTTTGTCACCTGATTGGGGGACCGTTCGATGAATGAAAATGCCAGACCGGACAAGACCGGCAATTCGGTCGCAGCCGGCGCCACAGCCGGAACCGTTCCGATCACGAGGGCGGACCCGCTGGAGGCCCCGCCATCCACGTCGCGACGCGACGATGCCCGCAGCCAGCAGCCGCTTGGCCGCGAAGCGCTGGATGTGGTCGTCGCCTGGTCGGTGATCGGCATCTTCCTCATCATGCTGATGGCGGTCATCCACGAATTGTCGCTCATCCTCATTCCGGTGGTGATGGCCATCGTGGTGGGCATGATCCTCGGCATCGCCGCCGAAAAGCTTGGTTCCTACGGCATTCCCGGCTTCGGCGTCGCGCTTATTTTATCGAGCCTCGTGGCGGCGGTGATGTTCTTCGTGGTCAATTCGCTGACCGAGCCGCTCTCGCTTCTCGCTTCGGAAGGGCCGGCGCTGGTGGAGCGCAGCATCGACCGTTTCCTGCCCTATCTGCAAAGCCTCAGATGGCTGAATATTTCGGCGGCAAGCTTCAGTCTGGGCTCGATGTCGATGGAATCTTTGATTTCGCGCAGCGGCGAAATCATTTCCGTGCTCGGCTCCAACGTCACCCCGGCCGTCATTCAGGGCCTGATCTTCCTCGCCGCGCTGCTGATGTTTCTCTATAGCCGGCTGCGGCTGCGCAAGGCGATCATCATGGCCTTTCCGGCCCGCCACCAGCGGCTGCGCACCATCCGCATCATCGGTTCGGTGGAAGAGGTGCTCGGCACCTATTTCGCCACGGCGGCGCTGATCTATGCCGGGCTTGGGGTGACGATGGTGGTCATCGCCTATTTCGGCGGACTGGCCATGCCGCTTCTTTGGGGGCTGTTCGCCTTCCTCTCCAGCTTCGTGCCGTTTCTCGGCATCACGGCCATGACGATTTCGCTGACGGTGGCGGGCATCATCACCCATGACAACATCATTCTGGCGCTTCTGCCCGCGGCGATCTTCTTCACCATTCACCTGTTGATGGAAAACCTCGCCTTTCCGGCGGTTGTGGGCCGAAACATGGAGATAAACCCCTTCCTCGTCTTCGTGATGATCATCTTCTGGACGTGGATGTGGGGGGCGGCCGGGGCCATGCTGGCGCTGCCGCTGTCGCTGATCGCCATGACGGTGACGCGGGAGCTGTTTCCCTCGCGCCGGGTGGTGCCGAAACTGCCGGATTGACCGACGGTTTTCCGGCGGGAAGTGCGAAGCGCCCCGGGTTTGAGCTGTCAGGAGATTGTCCTTTGACGGCCGGCGCGTGGGGTTTACCCCCCTCTGCCCTGCCGGGCATCTCCCCCTCAAGGGGGGAGATCGATCTGCGGCGAGGTTTCGCCCATCTCAACGTTGAGAATGAAATGGCGGTAGCGCCTCCTGCCGATCTCCCCCCTTGAGGGGGAGATGCCCGACAGGGCAGAGGGGGGTAAACCCCACGCGCCGACCGTCAATCGAAAACCTCCTGAAAACCAGCAGTCAGTCCGCTCAGGAAGCGAGCGGCATTCCCTGCGTCTCCCCCTGCGCGCTCGCCATGCGGCGCTCGTGCTCGATCAGCCATTTCTTGCGCCACAGCCCGCCGCCATAGCCGGTCAGGCTGCCATCCGCGCCGAGCACACGGTGGCACGGCACGACGATGGCGATCTGGTTGGCGCCATTGGCACGCGCGACCGCGCGCACGGCGGATGACCTGTCCATGGCGGTTGCGAGCGAGGAATAGCTGACGATCTCACCCGCCGGGATTTCCCGCAGGTTGCGCCAGACATCGCGCTCGAAGGGTGTGCCGTGGCTGGCAAGTCGGGTTTCAAAGGCGGCCGAATGCCCGGCGAAATAGGCCTTGAGTTCCGCTTCGATCTGGCCGGTCACAGCCGTCCGGCCAAGCACCATATCCGCGCCGGTGCGCGTCTTCAGCCGCTTCAGCTCGGCCGGAAGCGCCGGCCGGTCGGCGAATTCGAGGAGATGCAGGGCATGATCGTCGGCCACGGCGAGCATCGGGCCGATCGGCGTATCGATCCAGTCACCCTTCAAAAACCCCTTGCCCTTCATGGCGGCGGGCGAAGAGCCGAAGAACTGATTGATGGCAGAGCGGAAACCGCTGCCGGATTCGTAACCTGCATCGATCTGCGCGCCGATAACCGCTTCGCCGGAAGCGATGCTTTCCGCAGCATCGCCTACCCGTCGCAATCTGGCGATTTCCAGAAAGCTCATGCCGAAACGACGCTTGAAGGTGCGGCGCACGGTGGACGGATCATGGCCGAACGCCACCACATCCTCCTCGCGCCAACGACGGGCCGGTTCGTTTTCCAGCGCCGTCAGCAGCGACGTCACGGTCTCATCGGCCGAGCCATAGGCGAGCATCGGCTTGCAGCGCTTGCAGGGACGGAAACCGGCTTCCAGGCATTCGGCGATGGTCTCGCGGAACCGGCAGTTTTCGATCTTCGGCTTTCGCGCCGTGCAGGTGAAGCGGCAGAAAATCTTCGTCGACGTCACACATACATAGGCCACGCCCTCATAGGCGGGGTCCTTGTTCACAAGGGCGGAATAGAGCGTTTCGGTGTCGGGGCGTTTGAACAGCATCATGGGGAGGATGCTAGCGCAATTTTTTTGCCCGCGCCGCCGAAAAACGGGCATGGATGTGGGAGATGTTGTCGGCTCGTTTCGTCCGCGCCGTTTGGCCAAGCCGGTGCGGCATATTTCTTCTCCCCGCCGGGGAGAAGGTGGCGCGCAG